>CACDZF010000001.1 GCA_902557385.1 uncultured Pelagibacteraceae bacterium
TTAAATTTTTAGTAAATTTTTTTTTATTATATTCTTTAACAAAATTGATTTTGTCGATTTTTGTTATTTTATTATTAATTTTTTTCTCGCTTTTAATAACTTTTTTATTTACAATTTTTTTTGTCTCTTCTATTTTCTTATCTATAACTACCTTATTAATATTTGAATTAGATTTAGTTTTAGAATTTTTTTCAGTAATATCTGAAGTAGAGCAAGTATCTAGATTTTCATTTAAACAATTTTCTTTAATATTTGTATCCCATGCATTTGTTGAAGTAGAAACTATAATACAAAAGAAAGTAATAATTCTTAATAAAGATTTTTTCATTGTAGTCCCCTGCTTTCAGGTAAATTAAATTTAATATTCATATTTTGTACTGCTTGTCCTGATCCTCCTTTGATCAAATTATCTATAGCAGATAAAATAATATATTTATTTTTATTTTTCGTTTTACAAACTGATATAAGACAATCATTAGTATTAATAACATCATTTGTGCTTATAAGACTATTTATTTTCTTTAATTTAACAAATTGTTTTTTAGAAAAAGTACTCTTAAGAGCGTTATTAAGTTTATTTAATGAAACGCCGTTATTGGTTTCAATGTATATAGTACTCAGTATTCCTCTAAACATCGGTGATAAGTGAGGTGTAAAAGTAATATTAAACTTTTTTTTCTTTGTATATTTTTTTATTTCCTGTTCTATTTCTGAGTTATGTCTATGAAGACCAACGCCATATGCTTTAAGTGACTCATACAAATTTTTTTTAGCATAAATTTTATGAACACCTCTACCTGCTCCAGAATAACCTGACTTTGAGTCAGCTACAATGTTATCTAATTTGATTAATTTTTTTTTAATTAATGGTAGTAAAGGTAATAATATAGATGTCGGGTAACATCCCGGACAAGAAATTATTTTAAAATTTTTAATATGTTTAGAAGAAAATTCAGGTAAAGAATAAATACTCTTTTTAATATTTTGTGGAGCTTTATGTTTTTGTTTATACCATTTTAAATAATTTTTAGAAGATCTTAGTCTAAAGTCAGCAGCTATATCTATTAAAACATTTTTATTTAATAAATTTTTTGAAATAATTTGAGCCTCTCCGTTTGGTAACGCTGTAAAAACAATTTCAACATCGTTAAGAAAAGATTTATTAAACTTAACTATTTTAGGTAATTTTTTTGAATTCAATGATTTGTCGTAAAAAGATATTTTTTTCCCTACAGAAGTATTGCCACATAGATACTTTATTGAAATATCTTTATGTTTCAGTAAAATTTTAACTAGTTCTATTCCAATGTAACCAGTTGATCCAGCAATTAATACATTAAGCTTAGCCATAAGTTATTATAACAGTTTATAGAGAAAAAAAAATTATCTTTTAGAAAACTGAAAGCTTCTTCTAGCTTTTCTGTGACCATATTTTTTTCTTTCTACGGCCCTTGAGTCTCTTGTGGTTAGTTTTTCTTTTTTTAGAGTTGGTTTTAAACTTGAGTCAAATAGCAATAGAGCTTTTGAAATACCATGTACCATTGCACCAGCCTGACCAGTATGACCACCTCCCTTTACGCTGCATCTGACATCATAACCAGTTGATTGATTGATAATTTCAAAAGGTCTTAAAATTTGCATTTTATGGTTAGATCTTTTGAAATAATCATCATAATTTTTACCGTTTACATAAATTTTTCCTGACCCTTTTTTTAACCAAATTTTAGCAATTGATTTTTTTCTTCTACCAGTGGCGTACATGCTATCTTTAAAGTCTAGTTTGTTTGTATTTTCATTCATTTAAAATTAATTTCTAACTATATTTTTATTATTTAGTTTAGTTAAATCAATAACTGTAGGATTTTGTGATGAATGAGGATGGTTATCTCCTGTATACATTTTAAGTTTTGTCAGTTGTTTTCTTCCTAGAACGCCGCCTGGCAACATTCTCTTTACTGCTAATTTAAGACTTTCGTTAGGTTTTTTTTCACTAAGTTTTTCTGGTGTAATTTCTTTAATACCTCCAGGATATCCAGTATGTCGATAATATTTTTTATTCTGAAACTTCTTTCCTGTAAATTTTATTTTTTCAATATTTTTAACTACAACGAAGTCACCGTGATCAACATGTGGGCTATATGTGCTTTTATTCTTACCTCTAATTATTTTAGAAATAATCGATGCAAGTCTGCCCACAACAGCATTTTTTGCGTCAATTTCAAACCAATTAGATGAAATTTCACTTTTTTTAACAAATTTTGTCATTCTGCAGGATTAATACTTCTTATTACTAAAAAGTCAATTAATTGGTTGTATAAAACTGTTTAAAATCAATAGTAATTTAGGCTTTTTTAATAACTTGCACCATACATCAAATTTATAATAAACTAATCATACGAAAAATTTTTTCGAAGGTTTAAAAATTAGTTGTGCACCTTGAATTATCAAAAGCACAATATAATAAAAACAGAGGGGAAAAATGACAAAAACTATTAAAAATCCAGAAACAATTGCTTTGCACGGTGGTGATTATAGAAGTGATCCCGCAACTACAGCTGTAGCTGTGCCACTTTACAGAACAACATCTTACCAATTTAAAGATACTGAAAATGCTGCAAATCTTTTTGCATTAAAGGAATTCGGAAATATTTATACAAGAATAATGAATCCAACTAACGATGTATTAGAAAAAAGAGTTGCTGCTTTAGAAGGCGGTCTCGCTTGCGTAACTGTTGGTTCAGGACAAGCAGCTTCTACATTTGCTATTATGAATGTATGTCAATCAGGTGACAACTTTATAAGTTCAACGGATTTATATGGTGGAACTGTCAATTTATTTACACATACATTAAAAAAACTTGGTATTGAATGTAGATATGCTGATCCTTCAGATCCAAAAAATTTTGAAAAACTTATAGATGAAAAAACAAGATGTTTTTATGCAGAAACATTACCAAACCCATATTTAAGAGTTTTTCCTATACAAGAAGTTGCTGATATCGGAAAAAAACATAATATACCTTTAATTATGGACAACACTGCAGCGCCAGTTATTTGTAAACCAATTGAACATGGGGCAGCAGTAGTGGTTCATTCATTAACTAAATTTATTGGTGGTCATGGAACAGTTATTGGTGGATGTCTAGTTGATGGTGGTAATTTTGATTGGACCGCTAATGCAAAAAGGCAACCAAATTTTAACGAACCTGATGCAAGTTATGGAGGTGCTGTTTGGGGAGAAGTTGTTCCTCAGTTAACAGGTGCCAATGTAGCTTTTGCTGTCAGAGCTAGAGTTTGTTTATTAAGAGATCTAGGTGCACCTTTAGCTCCAGACAATGCTTGGGGAATTATCCAAGGTTTAGAAACTGCCCCACTTAGAATGAAACAACATTGTTCAAATGCAGAGAAGGTCGTTGATTTTCTAAAAAAACATAAAAGTATCGATAGAGTAATCTACCCAACTTTGCATGAAGGTGAAATTGCCACTAGATCAAAAAAATATCTTAAAGGTGGTAATGGTGCACTAGTTGGCATTGAAGTTAAAGGTGGAGTTGAGGCTGGTAAGAAATTTATAGAGTCCTTAAAAATGTTTTACCATGTCGCAAATATTGGTGATGCAAGAAGTTTAGCAATTCATCCAGCTACAACAACTCACAGTCAATTAACACCAGAAGAATTACTAGCTGCTGGGGTAACCCCAGGTTATGTTAGATTGTCAATTGGTATTGAGCATCCTGATGATATCATTGAAGATTTAAACCAAGCGTTAACATCTTCGGGCAAACCAAGTCTTAAGGCTGTAAGTTAGACTCTGAATTTAAGTATAAAAAGTAAATACAAGAGCTAACTAGAAAAATTGAACTTATTTGGTGCATAGAAGCAACAACAATCTGTGCACCAAATAATAAAGTAAGAATCCCTAATACAACCTGTAAAATAAGCAAACCTCCAATTACTTTAATAATTGGATAAAAAGAAGTGTTTTTGTTTTTTAAAATTATAAAAAGTATGTAGAAATAATAAAACAATATTAAATATGCTAAATTTCTATGAACAAATTGAACTAGAGACGGATCATCAAACGCTTCTTTTGTAAAAAGATTACCAAAGGTATTATCATCAGGAAAATATGAGGACCCCATTAAAGGCCATGAATTATAGATTTTTCCAGCGTCCATACCTGAAACGAAAGCTCCAACTACTATTTGACAATAAATTAAAAATAATAAAATAAATGGTAAAAAAAAATTTATTTTTTGATTGCTTAAATCTAATTTTTTAAGTTTTAAATAATTCCAATTAATCAATGAAAGTATTAAAAAGGCAATTAATAAATGTACACTTAATCTATAATGACTAACATCAACTCGGTCTACTAAACCGCTAGAAACCATATACCATCCTACAAAACCCTGAAGACAAATAAGAGCAAAAATAAAATATAAATTAATTAATTTTTTTACCTTTAACAAAAAAGAGAAATATATTAATGGCAATAAAAAAGATAATCCGATTAAACGACCAAGAATTCTATGTATCCACTCCCACCAAAAAATGATTTTAAATTCCTTCAAAGTCATAGAATAATTCTGTAACTCGAATTCAGGTATTTGCTTATATAAATCAAAGTAATTTAACCATTGTACGTGATTTAAAGGTGGTAAAATTCCTGAAAATAACTGCCATTTAGTTATAGATAAACCTGAGTCAGTGAGTCTAGTTAAGCCCCCAATAATTATCATGAAGACAATTAACCAAAACATAAAAAATAGCCAAATAGATACAGCATTATTTATCTGTTTATTCTCTATATACATAAGATAATAAATATAATATTTATAGAATAATCCAATTGAATAAATGTCGCCTGTTAAAAAAAAAAAATTAACTAAATTAAGAAAAAAATTAGATCATCTAGATAATGCTTTTATCAAATTAATTAAGAAAAGAACTATTATAGTTGATCAGGTGCTAATGTTGAAAGATTTTAAAAACCAAATTGTTGATAGAAAAAGAATAAAAATTATTTTGAATAAAATTAAAAGAAAATCTATTCAACAAAATATAGATCATAAAATAACAAGAAGGATATGGAAAAATATGATCTGGTCATATATAAATTATGAAAGAAGAAATTTTAAGAAGAAATAATTACTTACTATGTGGTGGTAATTTTTTTTCCACAAAAATTTCATGTTTTCTAGTAGCTGGATTATATTTTTTAGATTTTAACTTAACTTTAGCTTTTTCTCCACCGGCAGGTTTTTTTACATAGTAGAAAAAAGGACTATCAGGTTTAGACTCTGGAACTAGGCGAACTTTTACATGTGTTTTTTTTGCCATATTATTTTAATTTTTTCAATTCTTTAGTTAAATTTAAAATTTTTTTAAGTTTTGTTTTAATATTTAAATTATCGACACTTATAGAATTATTTTGAACTTCGTCAAGTTGTAAAGATCTATTGCTATTTAATAGTTTTTTAACTCCATATATGGTCATACCCTGATCTTTTAACAAAAAATGAATTTTTTTGATTAACGAAATAGTATTATAATCGTAATATCGTCTCTTACCTGCGAAAATTTTAGGTTTTATTTGCTTAAATTCTTTTTCCCAAAATCTTATTGTATGAGTATTAAGTTTGCCATTTTTTTTGTTAACTAAGTTAAGCAATCTAGCAACTTCTCCTATTGATTTATAATCACTATCGGTCTTGATCATTTCGTTCTAAATTTAAAAAGTCTTTAAATTGATTAGCTGGTTTAAATAAAACAACATTTCTTTCCGATATAATTTTGGTTTCTTTTGTTTTGGGGTTTCTGCCAATTCTTTTTTTTTTTGATCGAATGGTAAATGTACCAAAGTTTGAAATTTTAATTTTTTTACTTTTGATTAAATTGGTAATTAATAAGTTTATTATATCGTCAAGTAAATTTTCAGAAATTTTTTTAGAAAATCCTATTTGCATATAAATAGAATTAATTATATCTTTTTTTGTTAAATTGACTCTCATTCTTTAACTTATATTTTTTTTTATTTTTTCAATTAAACTTCCCTTCACAATTCTTTCACATACACTTAATGAATTAGAAAAACCTATATAATCGGTTCCACCGTGACTTTTTACTACAGGTGAGTCAAGGCCAATAAATATAGCTCCATTATAAAGTCTAGGATCCAATCTTTTTTTAAATTTTTTTAAATTTTTATTATTTAACAACGATGAAATTTTACCTATAAGTGAACTTGTCATCGTCTCTTTTAATTCGCTAGTAATAAAATTGGCTGTACCCTCAGCAGTTTTTAAAGCTACATTACCAGTAAATCCATCTGCCACCACCACGTTAACATCACCATCCATTAAATGACTACCTTCAATAAATCCTTTAAATTCAAAATCATCATTTTTAAGTTGATTTAATTTTTGATAGGTTTCTTTTATAATATCATTACCTTTTAATTCTTCAGATCCAATATTTAATAATGCTACTTTTGGTTTTTCTTCTGGAAATAGAGATTTAAATAATGAAGCTCCCATAATTGAAAAGTCAATCAGATTCTTATCGTTACATTCAATATTTGCTCCAAGATCTAAAACTACACTCATACCTTTTTTGCTTGGCCATAATCCAGATAATGCTGGTTTATCAATATTTTCTATCATTTTAAGATTTAGTTTTGCTATAACTAAAAGAGCTCCTGTATTTCCTGCAGATATCACAATATCAGATTTTTTATTTTTAACACTCTCAATAGCAAGCCACATACTTGTATTTTTTCCTCTTTTGGCTGCTCCTAATGGAGTATCAGTGCCTTCTACTTTTTCTATCGTGTGGGTAATTTCAAAACAATTAGAATTTAAATCCTTTGGTAAGAATTTTTCAATTTCATTTTTATTTCCAAAAATATTATAAAATATGTTTTTATTTTTTTTATGATGTTCGTTGATACCTTTAACAATCTTCTGTGGAGATCCGTCACCACCCATTGCATCAACTGCAATTGTTATTAAATTTTTCATTGAAGAAAATTTAAGTTATTAATCCTTTGGGTCCAGAACTTGTTTGCCCTTATACATACCAGTTTTTAGGTCAATATGGTGAGACAATCTATATTCACCAGATTTTTTATCTTCAACAACATTTTTTGGAGAGAATTTAATATGAGATCTTCTCTTTCCAGTTCTAGAAGGTGATGTTTTACGTTTAGGTACAGCCATAATTAATTTTTTGGTTTAATTACACTTTTTATATAATAATTTAAAGTATTATTTTTTAATTCTACACTATATTTATCAAAATATACACTTAAATTATCAATATCATTTAGATTTAATAGGGATTTTATTCTTTTTTTCTTTTCATTATCATCAATCAAATTCCAGTCATCTATTTTTTTAATTATTAAATGAAATAAGTTTATATAATCTTTCATTTTTTTATTAATAGATGCATCTCCATAACCAATTTCTCGTATGTTTAATTCTAAGTGTTTAAAAGTACAATCATAAATATCTTGAAGTATCTCTTTATCATTATTTTTGAAAGTTTTTAAAAAAAAGGCAAAATGAATAAGAAAAAATACCAATCTATCAGAAAAAGTATCTTGTTTAGTAAAACCCTTGTACAATTCTTTATTTCTAGTTAAATTGATTAAATTATTATAAATATTTATATATTTATTACTCATGTATAGAAAATTTTATTTAATTATTTTACTCATATTTATTTCAAATTGCAGTTTAAATAAAGTTGTAAAACATCACGGTGTCCATTTTTTAGATAAAAAACAACAAAAATTAATTTTAAATTCAACTAATAAAAATGACATATTGGATAATCTTGGACCACCTTCAACTGAAAGTACGTTCGATAATGATGTATGGATTTATATAGAACGTAAAGAGACTAAATCGACGATAGCAACACTTGGGAGAAGAAAACTTATGGTTAACAATGTGCTAATATTAGAAATTAATGATAAAGGAATTTTGGTAAATAAAGAATTTTTAAAAAAAGATGACATGAATACAATTAAATTTTCTAAAAGAAAAACAAATGTTATCAGCTCAAAGGACAGTTTCGTGTATGAGTTTCTTTCTAGCCTTCGACAAAAAATTAATGACCCATTAGGTACGAAAAAAATAAAATAATTATTAATGTCCTGCTACAACTGCTAGTAATAATAAAGCAACTATGTTTGTAATTTTAATCATTGGGTTAACCGCAGGTCCAGCTGTATCTTTATAGGGATCTCCAACAGTATCACCTGTTACTGCTGCTTTATGAGCTTCAGAACCTTTGCCACCATAATTACCATCTTCTATATATTTTTTTGCATTATCCCATGCACCACCACCAGCAGTCATAGATACTGCAACAAAAAGACCCGTGATAATAACACCTAAAAGCATTGCACCAACAGATGCTAATGCTGCAATTTGACCTCCAATTGCAAAAATTACAAAATACAGAACTATTGGTGACAGAACTGGGAGCAATGACGGTATTATCATTTCTTTAATTGCTGCAACTGTTAATAAATCAACTAATTTAGCATAATCAGGTTTTTGCTTTCTTTTCATGATACCTGGGAATTTTTTAAATTGTCTTCGTACTTCAATAACAACGGCTCCACCTGCTCTTCCAACAGCTTGCATTCCCATTGAGCCAAATAAATAAGGAAGCATTCCACCAATTAACAAACCAACAACAACATAAGGATTTGACAAGTCAAATGTTACTACAACACCTTCTAATTTAGAACCAGCAACTTTTGAAAAATGTTTAATATCTTCCGTATACGCTGCAAATAAAACTAATGCACCTAAACCAGCGGAACCAATAGCATAACCTTTTGTGACAGCTTTAGTTGTATTACCTACAGCGTCTAAAGCATCTGTAGTTTTTCTTACATTATTAGGTAATTTAGACATCTCTGCTATACCACCTGCATTATCTGTAACTGGTCCATAAGCATCTAGAGCAACAACCATTCCAGCCAAAGCCAACATCGTGGTAACAGCAATAGCTATACCATAAAGACCGGCTATGTAATTTGTTAGCAATATACCTGCAACAATTATTAAAGCTGGTATTGCTGTAGCTTCTAAAGAAACTGCTAATCCTTGAATTACATTTGTTCCGTGTCCAGTTGTAGACGATTTAGCAACACTTTTAACTGGTCTATAACTTGTTCCAGTATAATATTCAGT
The DNA here is from genome assembly GCA_902557385.1 of uncultured Pelagibacteraceae bacterium. Lineage (GTDB taxonomy): Bacteria > Pseudomonadota > Alphaproteobacteria > Pelagibacterales > Pelagibacteraceae > Pelagibacter. The sequence goes on from CACDZF010000001.1 coordinate 9,216, forward strand.
AACCCAAATAATCAAACCAGTGATAACTAAACCAATTACTCCACAGTAATATAAACTTTTACCATTAAAAGAAATTCCATTAACATTATATTGGCTTGAAAAACCTATAACATAATCAGTTAGAGGATATAAAACAATTAAAGATGATATGGCGGTTGCAATAAATCCTTTATATAAAGCAGCCATTATATTTTTACTATTGCCCAATCTTACAAAAAAAGTACCTAATATAGATGTTAATATACATAAGCCACCAATGCTAAGTGGGTAAATCATCATATTCAAATCGTTTACAAAAAATATTGAAGACAAAACCATGGTCGCAACAATTGTTACTGCATATGTTTCAAATAAATCTGCTGCCATACCAGCACAATCTCCAACATTATCTCCAACATTGTCAGCAATAACAGCTGGATTTCTTGGGTCATCTTCTGGTATGCCTGCTTCAACTTTACCAACTAAATCTGCACCAACATCAGCGCCTTTTGTAAATATACCACCACCTAATCTAGCAAATATAGATATTAAAGAAGCACCAAAACCTAGAGCTACTAAAGCATTTACAATTTCTCTTTCATCAACATTTGATTTTATTAAAAGATAATAATAAACCGCAATAGATAATAAAGCTAAACCAGCCACTAACATACCAGTTACCGCTCCTGATTTAAAAGCAACTGAAAGACCGTGAGAAAGGCCTTTTCTAGATGCTTCAGCAGTTCTAACATTGGCCTGAACTGATACTAGCATACCAACATAGCCAGCAATTCCAGATAAGGCAGCACCAATCAAATAACCTAATCCAACTAAAATACTAAAAGCATAACTAATTATTACCAAAACTACCAATCCAACGATCGCTATTGTTTTGTACTGTCTATTTAAATATGCTTTAGCACCAACTTGTATGGCTGAAGCAATTTCTTGCATTTTGGAGTTACCTGAGCTTGAATTTAAAATTTGTTTTCCAGTAAAATATCCATAAATTATTGCAATAAAACCTGCTGCAATTGTGTAAAGTAAAATTGTGTTAACAGAGCTGTCCATAAAACCTTTTGGTTAGTTATTATTTAAATAAGTTAAAAACGGGACAATACAAAAAAAGATATAAAAGGCAATAAATAACTTTTTAGAAATTATGAGAATAACCTTTGTTTTTAAGGATAATTTTACTATTTAGTGTATTTAAAAGAGATGACTTAGTAGTATTTTTTTTAATAAAGCCGATTCTAGTAATTTTGGTTTTGCATTTTTTTGAAATTTTTTTAATTAAACTTCTATTATTTTTATTTGCTGTAAATAATATTTCATAGTCATCACCATTAGAAATAAAATTTTCCTTTAATAATTTATTTTTTTTTAAAATTTTAGACAAATTTGAAGAAATAGGAATTTTTTCTAGAAAAATTTGGTATGAAAGTTTTTGATTATTAATCATTTTTCCCATATCCGCCACTAGACCATCAGATATATCAATTGAAGTATTTGCAATTTTTCTCAAATTTTTTATTAATGAAAATTTAATATCTGGTAAATAATATTTTTTGATAAAATATTTTTTTAAATAAGAATTAATTCGAATTTTTTTTTTAATCGTCAATAAACCAGCAAAACTATCACCTAAGTTTCCAGTAACATAAATATCATCATAAATTTTTGCTTTATTTCTATAAATTATATTCATGGAAATGCCCACAGATACAATTGTAAAACTCAATTTATTTGAGAATACTGTATCGCCACCAGCTAAAAATATTTTATATTTTTTTTGTTCAGCCCTAAGAGACTCAATTATTTTTTTTAACTTTAACTTATTAAAATTTTTTTTATTAACAGATGCTGAAATAAAATAGTATTTTGGGTAAACACCTTTGCAAATTAAATCTGAAATTGAGGATCTTATAATTTTTTTAATTACTAAATTTGGGCTGTTAAAATTGATAAAGTGAGTCCCCTCATTATAAGTATCGACAGAAACAACAAACTTATTTTTTTTATCAAAAAAAACATCATCATTTAATTGCAACGAAGATTGTTTATTAAAAGTTAGACTTTTTAAATATTTATTAATTAAATTAAATTCATTCATTAGAGCTTCTAATTTTTTTTGATATTTTGTCTAACAAAGCATTTAAATATTTGGTTTGTTTATCATCAATGAAAAAATTTGAGGCTATCAAGTATTCGTTTATAATTATTTTTGAAGATATTTTAGGTTTATATAAAAGTTCAAAGATTGCACTTTTAATTATGACTTGAAAGACTTTATCTAATTTTTTCAGGTTTAAATCCGCATTAAGATGAATTAATATTTCATCTTTAATAACTTCATCCCGTTCAATAGTTCCCTTGACTACGTCTTTGATAAATTTTTTAAACCTGTGCTTTGGAAAAGATAAGTTTTCATCTTTATTAAAAAACATTCCATAAAGTTTTTGAATCACAATTACTCTTGGATTATTTTTTGGGCTATATGGCAAATTCATATTATTGATCTAACACAGAAATAACAGCTTTAGCAGCTTCTTTTCCCTTTTTATCTCTAGCTTTGGCTTGTCTCATATTAAGACATGTTAATATTCCGTTACCAATAGGTTTCTTATTATCAACAGATAATTTCATTATAGCTTGAGTTGAGGCGCTTGAAATAAAATCAAAATGTGGCGTTTCACCTTTAATAACGCATCCCAATGCAATAAATCCATCATATTTTTTAATATTTTTAGAAATAGTGACTGGTATTTCAAAAACACCTGGGACTTTAATTATTTTCAAAGAAAAGTTACTCAAATTGCTTTTTGCACTTTTTAAAAGCGATGAAGAAATGTCTTCATAGTAATCTGCAATAACAATTAATATTTTTTTCATTTAATTATTTCTTGTTTTACAATTTTTATTCCATAACCATCTAGACCAACAACTTTTTTCCTAGATCTAGTTACTAATATCATATTTTTAATCTGTAAAGATTTAATAATCTGCGCGCCAATACCATAGTTTCTAATTAATTTATCCTTACCTTTTTTATAGAATCCTTTACTTTTATAATCCCGCAAAGTTTGGGTAACAGATTTTAGATTAGTATCTCTTATAAATATCAGAACACAATTGTTATATTTTTTGAAATGATTAAGAGTATTATTAAAAGAATTTGGCAAATTTTGATTTAAAAGATAATTTTGAACAACATTTGAAGAGATTACTCTTACACGTGGAACAATACCTTTTTTAATTTTTCCTTTAATAAGGGCAAAATGTTCAGATCCATCTAGAAGATTTTCAAATATTCTTATTAAATATTTTTTGCCTTTAACTTCAATATTTGATTTCTTTTTAAGTTTAATTAATTTTTCCTTTTTTAATCTATACGCAATTAGATCATCAATTCTACCAATTTTTAATTTATGTTTTTTTGCAAAATTAATTAATTTTTCGCCTCTAGCCATTGTGCCGTCTTCACTCATAATTTCACAAATTACGGCAGATGAATTTTTTTTAGCTAATTTAGAAATATCAACTGATGCTTCAGTATGACCAGCCCTGACAAGTACTCCACCATCTTTTGAGATAATAGGAAAAACATGTCCTGGAGATACAATTTCTTTCTTTAAAACATTTTTTTTTGTAGCAACTTTAATTGTTTTTGCCCTATCTTGTGCTGATATACCTGTTGTTACTCCTTTCTTGGCTTCTATTGAAACTGTAAAAGCAGTTTGATTTCTAGATTGATTATTTGGGGACATGTAAGATAAGCCTAATTTTTTTGCCTGTGCACTATCTAATGTTAAACATATTAAACCCCTACCATACTTTGCCATAAAATTTATTTTTTTTGAGCTTGTATCTGATGAACAAAAAACTAAATCTCCTTCATTTTCTCGATTTTCATCATCAACCAAAATGTACATACCGCCCTTTTTAGCTACATTGATAATTGACTCTATAGGGCTAAAATTTTTATTTTTCATTAAAATATTTTCTTACATATTTTGATAAAATATCAATTTCAATATTTACCAAACTATTCTTTTTTAATTTAGATAAATTAGTCAATTTATAAGTATGTGGAATTAACCAAACTTCAAAGCCATTTTTGGTAACTTTAGAAATTGTCAAGGATACGCCGTTAACCAAAATAGACGCTTTTTCAATTAAATTTTTTTTTTGTTTATTTGTTGATGAGAATTCAATCAAATAAGATTTATCAATTAATTTAATTTTTTTAACTTTTGCAACATAATCAACGTGTCCTTGGCAAATATGTCCGGATATACTTTGACCTTTTTTAAGTGGTAATTCTAAATTAATAATATCACCAATATTTATTTTTTTAAATTTACTTCGAGACAATGTTTCTTTAGATAAATAAAATTCTAAGGTTCTATTTTTATAAGATATAAGGGTTAAACATACGCCATCGCATGATATTGAAATTCCTAAATCTTTATATTTGATCGGAATAATGGATTTAATAAATAAATTAATACCATTACCTCTTTTATCAATTTTATTTACTACGCCATGATTAAATATAATACCATTAAACATTTAAAAATACCTTATTAGTTCCTCTCCGTTTAAAAAAGTTTCAATATTTTCTTTTTTTTTAAAGAAATGACTTATTTCTTTTTTAAAATTAAAAATATTATTTTTTCCTAATTTTTTTAGGATTTTATTACTTTTAAATAAATAAAACTCATTAATCAATTTGTTCTTTAAAAGAGTTCTGGTCAGCAATTTTCCACCCTCAACAATTATTGTGCTAATACCAAGCCTATAAACTTTTAAAAAAACTTTCCTCAGATTTATTCTACCGCTAGCATCTAAATCAACATAACTAAGTTTAACACCTTTGGATTTAATATAATTTATCTTCTTTTTATCTTTTGAATTATGAAAAATGATTGTATTTTTTCTTCTATTATCATTTATGATTGGTGAAGTTTTTTTAATTTTTAAAGCTCTATCTATAATTAACCTTCGTGGTGAATATTCACCTAAACCTTCTAACCTACATGATAAAACAGAGTTATCAGCATTAGCGGTTTTAGATGAAACTAATATTGCATCACAATAATACCTAAATAAATGAGATACTTTTCTAGAATATTCATTTGTTATGAATTTTTTTTTTGAAGATGTAAAATAATCTTTTGAACAAGCTAATTTAGAAATTATATAAGGCTTTTCTTTATTTTTGTGTTTAAAATATTTTTTGTATATTTTATTTGTTTTATCCCTCAATAGACCGCTTGATACAATAATTTTTTTTGACTTTAAAAAAGAATGTGCTTTTTTTTTAGTTCTTATATCAACATCTTCAATTGAATAAATAACTCTTTTTATTTTAGATTTAACAATTAAGTTAGAACAAGGAGGTGTTTTACCATAATGCGTACAAGGTTCCATTGTTACGTAAATTGTTGAACCCTTTAGATCTTCCTTTTTACAGCCTTTGATAGCAACAGTTTCAGCATGAGGTCTACCATTAAGACCGGTTTGACCAAATGATAAAATTTTATTATTTTTAACAATAACACAACCAACAGAGGGATTTAATCCTGTGAAACCATTTCTTTCAGCTGCTAAATTAATAGCATGATTCATATAATAATGGTCTTCGGAGGTAAATTTATCTTTTTTTGTAGACATCGATCTTGTCCACAAATTGCACAAAGTCTTTTTCTTCTCTGAAATTTCTATAAACAGATGCAAATCTTACATAGGCAACTGGATCCAAATCCTTTAATCTTTCCATAACCATTGTACCTATGGTAGTTGTAGAAATTTCTGATTGTCCTAACTCTTCAATTGATCTCATAATTGAGCTTATAAATTTTTCGATAGTATCAGTATCAATTGGTCTTTTTTTTAATGCTATATAGATTGATTTTGATAACTTATCTCGATCTAAAGTTGATTTTCTGCCGTTTTTCTTAATTACAAACAATTCTCTGTACTGAATTCTTTCAAATGTAGTGAATCTTTCTCCGCACACACACATTCTTCTTCTTCTTATTGCTGTCCCATCTTCAGTTGGTCTGGAGTCCACAACGGATGTTTCACCTTTTTTATTACATGGACAAATCATGTTTATCTTAAATGTTTATAAATTGGAAAATTTGAACATAAATCAACAACCTCAGCTCTAACTTCATCTTCGATTTTACTATTATCATCGGGACTTTTTGATAGTCCTTTGATTGTTTTTGTTATTAATTCTCCAACTTTTTCAAATTCTTTTAATCCAAAACCTCTTGTTGTTGCTGCTTGAGTTCCAAGTCTAATTCCTGATGTAATCATTGGACTTTCACTATCAAAAGGAATTCCATTTTTGTTACATGTAATATTTGCTCTTGATAGACTTTCTGATGCTAAATTTCCTTTAACATTAAAAGGTCTTAAATCTACTAACATTAAGTGTGAGTCAGTGCCCCCTGAGTAGATTTTAAAGCCATTGTTTTTAAGTGTTTCAGATAAAATTTTAGCATTAGCTAGAACAGATTTTATATAATCTTTAAATTCTGGTTTTAAAGCTTCTAAGAAACCAGCAGCCTTTGCGGCAATAATATGCATTAAAGGTCCACCCTGGTAACCAGGAAATACAGCAGTGTTAAATTTTTTTGCTAAATCTTCGTGGTTAGTTAAAATAATACCACCTCTTGCACTTCTAAAAACTTTATGTGTCGTAGATGTAACTACATGCGCATATTCACATGGATTTGGGTAACCTTTTCCAGCAACCAAGCCTGAAAAATGTGCCATATCAACCATTAGATAAGCACCAACTTTGTCAGCTATTTCTCTAAATCTTTTAAAATCTATAACTCTAGAGTATGCACTACCTCCAGCAATTATTAGTTTTGGTTTATTTTCTAAAGCAATTTTTTCTACATTGTCGTAATCAATAAGTTCAGACTCTTTATCTACATCATACCCTATGGCGTTAAACCACTTACCTGACATAGAAATTTTTAAACCATGAGTTATATGACCACCAGAATTTAGACTCATGCCCATAAAAGTATCACCTGGTTTAAGTAATGCTAAAAATACAGCGCCGTTAGCCTGAGCGCCAGAATGTGGTTGAGCATTAGCAAACTTACAATCAAATAATTTTTTTAATCTTTCTATTGCTAGGTTTTCTGCCACATCAACATGTTCACATCCATTATAATATCTTTTACCAGGGTAACCCTCTGCATATTTATTGGTTAAAACTGACCCCTGTGCCTCTAGGACAGCTTGAGATACAATATTTTCTGAAGCAATTAATTCAATGTGTTCTTGTTGTCTCTTAAGCTCATCACTTATAGCTTTATATAATTCAGGATCAGTTTTTGACAAACTGTCCTCAAAGAAACCTTTATATTGATCATTTAAATATTTGTTTTCACTTGACATAATTAAATCTTTTTAACTCTTCTTAAGTGTCTTCCACCTTCAAATTTTGTACTTAAGAAAATTTTAACAAGACTGACAGCTTTTTTTTTATCAATCAATCTCTCACCTAATGTAATGATGTTTGCATTATTATGCAATCTAGATAATTTGGTATTTTTAACGCTATAACATAAGGCTGCTCTAGCTTTTTTTGTTTTATTTGCAGATATTGCCATTCCCATGCCAGATCCGCAAACAAGTATACCGAAATTTGTCTTATTAGAAGTGACTTTTTTAGATAATTTTTTAGCAAAATCTGGATAATCAACAGAATGATTAGATTTTGGGCCCAAATCTAAAATCTTATTTTTTTTTGATAGTTTGGAAATTATATATTTTTTAAGATTGTATCCGGCGTGATCAGATGCTATAAAAATATTCTTCAATAATTATATTATAATCTAAAATTAATTAAATTTGTAGTCTAAAACACAAGCTACTAGATGGACACGGTTCTCTTCGCCTCCATTAAATGCGTTATGATATTTTAAATTATTAGTTACCCAAACAGAACCGTCGGCAGGCATATGATGAGCAACCTTATCGATAACCATTATTGATCCAGGATTTGTATATATTGGTATATGTAATCTCGGCTCAGGATCACGATGCCAGCTTAATGTTGATCTAGGTTCCTTTAATAGCAGTCTCACTCTACCTAATTTATATTTCTTAGATAATTCATCATAGACATGCTTAAAATAAGTATGCTTAAAATCTTTAACAAATTCTGTATATTTAGACTCATCGATGCTAACGTCCCTAGAAACTTCAACACCTGTAGAATCAGGTTTAGTCCAATATACACCTCTTACTTTATTTCCTTTAATAGAGTCAGGGTCACCTGGTATCTGATTTAAAGATATACCAGCAAAATGAGGAATCCCTAAACTAGTATCAAAACCTTTAATTTTTAAAACTTCATTACAAGCATTCCTTAACTTATCTATATCAAAAGAAATATTCTGTTTTTGAAAATCACTTGTTGATTTAGGAGCTTGATTTTTATTTATATACGTAACATTGTTCATGTGCTTAAATAAATACTTTATTTATAATTATAATACATATAACTTTTGTCGCATATAAAAATTTATTGAGAATGATTATCACTGGAAAATACCCAAATTTAAGGCTTAGAAGAAATCGTAAAACTGATTGGTCTAGAAGGCTAGTGCAAGAAAACAATTTGTCAGCTAACGATCTAATTTTGCCAATTTTTATTATCGAAGGGAAAAATAAAAAAGAATCAATTAAATCAATGCCAGATGTCTATAGATATAGTGTAGATAAAATCCCAATGATACTTGATAAAGCTGTTAAATATAAAATACCAATGGTTGCTTTATTTCCCTACACTAATAAAAAATTAAAAAATGAATTGGGCTCTGAAGCGCTAAATGAAAACAACTTGGTTTGTAGGGCTATAAGATTAATTAAAAAAAAATATAAAAATAAGATTGGAATTATGTGTGATGTTGCTCTTGACCCCTATACATCCCATGGTCATGACGGTCTTTTAAAAGAAGGAAAAATTTTGAACGATGAAACAATAGAAATTCTAATTAGACAATCCCTGCTACAAGCGCAAATGGGATGCGATGTTATAGCTCCGTCTGATATGATGGATGGTAGAATTGGAAAAATTAGAAAATATTTAGATAAATATAAATTTCAAGACGTTCAGATATTATCTTATGCTGCGAAATATGCCTCAAGTTTTTATGGACCATTTAGAGAGGCTGTTGGATCAAATAAATCTCTAAAAAGTGATAAAAAAACTTATCAGATGGACTTTAATAACAGTTTAGAAGCACTAAGGGAGGTTTCTTTAGATATTAAAGAAGGTGCCGATATAGTAATGGTAAAACCAGGCATGCCTTACTTGGATGTTATTAAATCCATAAAAGAAAATTTTAAAATTCCTGTGTTTGCATATCAAGTATCAGGAGAATATTCATTAATTAAAAACGCCATTGATAGAAAATTAATAAAAGAAGATAGCGTAATTGAAACATTGGTAGGATTTAAAAGAGCTGGAGCTTCAGCTGTTGTTACATATTTTGCTGATCAAATTGCAAGATATTTAAAATAAAACTATTTTAAAATATTTATAAAATTAATTCTCGAATGAGGTTGACTTATATTATTAGGAATTAAAATACTTTTTTGTAAATAGTCGGTAACAAGCTTCAAACCTAAAAGTAAAGTATCAAAGTTTATGTCTTCTTCATTTTTATCAACAAGAAAATTTGGAACTTGTTTCACAGCAGACGAAGATTTTACTGTATATTTAAGCTGATTGTTTATATTTTCTGAAGTAACTATATTTTCAAGGTTTAAATCATAGCCTAAGAATTTAAGAAGATTAAGCTCCCAAAAGATATAATGTTTTAGCCAATTTTTACTAGAGAGGTTGTTAAAGAAAATTTCTATATTTTCAAAAACTTTATTATTTTTTTGAAATTCAACAGTTAATAATTTAACAAGACTCATTGCTGAAGAAATACACATCAGCTTTTTTTTATCATCAAAAAACAATGGAGTATTTGCTTTTAAAATTTCAACCTTAAAGTAGCCTGTCTTTCCCTCATTTTTATAATTGTAATTAATATGAAGTTTATTACCAATCTGTAAATAGTTACGGATTTTTTTCGAGGTTCCACCAAAAATGATACCTGAACACTTGCCATGTTCTTTCGTAAAGATATCTGCAATGATAGAGGTTTCATTGTAATTATTTTTTGATATTAAATAGCCTTCGTCAATCCAGTTCATTTTTTAATTAAATTTTTTAGTAAAATTGATGCTGCATTTAATTCTGCTTCTTTTTTTGATGACCCAATACCCTTTGCGATTTTTGAGTTTTTCAATCTAACGCTAATTTTAAATATAGGTTTGTGTTTTGGTCCTGAACTTTCTACTAATTTGTATATAGGGAGTAGTTTAAATTTTTTTAAAGAGTATTCTTGAAGTTTTGTTTTAGGATCAATATAAGTTTCCTCACTTGAGGCAATGTGATTATTCCATAAATTTAATATAAATTTTTCAGTAGCTTCCAATCCTTTATCAAGATAAATGGCCCCAATAAGCGACTCACAAGCATCAGAAACAATTTTGTCCTCAATAGATTCAATTTTTTTTTTTGAATTACCAACTAAAATAAATTTTTTTAAATTAATAGAGTTTGCTACCTCTAAGCATTTTTTTTTATTAACTAAAGAAGCTAATTTTTTATCAAGAGAGCCTTCTTTATCGTTTGGGTATTTTTCATAAAGATTTTTTGAGATTACTAGTCCTAATACTCTATCACCAATAAACTCAAGCTTTTCGTTACTGTGCTCTGAGTCATAACTTTTATGTGTCAAAGATTGTTTTAAAAGTTTTTGGTTTTTAAATTTAAGATTTATTATTTTTTCTAATTTATTAAAATCTAAATTCATTAAATTATTCTTTTAAAAAAACGATCAAATTTGATTGACTTATGCCATTTCCAAAATTCCAAAAAATAACCAATTTTATAATCAGAGGAAAAAAAAATAAATTGAGCTTTTCCTACTAAATTATTTTCATGAACATATCCTACGCTAGTCAAAAAACGACTATCTTTTGAGCAATCACGGTTATCACCAAGAAAAAAATAATGGTTTGCTGGAACAGTGAATAAATCTGAGTTTTTAAAACTAAAATCTTTTCTATATGAAGATAAATATTTTTTACCATTTGTAAGTTTTTCTTCAAAAGTATTAACAGACATTTTTTTATTACCACATGAAACCTGATCATTTTTTATAATTATAGTTTTAAGTATCTGATTATCATTTATATAAACATCTCCATCAATAAACTGGATTGTATCACCAGGTAGTCCTATTAAACGTTTTATATAATCAGTTCTATTATCAGCGGGAGTTTTAAAAACAATCACATCACCTCTACTAGGTTTTGAGCTAAAAATTCTTCCTGTAAAAAAAGGAGGGCTGAATGGAAATGAATGTTTGCTATAACCATATGAATATTTAGTCACAAATAATCTATCTCCAACCAAAAGATTGGGTTCCATTGATGATGAGGGTATATAAAAAGGTTGTAAAAATAATGATCTAATCAAAACAGCAATGATTAGTGCATAAAATATAGTTTTTAAATTATCAATTATAAATTCTTTTTTAATCATTTTTGAAAGATTACAAAGGCTACTGAATAATTCTTTTCATCAGAAATTGATAGATAGAAATTAAACTTTTTAGTTTTAAATTGTTTATTAATGAGAGATTTAATTTTTTTTGTAATAAAAAAAAAGGGTTTTCCTGATTTATTATTTTTAATAACTATATCTCTAAAATTTAAATTATTACGAAATCCAGTACCTAAGGATTTTGAAAAAGCTTCTTTTGCTGCAAATCTTTTTGCAAAAAAAGCTGTCTTATTAGCAATTTTAGTTGAATTTAAGATTTCATAATTTGAAAAAACTCTATTTAAAAAAACTTTATTTCTAATCATTTTTTTTATCCTCGAATTGTCAACTATATCAACTCCTATACCAAATAAATTCATAATTATTTTTTAAGTATTTTTTTAAATCGTATAATTACAGATTTAATCCCGTAAAAAAAAGATTCCCCAACAATGAAATGTCCAATATTAAACTCTTTTATTTCTTTTATTGGTTTTAGTATTTTTGCTGTTTTATAGTCCATCCCATGACCAGCATGAACCTCTAGACCAAGTTTATATGCATATTTTGAACATTCTCTAATTTTTTTTAATTCCACATTAAAGGATTTTTTTTTTTTGACTAAACCTGCCAGTCTACCAGTGTGAAGTTCTACGCAATTTGAATGTAACTCTTTAGATAATTTAATATTACTTTTGGTTGGATCAATAAATAAACTAGTTCGAATTTTTGCTTTGTTTAATCTCTGTATTATTTTTTTTAACTTAAATTTATTTTTAGAGATATTTAAACCACCTTCTGTAGTAATTTCTTTTCTTCTTTCTGGAACAAGACAGACGTATGATGGTTTATTAAACAATGCTATTTTGAGCATTTTAAAATTTGCAGCCATTTCTAAGTTAACAGTTAATTTTTTATTTTTACAAATCCTTCTCACATCAAGATCATTTATATGACGTCTATCCTCTCTTAAATGGATTGTAATAGAATTTGCTCCATATTTTGTAGCAACTTTAGCCGCTAAATAAGGATCTGGATGAGACTCTCCTCTTGAGTTTCTTAGAGTTCCAACATGATCAACATTTATTCCTAGTTTTATCATTTAATAAACCTGCTGCCAGGATAAGAAATAGGTTTAAACTTTAGATGCTTAGGTAGGTTTTTTTTATTAAATGTAGGCACTTGTATTTTGATATGTGATATTATTTTTTTTTTAATAAGAAGGTTTTTTTTACTTGATCTATCAATTATTGATGCAAAGCCAAGCAATTTTGCTTTAGATTTTTTAATTAATTTTTCACATTCCAAACTTGATTTTCCTGTTGTAATAACATCTTCAACTATAACTACTCTTGCATTTTTCTTAATGATAAATCCCCTTCTTAATTGAAATTTTCCCTTCACTCGCTCACAAAAAATTGTTTCTTTTCTGAGCAACCTACCTACTTCATATCCAATAATAATTCCTCCCATAGCTGGTGATAAAATTAAATCAATTTTTTTAAAATTTTTTTTAATTTTTTTAGATAATGATGTGCAAATTTTATTAGCTATATGAGGAAAGCTTAAAAGTTTTGCGCATTGTATGTACTGTGATGAATGAAGTCCAGATGATAAAACAAAATGTCCATCACGTAGAGCATTAGTTTTTCTTAAAATATTTAAAGATTTTTTGTGTGAAAGCATTTCTTTTATTTTCGTGCCTTATGATTTTAAATTTAATCTGTTTTTGTTTTAACTCACTGATAAAATTTGTAAAGTTTTTCAGCACATTTATAGTCAAATTAAATCTAAAGTTTATATAATCTTTAGTTTTTTCCTTCATTTCTACACTTGAAATGTTAAGTTTATGTGTACCGATCAAGGTAGAGATCTCACCAAGTTTTCCAGGTTTGTCAGGCAATGAAATCCATAAAGTGGTGTTGTATTTTTTAACTCTTTCATCATTTTTAATATTATCTTTTGTGTGCCAATATTTTCTTATAGCCGCTCTAGCCTTTCCAGTTTTTGTTAAAGGCAACCAATGTAAAGAAGGTGACTTATTTTTAGATGTGATAATGTTCACAATGTCACCATTTCTTAGAATACTTTGCAAATCACTTTCTTTTCCATTAATTTCACAACCTATCGCCGTATCTCCAATTTTTGTATGCACTGCATAGGCAAAATCAATAGGTGTAGCATCTTTTGGCAATTTAATGACAGAGCCTTTTGGAGTAAAACAAAAAGCATTTTCTTGGAACATTTGTAATTTAGTATATTCAAAAAAATGTTCAGGGTTTTCATTTCTATCCATAATATCTACTAAATCTTTCAACCAATCATATTCTTTCCAAGTAAGAGAGTTAAATTTTTCTGAAGATTTATATTTCCAATGTGAGGCAATACCTCTTTCTGCAAAATCATGCATTGGCTGAGTTCTAATTTGAATTTCTATTGGTCTTTTATTTGGTCCTATAATTGAAGTGTGTAAGGATTGATATTTATTTATTTTTGGCGATGAAATATAATCTTTAAATTTACCTGGTATACAATTGTATTCTCTATGAAATATACCAAGAGCTTTATAACAATCTTCTATATTGTCCAAAATTATTCTAAAACCAATAACATCTGTTATTTGCTCAAGTGAAACTCTTTTTTTTTGAACTTTCCTCCATATTGAAAATGGTGTTTTTTCCCTACCGATTATTTTAGCATCAAGATGGTGCTGATTTAGTAAATCACTAAATTGAAATGAAATTGAATTAAAAGAGTTAACTTTATCATCTTTAATTTCATCAAGTCTTTTTTTAATTAGTTTACGTGCGTCATAATTAAGTACTTCAAAAGATAAATCTTCTAACTCATCTCTTATTCTATGCATCCCCATTCTATCAGCTAGAGGTGAATAAATTTCCATAGTTTCTTTAGCAATTCTTATTTGTTTGTCTTTCAATTTTATAAAGTTAATAGTTCTCATGTTGTGCAAACGATCTGCCAATTTTACCAACAAAACTCTTATGTCTTTTGATGTAGCTAATATAAGTTTTCTAAAATTTTCTGCTTTGGAATTAGTCGAAGCTTGATTTTCAAAAACAGAAATTTTAGTAACTCCTTCAACAAGATCTGCCACCTCTTTTCCAAATTCACCTTTTATTGTTTCATAAGTAGCATGAGTATCTTCTATTGTATCATGCAGTAAGCCTGTCGCTATTGTGGCACTGTCGAGCTTTAACTCTGTAAGTATATTGGCAACAGCAATTGGATGATTTATGTAAGGGACTCCCTCATCTCTTTTTTGTGTTTGGTGAGCTTTTAGTGCAAAGTTATATGCCTTACTCAAAGTTTCTGGGTTTAAAAACTTATTGTAAGATTTTACCTTATTTATTAAATCATCTGATTTAAGCATTATTTATTATATCACTATTTTAGATTTGTTTAATAGATCTTAAGTCTTCTTCTTTTAAAAAACTAATTAATTTTGCGATTTTTACTTTGCTAACTGGATGCTTCCAGTTTTTAGCTATTTCGAATAGTGGTAATAAAACAAAATTTCGATACTCAATAAAAGGGTGAGGAATTGTTAAATTTAGAGGTTTTTTAATCTTTAGTTTTTTTTGGTCATAATCAATAATATCAATATCACAAGTTCTGGGTTCATTTTTTTTAAACCTCTTTCTACCAAGCTCAATCTCAACTTTATTGCAAATATTTAAAAGCTCAACTGGTGAAAAATATGTTTTTATTTTAATTACTATATTTATAAATTTTGGTTTTTTTGGATCAGGCCAAGAAAATGTTTCATAGGCACTGGATGATTTGATTATTTTGATTAATTTTTTTTGTAGTTTAAATTTTGCTTTTTCAATATTCAGTTTTTTATTACCTAAATTTGAGCCAATAGCTATGAAGGCATATTTAACTTGTTTTTCTGACATATCTCGCCTTATCTCGATTCCAATCCCTTCTTTTTATGGCTTGTCTTTTATCATACTTTTTTTTACCCTTAGCAACAGCTATTTCAATTTTTGCTTTACCTTTTTTAAAATACATTTTTGTAGGTATTAAAGTAAAACCTTCTCTCTGCATTTTACCAATAAGTTTATTTATTTCTTTTTTATTTAACAGAAGTTTTCTTTCACTCATTGGATTGTGGTTCGTGTAGCTTGCTTGTTTATATGATGAGATATGAGAATTAATTAAGAAAATTTCTCCATCTTTTTCAATAGCATATGCATCTGCAATATTAGCTTTTCCATTTCTAACTGATTTAATCTCTGAACCTTTTAAAACTATCCCGGCTTCATACATATCTTCAAAAAAGTAATTAAAGTTTGCTTTTCTATTTAAACAAATAATTTTTAAACCAGGAGAGGTTTTTTTTTTCATTAACTAATAAGTTTAGCTGATGATAAAGCTTGTTTAACTTTTTCTTGTGTTTCTTTTTTAATTTTAACCAATGGAAGTCTAATTTCATCGTCACATAGACCTAAAAGTTTTGCTGCATATTTAACTGGTGCAGGGTTACTTTCTATAAACAAAGATTTGTGTAAAGGTTGTAACAGCTGATCTATTCGTTCAGCCTCTTTAATTTCATTGTCAGATTCTGATTTAGAAAATTTTTGCATATCAGAGCACATCTTGGGTGCAATATTTGCTGTAACAGAAATAATTCCTACTCCACCTCTTTTATTAAATTCAAATGCAAGACCATCTTCTCCAGTAAGTTGGATGAAATCAGGTCCTAACTTTTTTATCGTTTGATCAAGTCTATTCAAATCACCAGTTGCATCTTTTACCCCAGCTATATTTTTTAATTCAAATAATCTTGCCATTGTATCTACAGACATATCAATCACACATCTGCTAGGAATATTATAAATTATAATGGGAAGACTTGTGTTATCATTTATAGCTTTATAATGTTGATACAGACCCTCTTGTGTCGGCTTGTTATAATAAGGAGTTACAACTAACACTCCATCAGCTCCAGCCTTCTCTGCATGCTTAGTTAAAGATATTGCTTCAGCTGTAGAATTTGAACCAGTACCAGCTATAACTGGAATTTTACCTTTTGCTTCCTTGATACAAAGTTCGATGACTTGTTCATGTTCTTTATGGCTCAAAGTGGGAGATTCACCAGTTGTTCCCGCAGGAACTAGGCCGTTAGTACCATTTTTTAAATGAAAATGAATTAATTTGATGTAACAATCAACATCTAGTTGATTATTTTTAAATGGGGTGATTAACGCAACATTTGATCCTTTAAACATAAATACTTATAACATAATTTATAGATTCATTTAGTAAAATTTATGCCACATAAAGCTTTTTTATTATTACATTTAACAATATTTTTATTATTTTTTAATACTAATATTTATGCGGAAGCTCTGAAGATCATACCTTTAAAGAAACCTGCGTTAGAGAGTAAAGTTATAAAAAAAAAAATAGTTCAGGGTATATTAAAGCCAAAACCTAAGCCAAAAAATGAAGAACAAAAGGAAAAAAAGGAAACTGTAAAAATTGAAAAAAAAGAAAAGGTAAAAAAAGTTGAAAAAAGTTTGGGTATTATATTACCAAAAAGTAAACCTCTTATTGTTAAAAAAGAAAAACTGAAATCAAAAGAGAAATCAAAATATTTTAGGCAAAAAGACTATATTTTAGCGAAAAATGCAATTCTAGAAATGGAAAAGAGAAAATGGGATAAAGCTTTGAGAATTGCAAAAAAAGCAAGAGATAAATCAATATATAATTTTATTCAATGGAGACACTTATTAACGAAAGGTAATAGAGCTTCATTTTATGACTATCAAGAATTTATAAACAAAAATGAAAATTATCCTAGAATTAATAGAATAAAATATTTAGCAGAACACAAATTATCAACGGATAAAATATCACCTAAAAAAATAATTAACTGGTTTAACGAAAAAGAACCATTAAGCGGTTTTGGTAAATTAATATTGGGTGAAAGCTATATTATTAATGGAAACGAAAATATAGGTATTAAACTAATTAAAGAAGGCTGGATAACAGCACAGCTAAGTAGATCTGATATGAAATTTTTAAGAAAAAAATTTAAAAAATATCTTACAGCTGACGATTACATTAAGAGAGCTGACTATTTAGCGTGGGAAAATAAATATTGGGATTTAAAAAGAATGCTTAGGTATTTACCCAAAGATTATCAACTTCTATATACTGCAAGACAAATTTTAATGAGCAAATCTTACGGTGTAGACAATGCTATAGCTAAAGTTCCTACAAAATTAAAAAACGATGCTGGACTAAATTATGATCGATTAAAGTGGAGAAGAAAAAGAGGACGTGTTGATAGTTCTTTAGAAATATTACTTAAGATAAAAAACACTGATGATTATATGGTAAGACCCGACAAATGGTGGAAAGAACGTGAAATAATATCTAGAGCACTTATTTATAAGAAAAAATATGAACTTGCTTATAAGATAGCCAGTAAACATGCAATGAAAGATGGTCCTGAATATGCAGCAGCTGAATGGATGAGTGGATGGATTGCATTAAGTTTTTTAAATGATCCAATTTTGGCAAAAGATCATTTTGAAAATTTTTATAATAATGTAGGCTACCCAATAAGTTTATCAAGAGGGGCTTATTGGTTAGGTAGATCATATGAAAAAATTAACAAAAATTTGGCAAATAAATGGTATGAGGAAGCTACTAAATACCTTTCTACATATTATGGGCAACTTGCATATTTAAAATTGTACCCAAATGAACCCTTTGAATTACCAGAACAATTAAACGTGGATAAAAAATTTAAAAAAATTTTTTATGAAAGTGATTTAGTAAAAATTGTTTATTTGCTAGATGAACTAAATAAAGATAAATACACAAAACATATACTAAGGTATTTAGCAACAACCAATATAACCCAGGGAAGTGAAATATTAGCAGCTGAATTAGCAACAACTATTTCAAGATACGACTTTGCTATACAAATAGCAAAATTAGCATCTTATGAAAAAAGATTTCATAATAATTTTAATTATCCTTTAATTAGTACACCAAAATATATAAACGGTAGAAAAATACCTGAAACGCCTTTTATTTTATCCATTATTAGACAAGAAAGCGAATTTGATATGACAGCACATAGCCACGCTGGTGCAAAAGGTTTAATGCAATTAATGCCTTACACTGCAAAAGTTGTTGCCAAACAGGCAAAACTACCTTATGTAAAATCAAGATTAACATCTGATCCTGAATATAATATTAATTTAGGCTCCCACTACATTGCTGGATTAATATTAGAATATGAGGGATCATATCCATTTGCCATAGCAGCTTATAATGCCGGTCCCAAAAGAGTAAAATATTGGAAAAGAATAAATAAAAATCCTCAAAAGAAACAAATTGATTATGTTAACTGGATTGAACTAATTAAATTTAGAGAAACTAGAAATTATGTACAAAGAGTTTTGGAAAATTACAATGTATATAGGTATATGCTTGAAAAAAAGCCGATTAGAATGAAAAATTTCTTTAAAAATGATCCTTTATATTAGTGGCGGAAAGGGAGGGATTCGAACCCTCGGTACATCTTACGACGCACGACGAGTTAGCAACCCGTTGGTTTAAACCAGCTCACCCACCTTTCCGTTGATTACTGTGTAACTTGAAATCATTGAATATTCAATATTAATCAAGTATTTTCACTCAAATTATGAAAAATAAATATTCTATATTTTCACTTATAAAGAATGCTTTTAGTTATCACGAAAATTGGCAAAGAGCATGGAGAGATCCTGAGCCTAAAAAAGAATATGATGCTGTTATAATCGGTGGTGGTGGTCATGGTTTGGCTACTGCATATTATTTAGCAAAAAAACACAGCATGAAAAATATTGCTGTTCTTGAAAAAGGATGGATCGGAGGAGGAAATACTGGAAGAAATACAACTATAATAAGATCAAATTATTTATGGGATGCAAGCGCAGGATTATATGATCATGCTTTAAAAATTTGGGAGGGATTATCTCAAGAACTAAATTATAATGTAATGTTCAGTCAAAGAGGTGTTATGAATTTAGCTCATAACCTACAAGATGTAAGAGATTTAAAAAGAAGAACACATGCAAACAGATTAAATGGTATAGATGCAGTATGGTTAAATACTAATGAAGTTAAAAAATTTTGCCCAATTATAAATACATCTCCAAATATTAGATATCCTGTCTTGGGAGGAACATTGCAAAGAAGAGCTGGAACTGCTCGTCATGATGCTGTAGCTTGGGGTTATGCTCGTGGTGCTGATTCTATGGGTGTTGATATTATTCAAAACTGTGAAGTTAAAGGGATAAAAAGAAATGGAGATTCTGTTGAAGGTATAGAAACAACAAAAGGATTTATAAAAACAAAAAAAATTGGTGTAGTTGCTGCTGGACACTCTAGTGTTATTGCAAAAATGGTTGATTTAAAGTTGCCACTTGAGAGTAAACCTTTGCAAGCTTTAGTGTCGGAACCAGTAAAACCAATCATTGATACAGTTGTAATGTCTAATGCGGTTCATGCATACGTTAGTCAATCTGATAAAGGTGAATTAGTTATTGGAGCTGGAACAGATGCGTATGTTTCTTACACCCAAAGAGGAAGTCACGATGTTGTTGAGGGAACTCTAAAAGCAATATTAGAACTCTACCCGATTTTTAGTCGAATGAAAATGTTAAGACAATGGGGTGGAATAGTAGATATTTGCCCAGATGCTAGCCCAATAATAAGCAAAACTCATATCAAAGGATTATATTTTAATTGTGGATGGGGCACTGGTGGATTTAAAGCAACACCAGGTTCAGGAGATTTATTTGCACATACAATTGCTAATAACGAACCTCATAAATTAAATGCTGATTTTAATATCAACAGATTTGTAAGTGGTGATCTAGTTGATGAGCATGGAGCAGCTGCAGTAGCACACTAATGTTTTTAATTAATTGTCCTTATTGCGGTGAAAGAGATCAGAGTGAATTTTCAGCTGGCGGTGAAGCTCATATTATTAGACCAAAACAACCAACTGAATTAAGTGACGATCAATGGGCTGAATTTTTGTTTATGAGAAAAAATATTAAAGGAGTGCAACTTGAAAGATGGAACCATGCTCATGGATGTAGAAAATGGTTTAACATGGTCAGAGATACTTCAAATGATAAAATTCACGCTGTATACAAAATGGGTGAAAAACCCCCTATAAAGTAATGAGCAAAAATTTAAGAATAACAAACGACAAGTTTATTGATCAAACAAGTAGAATATCTTTTAAGTTTGATGGTAAAACTTTGTATGGTTTTAAGGGTGATACGCTAGCTTCAGCTTTATTGGCAAATAATATACATCTTGTAGGAAGAAGCTTTAAATATCATCGTCCAAGAGGAATAATGACTTGTGGCTCAGAAGAGCCTAATGCAATTGTTCAAGTCGGAAATGACGCTTCGATGACAGAACCAAATACAAGAGCAACCGAAATAGAATTATATGAAGGTCTAGTTGCATCAAGTCAAAACTGTTGGCCTAGCGTTAATTTTGATGTTGGTGCAGTGAACAATTTCTTCTCCCCTCTTATACCAGCAGCTTTCTACTATAAAACTTTTATGTGGCCAGCCAGCTTTTGGGAAAAATATGAGTACTTTATAAGAAAATCTGCAGGTTTGGGTAGGTCACCAACAGAGCCGGACAAAGATTTTTATGACCACAGATATTTACATTGTGATGTTTTAGTTATCGGTGGTGGTATTTCTGGAATAATTGCTGCAAAAACAGCTGCACAGAATAAT
Organism: uncultured Pelagibacteraceae bacterium; assembly: GCA_902557385.1. Taxonomy (GTDB): domain Bacteria; phylum Pseudomonadota; class Alphaproteobacteria; order Pelagibacterales; family Pelagibacteraceae; genus Pelagibacter. Next base: position 30,633 of record CACDZF010000001.1, read on the forward strand.
TTAAATACTTTACTAATTGATGATAAAAATAAATTAGGAGGCACTACTCTTTTTCAACAAAACGAGTGTTTTAAAATTAATAATACTTATTCAAGTGAATGGTTAAAAAAAGAAATTGAATCTTTAAATTTACTTCAAAATTTAACTATTAAAACAAGAACAACATTAGCTGCTTATCACAGCTATAATTATCTACTAGCAAGAGAAAATTTAACAGATCATTTATCTCTAAGTGAAAAACAAAATAAAATCCGACAAAGACTTTGGAAAATTAGAGCAAAAAAAGTAATTATATCAACGGGAGCAATGGAAAGGCCTCTGATTTTTAATAATAATGATAGACCAGGAATTATTCTTTCCTCTTCTATTAAAAAATACATAGACTATTTCGGAGTTAAATGTGGGCAAAAAATTTCTTTATTTACAAATAATGACTCAGCCTATGAAACAGCTATATCCTTAAATAAAAGTGGTGTTACTGTAAATTCGGTTATTGATATTAGAGATAAAACTGATTCTTTGATTGTTAAACAGGCTGAAAAACTAGGCATAAAAATTTATTGGAAACATACTGTCGTTAACACAAGTGGATATAAAAGAATAAATTCAATAGATATTATGAAATTATCTGATGATGGTAATGAAGTTGTGGGAAAAAAATTTAGTGAAGATTGTGACTGTTTAGGAATATCAGGAGGCTGGACTCCCAGAGTACATCTTTTCACTCAATCAGGTGGTAAACTTAAATTTAATGATAAGGATAATGTGTTTTTACCTGATAAATCTGAGTTAGAACAAATAAGTATAGGGTCTTGTAATGGTGATTTTGAACTTGATTCTATAATTAAGAATTCAGTTGAATCAATTAACGAGTTTTTAAATATTAATAATAATGATTATAAAAATTTAGAAATTGTTTGTTCAAAAGAATTAGATAAAAAAAATATTTGGCTACTTCCCTCAGATAAACCATTGGGTAAAACTAAACCATTTCTAGATTTTCAAAATGACTCTACGGCTACAGATGTAAAATTAGCATTAAGAGAAGGTTTTAAGTCTATTGAACATGTAAAAAGATACACGACAACTGGAATGGGAACAGATCAAGGTAAGTTATCAAACATGCATGCACTTGGTATTATAGCTGAAACAGCAGGCGTTAAGATGGGTGAGTTAGGAACAACTACTTTTAGACCTCCATATACACCATTAACTTTTGGAACTATAGTAGGTAGAAATGTTGGTGAGTTTTTTGATATAATTAGAAAAACTCCTATTCATGATTGGCATGTAGAAAATAAAGCTGAATTTGAAAATGTTGGTCAATGGAAAAGGGCTTGGTATTATCCTAAAAAAAATGAAAGTATGTATGAAGCTGTTCAAAGAGAAAGTAAGGCTGCAAGAGATAGCGCTGGAATGCTTGATGCCTCAACACTTGGAAAAATAGATATACAAGGATCCGATGCTTCTGAATTTTTAAATAGAGTCTACACAAACGCTTGGTCAAAATTAGAAATTGGAAAATGTAGATATGGATTAATGCTAAATGAAGACGGAATGGTTTATGACGATGGAGTTACTACAAGATTAGGAGAAAACCACTACATAATGACAACGACTACTGGAGGAGCCGCCAATGTTCTTTCTAAGTTAGAAGATTATCTGCAAACAGAATGGCCAGAATTAGATGTTTATTTAACTTCCGTTACAGATCAATACGCTACTGTAAGTATTTGTGGGCCTAACTCAAAAAAAATTCTATCAAAAGTAATACCTGATTTAGACTTATCAGATAAAGAATTTCCTCATATGTCTTTCAAGAATGCCTCAATAGATAATGTCAAATGTAGAGTAATGAGAATTAGTTTTACTGGTGAACATAGTTATGAAATTAATATACAATCTTCATTTGGAAAATCTGTTTGGGAAAAATGTTTTGAAGCAGGTAAAGAGTTTAACATTACGCCTTATGGCACTGAAACAATGCATTTACTTAGAGCAGAAAAAGGATTTATTATAACAGGTCAAGACACTGATGGAACAATGACACCGGTTGATTTACAGATGGATTGGATAATTAGCAAAAAGAAGTATGATTTTATTGGTAAAAGATCTTTATATAGAAGTGATACTATTAGAGATGATAGAAAACAGTTAGTAGGATTAATCACAGACGATCCAAAAGAAGTATTAGAAGAAGGTGCACAAATAGTTTCTGAAACTAACAAACAACCTGTTGAAATGCTAGGACATGTAACTTCCAGTTACTTTAGCCCTAACTTAAATAAATCAATCGCTTTGGCTGTTGTAAAAAACGGTAAAAAATTAAAAGGTCATAAAATGTTTGTACCTATGAAAAACAAAACTATAAATGTCACAATAACTGATACTGTCTTTTTGGATAAAGAGAATAAGAGATTAAATGCTTAATTATAATTCACCCATTAATGATCAAAAAGAGTATTCTGAAATTAGAATTACAGAAGTAGAACCTATAATTAAACTTAACTTGAGAGGAAAAAAAAGAGATTTTATGACTAAAATCGGAAAAGAACTTTCAATAATTCCACCGTCTGATCCGAACTCTTCATCTGGTAATGAAAAATTTAATATTCTTTGGTTAAGTCCAGATGAATGGATGCTTTATTCAAATGATAAAAGTGATTTAAATAATACAAATCTTTTAGAAGAAAAACTCTTCAATGAAGTTTCAAAAAGTAAAATTGGATCAATTACGAATGTTAGCGATCATTGGACAATGCTTAATATAAAAGGAAAAAATACTTTTGATTTACTATCGACTGGATGTCCATTCAATTTTAATGATTTTAAAAATACAAAAGGTGCTGTAGCACAAACATTAGTTAATCATATTGATGTAATTATACACAATAAAGATCTAAATAACTTAAATTTATTTGTGAGAAGATCTTTTGCAAACCACTTATGGTCCTGGTTAAACGATAGCTCGAGATTTTTCTAATTTATTTTTTATATAATAATTTACAATAATTAATAATATTATGGATACTGACCATTGAAATATTACCCATAACCAAAAAAAACTATCATAATCAGCACTCAAATAGTCTGCTAAATAGAATACAATTATAGGAACAACGATATTTCTTGCTATATTATTAATCATCGCATTTTCTGATTTTTTAAGAGCCATAAAAAATCCATTTGTTAAAAAGAAAAAAGGATAAGCAGGCAAAACGAAAGCTGATATTTTCAAATATCTTTTGCCATATTCAATTACTTGAAGATCGTCTGAAAAAAACTTCGGTATTACAGCAGATGTTAAAAAAATTAAAATTCCTGATGCTACCATTATAAAAAAAGAATATTTAATAGCTGTAAAATAAGTTTCTTTAATTCGGCTAAAGTTTTTTGCGCCATAATTTTGAGCAATTATTGAAATTATTGCAGTATTTATTCCAAGTATTGGTAATAAAACTACCTGCTCTATTCTAGTTGCCGCACCATATCCTGCTGTCGCATACTCGCTAGTCATCCCTACATATTTAAATATAATTGCTGAAGCGATTGAATAGCCACAAATTGCAATTGTAATTGGCATTGATTGAAAAAATATAGCAATTAAAAACTTAATTTTTGGATATAAATATTCTTTGGTATAAGTTTTTACTCTTTTATTTTGTAAAACTTTATAAAGAATAATTAAAAATGATATAAATTGAGCAATTATTGTTGCAATTCCTATGCCTGTGATACCTAGAGGTGGAATAAACAAAAAACCAAATATTAAAATTGGGTTTAAAATAATATTTAGAAAAAAAGAAAAAATTAAAACATTTCTATAGGTTTTGGTATCCCCTTCTGCATGCAAAAGTGAGTTTAAGGCTACTACTAGGATAAATAATATTGAGCCAGAAAAAATTATATTAGTATATTTTAATCCTAAAACGGTAACAGTGTTAGTTGATCCCATTAATTTATATACATTTTCAGAGAGAGTTAGACCTAAAAAAGTTATTACGATAGAAATAAAAACACCAAAATAAATTGTATTTGTAAAAAAATTTAATACTTTTTTTTTATTATTCTCACCAATGCTGTTGCCAATTAGAGATGTTCCAGCAACAGTAACACCAATGCAAGTCGCAATTATCACAAAATATATTGGAAAAGATTTGCTTAAAGCTGATAAGGCTTCTGGTGAAATTTTTCCTGCATAAAATGTATCAACGATATTATATAGTGTTTGAAAAAGTGTTCCTACACTTGCAGGTATAGCAAGTTTTTTAACTAACTTAGGTATATTATCTTTTAATAAGTCCATCTTTGAGAATTTGAAAATTAATACTCTTTTTGAAAGATATGTCTGTTCCCAGTCTTTTTTGCAACATTAATTTGTTTTTGTCGCATCCTAAATCTATCTTTTTGAGTATTTGTAAGTGTGTCATGACATTTTGGACAAGAAACACCTTCCTCATATTTTTTTGATTTCTTATCTTGTTTTGAAATTGGATTTCTGCAGCCACTACACATTGAATAACTCCCAGGTTTTAAATTGTGATTAAGACTAATTCTATTATCAAAAACAAAACATTCGCCTTTCCATAAGCTCTCGCTTTTATCTACATTTTTAAAATAGTTAATTATCCCACCTTTCAATTGATAAATATTTTTAAAACCTTTTTTTTCCAAAAATACTGAAGCTTTTTCACACCTTATTCCCCCTGTGCAAAACATAGCTATCGATTTTCTTTTATCGAGGTTTTTCAAAAATTTAGGAAATTGTCTAAAATTTGTAATATTCGGATTTAAAGAATTTTTAAAAGATCCAACTTCATTTTCAAAAGGTTTTCTTGCGTCTATAAGCAAAGTATTTTTATCACATATTAATTGATTCCATTTTTTCGGGCTTAAATGACCATCTGTTTTTCTACTTTTAATTTTAATGCCCATTGGGACAACTTCATTTTTAATTTTAATTTTAGATCTATGAAATGGCTGAAATGTATTTATTGACATATTTTTGTTATCAAAATTAGTAAAGTTAAAAACTTTTTGGATTTTTGAAGTTGCTAAATTTAAATCTTTTTTTTTACCAGAGATAGTTCCATTGATTCCTTCGGAGGAAATTATTAACGTTCCTCTAATATTTTTTTTTAAAAAAAAATTATTTAATACTTTTTTATATGTTGAGAGTTTCTTTAATTTTTTAAATTTATAAAAACCAAAAATATGATACATTACAATTTCCTACAAACGCTGAGTCCATCACCCACTGGGATAATTAAACTTTCAGTTCTTTTATCACTATTAATATATGAATTAAACTCTCTAATACTTAATGTTAACCTGTCATTTTTTTTTTCATCAATAACATCACCATGCCATAAAACATTATCAGAAATTATCAAACCATTTACATCAATTAAATCTAAAGATGCTTCATAATAATTTTTATAATTTTCTTTATCAGCATCAATAAAAACTAATTCAAATTTTTCTTTTTTTTCCTTTAGCAACTTTAAACTATCTAAAGCCGGGGCAATTAATGTTTGTATTTTATTATCTTGATTTGCTTTCTTAAAAAAATTTAATGCAATTTTGGTTGTTTCATTATTTTTATCTAAAGCTATAATTTGTCCATCAGCGGGTAAGGCAAGTGACATTGATAGAGTGCTTAGGCCTGTAAATGTCCCAATTTCTAATATTTTTTTAATTTTTGAAATTTTAATTATTAAATGTAAAAAATGACACTGAGATATTGCTATTTGCATTCTCTTAATTTGACCTAAGCTTTCGTTATACAAAATTATTTCTTTTTGTATTTTATTTAATTTTAAGGAATGATTATTAATATAGTTTTCAATTTCTTTGTTGATGCTAATATTTGAACTCATTTTATTTGAGTTTTTTTTTTAAAATATCATTAATTAATTGAGGATTTGCTTTTCCGCCTGAAACTTTCATTACTTGTCCAACAAAAAAACCAAATAATTTATCCTTACCAGATACATATTCCTTAACTTTATCTGGATTGTCATTAATAACTTTATCAATCAGAACTTCTAGCTCTTTAGGATCACTCAGTTGTTTAAGACCTTTTTCTTCTACTATATCAATTGGATTTTTATCTGCTTCGGCCATTATTTCAAAAACAGATTTAGCAATTTTGCCTGATATAGTTCCATCTTTTATTAAATTTATTAATTTTGATAAATTTTTTGCGCTAATTGGGCTTTTCGATATTTCAAGATTTTTATCATTTAATAAAGCAAATAACTCACCTGTTATCCAATTTGTTGAAAGTTTTACATCAGAACTTTTAATAACCTCTTCAAAATATTTAGACGTTTCAATATCAGAAACTAGAATATTTGCTTCATAGGCAGATAAATTAAATTTATCTATGAATCTTTTTTTCTTTTCATCTGGCAATTCTGGCATATTTTTTTTAATTTCATTTATAAGAGCATCGTTTATCTCTAATGGTAATAAATCTGGATCAGGAAAATATCTATAATCATGAGCGTCTTCTTTTGATCTCATTGATCTAGTTTCGTTTTTTTTTGTATCAAATAATCTTGTCTCTTGATCTATGGATCCACCTTCCTCTATGACATCAACTTGACGGTTTGCTTCATGTTCTATTGCCATTTGCATAAATTTTATCGAGTTAACATTTTTAATTTCACATCTGGTTCCAAATTCTTTTTCATCTTTTTTTCTAACAGATACGTTAACATCTGCCCTTAGAGATCCTTCCTGCATATTGCCATCGCAAGTCCCCAAATATCTCATGATTGATCTTAGTTTCTTTATATAAGCATTAACCTCATCAGGAGATCTAAGATCTGGTTTACTAACTATTTCCATTAATGCTACACCTGATCTATTAAGATCAACTAAAGTATTTTTTGGGTCAATATCGTGAATACTTTTCCCTGCATCTTGTTCTAAATGTAACCTTTCAATACCAATAGTTTTTTCTCCTAAAGGTAAGTCAAGTATTACTGAGCCTTCACCAACAATTGGGTCCTTATATTGTGATATTTGATATCCTTGAGGAAGATCTGCATAAAAATAATTTTTTCTATCGAAAATTGATCTTTTGTTAATCTTAGCTTTTAATCCTAATCCTGTTTTTACAGCTTGTTTAATGCAAAATTCATTAATTACAGGTAACATTCCAGGAAAAGCTGCATCAACTAGGCTGACTTGAGTATTTGGTTCAGCACCAAATTTTGTTGCTGAGCTAGAAAAAAGTTTTGATTGTGATGAAATCTGAGCATGAACTTCTAAACCAATTACTACCTCATAGTTATTTTGGTTTCTTTTAATTATATAATCAGAATGTTTTTTTGACATCATAACCACCAATCATTCATTTTATTTTTAAACTTTATTTCTTGTTCTAATGAATATGCAATATTAAGAATATTTTGTTCATCAAAAGCTTTACCAATAATTTGAAGTCCCAGTGGATAGCCTTTTTGATCATGACCTGCTGGAATTGATATTGCTGGTAAACCAGCTAGATTTATTGGGACTGTAAATATATCATTTAAATACATTGATAATGGATCATTTGTTTTTTCTCCAATTTTAAAGGCTGAGCTTGGTGTTGATGGAGTTAAAATTGCATCTACTTTTTTATACACTTCATCAAAGTCGTTTTTAATTAATCTTCTAACTTTTTGGGCTTTAAGGTAGTAAGCGTCGTAATACCCTGATGATAAAACATAAGTACCAATCATTATTCTTCTTTTCACTTCGTTTCCAAAACCTTCAGATCTAGTTTTTTCATACATATCAATTAAGTTCTTTCCTTCTGATCTAAAACCATATTTTACACCATCATATCGTGCTAAATTTGATGATGCCTCGGCCGGGGCGACTATATAATAAGTAGGTAAAGCATAATTGGTATTGGGTAGAGAAACATCAACAATCTCTGCACCAGCATCTTTCGCTATATTAATTCCTTTTTGCCAAAGATCTTCAATTTCTTTTGGCATTCCATCTACTCTATATTCTTTTGGTATGCCAATTTTTTTTCCTTTAATCGATTTATCTAATTTTTTAAAATAGTCATCTCGTTTAAAGTTTATTGAAGTTGAATCTTTACTATCATAAGAACTAATTACACTAAACAATAAAGCACAATCCTTAACATCACGAGTCATAGGTCCAGCTTGATCAAGTGAAGATGCAAAAGCAACTATTCCATATCTAGAACAACTACCATAAGTTGGTTTTAAACCTACTATACCAGTAAATGATGCTGGTTGTCTTATCGAGCCACCTGTGTCGGTACCTATTGTTGATGGAGTCAATTTTGCAGCTAAAGCTGATGCAGAACCTCCTGATGATCCACCTGGAACTAATTTTTCGCCAACGGGGCTTTGCACATTACCAAAAAAACTAGTTTCATTAGAAGATCCCATCGCAAACTCATCACAATTAAGTTTTCCCAAAAGAATAGCGCCTTCGTTCCAAATATTATTTGTTACTGTAGATTCGTAAGTAGGTACAAAATTTTCTAAAATTTTACTTCCTGCGGTTGTTCTTATATTTTTTGTACAAAATAAATCTTTAACTGCAATCGGTATGCCTGGAAGTTTTTTATCAAAGTCAGGCTTGCTATCGAAATTATCTGCTTTTTTTAATGCACTTTCAAAATCTTCAGTAATATAAGTATTTAACTTTTTTGATTTTTTAGATCTTTCTATATAAGTTTTTGTAACTTCTTTAGATGATAAATCTTTTTTTTTAATTCTTTCAACTAATTCTACTAATGTGAAGTCTAAAATATTTGACATTATTCAACAACCTTAGGTACTACAAAAAAGTCCTTATTTTCGTCTGGCGAATTTTTTAAAATTTGATCTCTTATATTTTGAGATTTTACTTCATCTTTTCTTAATTGAAGATTAGCATCAACAACTGATGTTAACGGTTCAGTTTTAGATGTATCCAATTGATTTAGTTTTTCTATAAACTTAAATATTGAGTTTAAGTCACTCTCCAATTTTTTAGCTTTTTCGTCATCAACTGATATTCTAGCTAATTTTGAAATTTTTTTTACTGTTTTAAGATCAATTGTCATATGATATTTAAATTATTGCAAAGTAACACTTAAGTATAAAATATACAATATGATCACAATTGAAGAGTTTAAAAAAAAACAAACCTCTAAAACAAGATTAATTGGTTTAGATTTGGGTTCTAAAAGAATCGGTATATCAATATGTGATGAAAAACAGTCTATTGCTACTCCTTTTAAAACAATCAACCGAATTAATACTTCTGAACTTGTGAATGAACTAAAGGAAATTATTAGAGAAAATAATATTAAAGGAATAGTTATTGGAAATCCAATAAATATGGATGGAACTTCAGGATCTTCTGCCCAGTCAGTTAAAGATATTTCAACTAATATATCTCAATTTATTGATTTACCAGTTTTTCTTTGGGATGAAAGATTGTCAACTGTTGGGGCTTTCAACTTATCGAGCCAGCTTGATGTGAATATTTCAAAAAAAATAAAAAAAATTGATGAAAATGCTGCTGCTTTCATACTTCAGGGTGCAATAGACTATTTAAATAATTAATACTTGCAATAATACCACTTAATAGCTATAGAGTTAATTTTAATGGCAATAAATTCAAATAAAGCTATTAAAATATCACAAAAACATCTACTTGGTATTCAAGATCTTTCAATTTCTGATGTCAATCTAATCCTTTCAGAAGCAAAAAAATTTATTTCCCTTAATAAAAGTAAAAATAAGAAAATTGATATTCTTAAAGGAAAAACTCAAATCAATTTATTTTTTGAACCGTCAACAAGAACTCAAAGTTCTTTTGAATTAGCTGGTAAAAGACTTGGTGCTGATGTTATGTCAATGAATATTACTAACTCAGCGATAAAAAAAGGAGAAACCTTAATTGATACTGCAATGACATTAAATGCAATGCACCCTGATATAATTGTAATTAGACATCAAGACTCTGGTGCATGTAATCTTTTATCACAAAAAGTTAATTGTGCAGTACTTAATGCTGGGGACGGTAGAAGAGAACACCCTACTCAAGCACTGTTGGATGCTTTAACTATTATTGATCGCAAAAATAAAATTCAAGGCTTAAGAATTGCTATCTGCGGTGATATACTTCACTCAAGAGTAGCAAGATCAAATATTTATTTATTAAACATGCTTGGAGCTGAAGTAAATATAATAGCTCCATCTAATTTACTACCGAAAGACATTAGCAAAATGGGTGTTAATACATTTTCTAACATGAAAAAAGGATTAAAGGATTGTGATATTGTAATGATGCTAAGATTACAAAATGAAAGAATGACAAGTTCATTTCTATCTTCCAACAGAGAGTACTATGAATATTATGGACTAACTCCGGATAAACTTGATGAAGCTAAAAATGATGCTCTTATAATGCATCCTGGTCCAATGAATCGGGGAATAGAAATAGATACAAAATTAGCAGACGATATAAATAAAAGTGTAATCAAAGAACAAGTTGAACTTGGTGTGGCCGTTAGAATGGCTTGTTTAAAAATTTTTTGCGAATAATGAAAAAAAAATATTTTCTTAATGCAAACATTGTAGATCCTCATAATTCCATTGAGGAAATTGGAGGATTGATAATCAATGAAGAAGGAAAAATTGAAGCAATAGGCAAAAAAGTTAATAAAAACAATATTCCCTCAAGAGAAAAATTTATTGATCTTAAAGAAAAATATATATTTCCTGGTTTGGTTGATATGAGAGTTTTTGTTGGTGAGCCTGGATATGAGTATAAGGAAAATTTTAAAACTTTAAGTAATGCTGCTATAGCGGGTGGAGTTACATCTGTTGTCACGATGCCAAATACCAGTCCCGTCATTGATAATGTTTCTATAGTGGACTTTTTAAAAAGAAGAGGAAGAGATAAAGCAAAAATTAATATATTTCCTGCGGCTTCTTTAACAAAAAATCTTGAAGGTACCAATATGACTGAATTTGGTCTGTTGAAAAAAAAAGGAATTATTGGATTTACAGACGGAACAAAAACTATTCAAAATACAAGATTAATGTCTAGGATTATGAAATCAGCTTATGATTTAGATTGCTTAATTATGCAACATGCTGAAGATCTTGAATTGTCAAAAAATGGAATGATGAACGATGGAATTATTTCTACAAAATTAGGACTACAAGGAATTCCAGATATTGCTGAAAAAATCATTATTGAAAGAGACTTAACTTTGTTAGAAGATTTAAATTGCAGATATCATGTCTCTCAAATCTCATCTTCTAAATCCGTTGGTATAATTGAGCAAAAAAAAGAAGTGGTTAGTTTTACAACAGGTGTATCAATTAATAATCTATCATTAAACGAAAATGATATTGGTGATTTTAGGACGTTTTTAAAATTATCTCCACCATTACGAACTGAAGACGATAGAATTTCACTTATCAAAGGAATTAATAAAAATTTGATAGATGTGATTGTTTCTGACCATAAACCAGAAGATGAAGAGTCAAAAAGATTAACTTTTTCACAGGCAGCGACTGGAGCTTCTGGAGTAGAGACTCTTTTACCTCTCTCTTTAGAGCTTTTTCATAATGGCTCAGTAAAATTATTTAAATTAATTGAATTATTAACTAGTAATCCTGCAAAAATCTTAAAAATTAATAAAGGAAATTTATCAATTGGTAATGATGCAGACTTTTGCATTGCAGACATATATAAACCGTGGATTGTCAAAAAAGAAAAGATTGTATCAAAATCTAAAAATACTTGTATTGATGATAAAAAACTACAAGGGCAAGTCGTAAATACTTTTGTAAAAGGTGAAGAGTTATTTAAAATCTAGATATGGAAATAAGTTTAATTATATTAATATCTTATTTATTGGGTTCGATTCCTTTTGGTTTTTTATTAACAAAGATTATTTTAAAAAAAGATATTAGAGAGATAGGCTCTGGTAATATTGGTGCAACAAATGTATTAAGAACAGGTAATAAAATTATAGGTTATAGCACTTTAATTTTGGATATTTTGAAAGCTGTTATTCCTATTCTCTTCATTAAAATGCAGTTTCCTGAATTTATATTTATTTCATCATTAGCTGTTTTTTTGGGTCATGTTTTTCCAATATGGCTAAAATTTAATGGAGGAAAAGGAGTTGCAACTTATGTTGGGATTCTTTTTTGTATTAATTATATTCTAGGATTTTTTTTTATAGCTACATGGCTTGTTGTATTTTTTATTTCTAAATATTCATCTTTATCCTCACTTTTAGCTTCATTGATAATACCCATTTATTACTTTTTCATAGATGCTGAAAATTATTATTTCTTTATAATAATGTTCATTTTAATTTTTTATACTCATAGAGAAAATATAAAACGCCTAAAAAATAATACCGAATCAAAGACAAAAATTTATTAATTTGACTATCTAATTGTTTTATGTAGGTTCTCATAAAATGAACCTCGTCATTGTAGAAAGTCCTGCTAAAGCTAAAACAATCAACAAGTATTTAGGTAGCAATTTTACAGTACTAGCTAGTTATGGTCATATTAGGGATCTTCCATCTAAAAATGGTTCAGTAGATCCTGAAAATAAATTTAAAATGATATGGGAGATTGATAGTTTTTCAAAAAAATATTTAAAAGAAATTACTGATGCTGCTAAAGACTCAGAAAAAATAATTCTAGCCACCGATCCAGATAGAGAGGGAGAAGCTATAGCGTGGCATGTTAAAGAATTTTTAAATGAAAAAAAATTATTAAAGGATAAAAAGATAGAAAGAGTTGTTTTCAATGAAATAACAAAAAAAGCTGTAACCAATGGAATTGAAAATCCACGACAAATAGAAACTCAGCTTGTGGATGCGTATATGGCTAGAAGAGCATTGGATTATTTAGTTGGATTTAATATTTCTCCAATACTATGGACAAAATTGCCAGGATCAAAATCTGCAGGAAGAGTTCAATCTGTTGCTTTAAAATTACTTACTGAACGTGAGCATGAAATTGAAGTTTTTAAGCCTATAGAATTTTGGACTTTAAGTTTAAATATTAAAACTAATACTGGCACACAATTTGTTGCAAATCTTTTTCAAATGGATGGAAATAAAATTGAAAAATTTTCATTTAAAAATAAAGAAGATATAAACTTAGCAATTGATAAAATTAAAGAGAAAAAATATAATATTACTGATCTAACTTCAAAAATATATTCAAGAAACCCTTCAGGACCCTTTACAACGTCAACACTACAACAATCAGCTTCAAGTAAATTAGGTTTTGGTGCGTCTAGAACTATGCAAATTGCTCAAAGACTTTATCAGGGTATTGATATAGAGGGAGAAACGATTGGTTTAATTACTTACATGAGAACCGATGGAACAAATATTTCCAAAGAAGCAATAAATGTTTTTAGAGATTATATAGAAAACAACTATGGAAAGGATTATTTGCCTGATGAAGCAAACAATTACTCAGGAAAAAAGGCCAAAAACGCACAAGAAGCTCACGAGGCAATCAGACCAACTGAAATAAGTAGATCTCCAAACCAGATGAAAAAATATTTGAGCACTGATCAATATAAATTATATAATCTGATTTGGTCTAGAGCTCTATCGTCACAAATGCAAACTGCTAAGTTTGATAGAAAAACTATTTTAATAGAGTCCGAGGACTCTAAAAATATCTTAAAAGCTTCAGGGTCAGTAATTAAATTTGATGGTTTTTTAAAATTATATAAAAATGAAAATGATGATGAAGATGAAAAAATTCTTCCTAATGTAAATAAAGGTCCCGTTAATATTGAAAGTTTTATTGATGAACAACACTTTACTCAACCACCACCTAGATATTCTGAGGCTAGTCTTGTTAAAAAACTTGAAGAACTTGGTATAGGAAGACCATCAACATATGCAAGTATAATATCTGTAATAGCTAATAGAGGCTATGCGGATATAGTAAATAAAAGGTTCTTTCCAACCGATAGAGGAAAGTTGATTTCAGCATTTCTTGAAAAATTATTTACTAAATATGTTGATTATAGTTTTACAGCAAAACTTGAGGATCAGCTTGATGAAATAACAGCAGGCAATGAGGATTGGATTAAAGTACTCGAGGAATTCTGGGTTGATTTCAATAAAAATGTTTCGAGTGTAAAAGAGAAAAGAACAAGAGAAGTTTTGGATTTGCTCAATGAAAGTTTAGGTAGTTTAGTTTTTGATACAAATGCAGAGGGAAAGGTGGATAGAAGCTGCAAATTATATAATAAATCATGTAAATCTTCTGTTGAAGGTATGTTAAGTTTAAAAAATAGTTTTAGAGGTGGTGCATTTATTGGTTGTTCTAATTATCCAGAATGTAAATTTACAAGACCACTTTCCAAAGCAAAAGCGGCTGAACAATTAAATTTAGCAGAACCGAAATTTATAGGTAAAAATGAAAATGGAAAAGATATATATCTAAAAAATGGAAGATTTGGACCTTATTTACAGTACGAAATTGCGCTGGATGAAATAGAAGACAAAACGAAAAAAAAGAAAAAAACTAAAAAACAAAAAGATGATAATTTGAAAAATGTCTCAATACCTAAAGGTATTGATATAGATACAATTGATTTGAATAAAGCCAAGTATTTATGTTCTCTTCCAAAAAATCTTGGTGTAAACCCAGAAAATCAAAAAGAAATTTTTTTAAATTCTGGAAGATTTGGTCCCTATCTTAAATGTGAAAATAAATCAGCACGACTAGAAAATATTGAGGATATTTTTACAATAGGTTTAAACAGAGCTATAACTTTAATAGCCGAAGCTAAACCAGGTAGAATATCATCATCTCTTATAAAAGACCTTGGAGAACACCCCGAAGACAAGAAACCAGTAAGAATAATGAAAGGACAATATGGACCATACATTAAGTATAAGTCTTTAAACGCTACGATTCCGGAAGAGAAGGATCCTACCGAACTAACAATGGAAGAAGCATTAATATTGATTGAGAAAAGAAGAGAGTACGATAGAAATAAGAGAAGTAAAAAAAAATGAGTGCTGAAGAAAATTTAAAAAAAAATAATATCATACTTCCTAAGGCGGCGGATCCAGTTGGAGCATATGTTGCTACTAAAAAAGCTGGAAATCTTTTGTTTGTATCAGGTCAAATTTCAATGAATGAAAAAGGAGAACTTATCAAGGGAAAACTTGGTAAAGATTTAGATGTAAATAATGGATATAAAGCCGCTGAACGTTGTGCTTTAAGTTTAATAGCTCAGGCAAAAAAAGCATGTAATGATGATTTAAGTCAAATTAAATCATGTGTTAAATTAACAGGATTTGTTAATTCTGATGATCACTTCACTGATCAGCCAAAAGTTATAAATGGTGCATCAGACATAATATCAAAAATTTTTGGTGAATCTGGTGTACATGCAAGAGCAGCAGTCAGTGTTAACAGTTTGCCTTTGGGTGTTGCTGTTGAAGTAGATGCAATATTTGAGTTAAATTAACTACTTGCCTATTCCAAAATATTTTATTTTATCCTTTTTAATTTTATCATACGGTAAAATATTACGCATATCATAAATAATAAAATTTTTCTTTTTTGATAGTTTTTTGTAATTTAAAGATTTAAAGTCATTCCACTCTGTATGTATTATTATTAAATCTGCATCAAAACATGCTTCTTCAATTGTAGTGCAATTAAATACATTTTTATTTTTAGAAAATTCATTTTTATAACCAGTAGGATCGTAGTACTTTATTAAAGCTCCTTTTTTTGATAAACTTGGTATCATTGTTAGACTAGATGACTCCCTCATATCATCTGTATTTGCCTTAAAAGTAACACCTAAAAAACAAATTTTTTTATTTTTAATTTTGTTTTTCAAAATCTTTGAGACTTTTAATAACAATAATTTTGATCTATTTTCGTTTGATCTGATTACACTTTTTATTATCGACAAATCAGTTTTAAATTTACTTCCTGTATCAACGATAGCTCGAGTATCCTTAGGAAAGCAAGAGCCGCCATAAGCGGGTCCTGCTCTTAAAAACCTTCCACCTATCCTTTTATCTAGACCCATACCAATGGAAACATCTTCTACATTAACATCAGTTTTTTCACATAAATTAGCTATTTCGTTAATAAATGATATTTTTGTAGCTAAAAATGCATTTGAGGCATATTTAATCAACTCAGCGCCTCTTCTAGATGTATTTATATATTTGGCCCCTTTTGATATCAGTGGACTGTAAAGCGACTTTAAAATCCTATTGCTTTTTTTGTTGGAAGTACCAATAATAACTCTATCAGGAAAAGTAAAATCTCTAATAGCCTCACCTTCTCTTAAAAATTCTGGATTAGAAACTACAGAAAAATATTTTTTTTTTGCTTTTTTTGAAATAATTTTTTCTATTTGGTCGCCAGTAGTTACTGGAACTGTTGATTTATTAATTATAATTTTTGACGACTTTATGTTACGGGACACTTCCTTAGCTGCATTAAATATTTGACTTAAATCAGCTGCGTTAGTATTTTTTTTTGTTGGTGTGCCTACACATAAAAAAATTATATTTGACTTTTGAACAGCATCAGAAATGCTTGTTGTAAATGATAATCTTTTAGCTTTGTAATTTTTTTTAACAAGTTCACTTAAACCTGGCTCGTAAATAGGAATTATGCCCCTTTTTAATTTAGAAATTTTGTCAACGTCTTTATCTACACATATAACTTCATTTCCTAAATCAGCAAAACAAACTCCGCTAACAAGTCCAACGTAACCAGTTCCAATCATGCATAACTTCATATTTTTGATATTTCCTGTGATGATTTAATGTACCCTGACATTGTACCACAATCTAAGTATTTACCCTTAAAAATATGACCAATAAATATATCTCCTTCATTTATTAATTTTCTTATAGCATCGGTAATATGAATTTCTCCACTTTTTCCTTTTTTTAACTTGTTTAATTTTGAAAAGATTTTTTTAGACAAAATATATCTTCCAATAACTGCATTATTTGAAGGTGCTGATTTGATGCTAGGTTTTTCAATAACATCTTTAATATAAAAATTATTTTTATTTATGCTCGATTTCTTCGAATAAATACCCCATCTGTTTACAGTTTTTCTGTTTACTCTCATAGAAGCCATTACAGAACATTTTTTCTTTTTGAATAATGAAATCATATCTTTAGAACAGTTTCTTTTAATTATTAAGTCATCAGGTAGTAACATTAAAAAAAATTTATCTTTAATAATAGATTTTGTTTTTAATACTGCATCTCCAGTACCTTTAGGGGCATTTTGATATACAAACTTAATCATTTTTTTATATTTTTTTATTTTTTGATACTCATGTTTTAATCTTATATCTTTTTTTTTTTTAATAATTTTTTTAAACAATTTATCGTTATAAAAATACTTTTTGATTAATTCTTTTTTCTTAGAAATTATAAATACTACTTCTTTTATACCAGCATCAATACACTCATCTAAAATATATTCAATTCCAGGTTTTCCATTAATTGGTAAAAGCTCTTTTGGAAATACACTGGTAATAGGTAAAAGTCTTGTACCCAATCCAGCTAATGGTATTATTGCTTGTCTAATCATTAATATGTATTAATTATGTCAATTACCACAAATGATAATTTTTAAAAGCATTAATAAATTAAATAAAAAAGTTAATTTTAAGGCAAATATAGGGTTTGTTCCTACTATGGGATCTCTTCATAATGGTCATATTTCTTTGATTAAATCATGCAAATTAAAATGTAAAAAAACCCTTGTGAGCATTTTTGTGAACCCTTCACAATTTAATAAAACAAATGATTTTAAAAAATATCCCAGAGACCTTAAAAGAGATGTTGCGATTCTAAAAAAGTTAAATGTAGATTACTTATTAGTTCCTAAAATAAATGATATTTACAATAATAAAAAAAGTATGAAAATTAATATAAATAAAAAGGATAAAATTTTATGTGCAAAATATAGACCTGGTCATTTTGAGGGTGTTTTAGGAGTAATTAACCAATTTTTAACAAAAATTAAACCTAAATATATGTTTTTGGGTGAAAAGGACTATCAACAGATTTATCTAATAAGAAAATTCATTATGAATAAATTTAATACGAAAATTGTATCTTGCAAAACTATTAGATTAAAAAGTTCACTAGCATACTCATCAAGAAACGCTTTGTTATCTAAGAAGGAAATTTTTAAAGCATCTTTAGCTTCAAAAATGACTAATAACTTTTATAAGCTTGCCAAAAAAAATTTTGTAAAAATCAAAAAAATCAATGAATTAAAAAGAAAAATAGAGTTTCAAAAAATAAAAGTTGAGTATTTAGAGTTGAGAAATAAAAAAAATCTTTCAACAAAAGTAAATAAATCTAATTTCAAAATTTTTTTATCTTTTTATATAAACAAAGTAAGATTAATTGATAATTTTTAATCAACCATAAAAAAAATAAGCTCCTATTCCTAAAAAAGATAAAAAACCTATTACATCAGTTATTGTTGTTACAAAAACACTAGAGGCTATAGCTGGATCTATATTAAATTTCTTTAAAGTTATAGGGACTAGTATACCAAAGAGTCCAGCAACAATCATATTTAAAATCATTGAAATTGAAATAATTAAAGACAACTGGATATCCTTAAACCATATTTGAACAATAATAGCACTTATTATTGCAAATATTACTCCATTTAAAATTCCAATAAAAAATTCTTTTAAAATATTTTGGTTAAAATTATTTTTGGTAAGTTCATTGGTTGCAATTGTTCTTATTGTTACAGCTAGTGTTTGCATTCCAGCATTGCCACCCATTGAAGCAACTATTGGCATTAAAAAAGCTAAAGCAACCATTTGTTCAATTGTTGCACCAAATATACTTATTACCCAAGTAGCTAAAAAAGCAGTAAATAAATTTAATAAAAGCCAATTAAATCTTCTTTTAGTTTTTTTGAAAACACCATCAGTAATTTCCTCATCTCCAACACCAGCAAGTCTTAAGGCATCCTCTTCAGCCTCTTCTTTTAGAACCGTTAAAACATCATCACTGGTGATCATTCCAACAAGTTTATTATTTTTATCTACTACACACGCTGAGTTAAGATTGTAATTTTCAAATAAATGGCCAACCTCTTCCCTGTCCATATCTACAGGAATTGACAATTGACTTTCATTCATTATGGAAATCATCTTATTTTCTCTTGAAGTTCTTAAAACTTTTGAAGAAGGTACTGTTCCTATAGGTTTAAATTCGTTATCGACTATAAAAATTTCTAAAAACTCTTCTGGAAGATCTTTATTTTCTCTTAAATAATCTATTGTTTGACCTACAGACCAATTGCTTGGTATTGCTGTAAATTGCCTCTGCATTATCCTTGCTGCTGAGTCTTCTGGATAACTCAAACTTTCTAATAAAGCAAATCGATCTTTTGGTGGAAGAGAGCCTAATATAGAATTTTTATTTTTTTCTTCAATATTCTCTAATATTTGAACAGAGTCATCTGAGTCTAAATTTTTTAATATTGATACGATTGACTCAGAAGATAAATATTTAATTATTTCTTTTTGTACAGACTCGTTCAATTCAACAAAAACTTCTGGATCAATTTTAAAATTATTTAATTTGATTAAACTTTCTCTGTCATTTTCATTCAAATGTTCTATGATATCAGCAGCGTCAGCTGGATGCATTTCTTTAAATGAATTGTTAATAAACAATGCATCATTATTAGCTATTTTTTCGGTGACAACATTAATATATTCTTTATTAAACTCAAAATTGACTTTTTTGTCTTTTATTTTTTTAATTAAAGTCATAAATTTACCTATAATATTAGGCACTATTAATACATAATTCATAGAATACAATTTTTTAATGAAGATTGAGATCAAAAAAACCAAAAAACCTATAGAATATGAAAAAGCTATAGAATTTCTTGAGCAAAGAATTGATAAAATTCACAAAAATAAAGAAAAAGAATTAATATGGATACTTAATCATCCATCGATCTATACCGCAGGAACTAGTTATAAGGAGAATGAAATTTTAGATAAATCAATCAACTTATTCAAAACTAATCGTGGTGGAAAAATAACTTATCATGGTCCAGGTCAGCTGATATGCTATTTGGCAATTGATTTAAATAAAAGAAAAAAAGATATTAGAAAATTTATTAATATTATAGAAAATTCTATTATAAAAACTC
The DNA here is from genome assembly GCA_902557385.1 of uncultured Pelagibacteraceae bacterium. Classification (GTDB taxonomy): domain Bacteria; phylum Pseudomonadota; class Alphaproteobacteria; order Pelagibacterales; family Pelagibacteraceae; genus Pelagibacter. The sequence continues at coordinate 50,873 of CACDZF010000001.1, forward strand.
TTAGAGATTATAAGATAAATGCTCATGCTGATAGAAAAAATATTGGTATTTGGATAAAACAAAGAAAAAAAATGAAAAAAGTTGCAGCCATTGGAATTAGAATTAAAAAATGGATTGCCTATCATGGTTTTTCGATAAATATTAATACAGATATAAATAAATTTAAAAAAATAATTCCTTGTGGTATTAACAATTGTGCTTTAACAAATCTTTATTTAATTAAAAAACAAAGCTACAAAGACTTTAGTAAAAAATTAATAAAAAATTTAATTAATAATTTAAAAATTTAAGTTTTTTAACCTTTAATAGCTTTTTAAAGTATTCAGGCAATAATGCTGAATATGTAAATTTTTTTTCCTTAATCATAAATCTAATCTGAAAAGCATGGAGCATTAAATTTTTATTTATGCCTTTGTTATACTTTTCAAAATTGTATTTTTTATCACCATATATAGGGTGTCCTATTTCAAAAAGTTGTTTACGTAACTGATGTTTGCGTCCTGTAATAGGTTTCATTTCAACTAGACTACAATTGGAGTTTTTGTCCAAAACTTTATATAATGTTCTAGCATTTTCTTTAACAGATTTATTGTTTTCGTATCTAATTAATTCAGAATTCCACTCACCAGAACTTTTTGCAATTTCCCCATGACAGATTGAAATATAAGTTTTGTGAACCTTTCTAAGTCTAAACAAAGACGTTAACAGTTGAGCCGTTTCTCTATTTTTTGCAATTATAAATACCCCTGATGTATCCTTATCAAGTCTATGAACGGAATATGGTTTTGTATCTTTAAAATAAATACTTTTAGAAAAAATATCGATTAAATTTTTTCTTGATTTTGTACCCCCTTGAACTGCAGTACCTGATTTTTTGTTAATTACTATAAAATTATCATTGTTATCAATAATTAAATCTTCATTTGATTTTATTATAGATTTTGATGGTTCAAATTTTGTTTTTTTATTATTTTCAGATATTTTAAAATTGAAGTTAAAAAAATCAACTTCTTGCTTTTTTTTTAACTTATATGAACTTTTAATTTTTTTATTATTGATTTTAATTTTTCCATTTCTTAAATTTTTCTCAATAAAACCCTGGGGTAGATTTCCAAATTTTTTTCTAATCCATCGATCAATACGCATACCATTGTACGTTTCATCAACGTAGAAGGACTTTTTCATGATTTTATTTTATTACAAAATTAGCCTGTAGGTAATTTTTTTTCTTCTTTTTGATCTTTATTATCAACTTTTTTCTTTACATCAACCTTTTTGGCTTCCTTATCTCTATCTACAAATTCTATAACGGCCATTGGAGAATTGTCTCCATATCTAAATCCAGCTTTAACAATTCTTGTATATCCGCCTTTTCTTTTTTCATACCTTTTCGAAAGCGTTTTTTTTACTTTATTAGTTGACTGAATATTTTGTAATTTCTTCATTAGCAACTTCGTTGTTTGTAATGTTTCTTTTTTTCCTAAAGTAATTATTTTATCAGCTTGAGGTTTTAAGAATTTTGCTTTTGGTAACGTTGTTGTAATTTGCTCATACTTTATAAGAGAATTTAGCATATTTTTTAACAATGCTTTTCTATGTTCTGAGGTTCGATTAAGCTTTTTATTTGCAAATCCGTGTCTCATAAAAAATTATATAGCTTCCTCGAGTTTTTTTGACATTTCAGCGATGTTATCTGGTGGCCAATTTGGTATTTCCATGCCTAGGTATAAAGACATACCATTTAAAACTTCTTTAATTTCGTTTAAAGATTTTCTTCCAAAATTAGGAGTTCTTAGCATTTCACCTTCAGATTTTTGTACTAGGTCGCCAATATAAATTATATTATCATTTTTTAAACAATTCATAGATCTAACTGACAATTCTAATTCATCAACTTTTCTTAAAAGATTTTTATTAAATTCAGGTTCAGAAGGTTTCTCACGTACAATAACTTCTTGTGGTTCGTCAAAGTTAACAAACATGTTTAGCTGATCTTGAAATATTTTTGCAGAATATGCAACTGCATCTTCGGCAGAAATAGATCCGTTTGTTGTAACCTCCATTGTTAGTTTATCATAATCTAGTGCTTTTCCTTCTCTGGCAGTACTAACTGAATAAGTAACTTTTTTTACAGGACTGTACAATGAATCAATTGGTATAAGTCCTAAAGGTGGTTCATCAGGTTTATTCATAGAAGCTGGAACATAACCTTTGCCTGTTTCTACAGTCATTTCCATATGAAAATTTGTATTTTCATCCAAGTTACAAATTACTAAATCAGGATTTAGGATTTCAATATCAGCAACTTGAGTTATATTGGATGCTTTAATTTCACCTGGCCCTTTTGCATCTAAAATTAATTTTTTTACGCCTTCAAATGAACTTTTAAGAGCTAGTGATTTTACGTTTAAAACAATATCAGTTACATCTTCTCTAATTCCTTTGATAGAAGTAAATTCATGTAACACTCCATCAATTTGCACAGATGTTACTGCGGCACCTCTTATAGAGGATAACAAAATTCTTCTTAGAGAGTTTCCTAAAGTTAAACCATATCCTTTTTCTAAAGGTTCAGCTGTAATTTTTGCAAAAGTTTTATCATCGCTTAGTTGAACATCTAATTTTGCAGGCCTTATAAGTGATTTCCAATTTTTTACATTTACATCAGTTGTTTCCATTTATACTCTCCTTTTTTTGGGTGGCCTCGTACCATTATGCGGCATTGGCGTTGTATCTTTAATTGAAATAATTTTAAAACCTCTTGCTTGTAAAGCTCTTAAAGCTGTTTCTCTTCCTGATCCAGGACCTTTAACCTCAACAGATAAAACTTTCATTCCATATTCTAAAGCCTTGGAAGCAGCTGCATCAGCTGCGACTTGAGCAGCATATGGAGTTGATTTTCTAGAACCTTTAAATCCTTTTTGTCCCGCTGAAGCCCAAGATACTACGTTGCCACTAGTATCTGCTATTGATATAATTGTATTGTTAAATGTAGATTGAACATAAGCTATTCCATTTAGTATATTTTTTTTAACTTTTTTCTTTTTTGAGTATGAGCTTTTTTTAATTACACTAGGTTTTTTTTCTTGATCTTTATCTTGACTGGTTTTTTTTTCTACTTTTGGCATTATTATTTTTTAAGTGGTGTTAATTTTTTACCTGCAATAGCTATGGCTTTACCTTTTCTTGTTCTAGCATTACATCTTGTTCTTTGGCCTCTAACAGGTAGTTTTTTTCGATGTCTTGATCCTCGATAAGATGCAAGATCCATTAATCTTTTTATATTTAAAGAATATTCTCTTCTTAAATCACCTTCTACTTTAAAATTCTTGTCAATATACTCTCTTATTTTTAATATTTGATCATCAGTTAATTCATTTACTCTTTTTGATTTGGGAATTTCTAAATCTGAACAAATTTGTTGAGAGAATTTATCACCTATTCCATAAATATATGTAAGGCCAATTTGAACAAGTTTGTTTTGTGGTATATTTACCCCTGCAATTCGAGCCATAAAAAGTGATTAAAAAATTTAGCCTTTTATATAAGAAGTTTGTTTAAAGTCAATGCGTTAAACCTTAAGTATTTCCTCAATTTTTTGATAAATATCGTTTATTTCCATAGATCCATCGATTTCGTGAAAATTGTGATTTTTTGAATAATAATCCAATACTGGTTTAGTAATTGACATGTAGGTGTCATATCTTTTTAAAATAGTATTAGCATCATCATCTGATCTTTTTTCTAAAACTTTTCTTCTCTCAATTCTTTTTATTATTGAGTCTTTGTTTACATTTAAAAAAAAAATGTAATCAATTTTTTGATTTGATTTGTTTAATAAACTTTCAAGATTTTTAGCCTGATTTATTGTTCTTGGATAACCATCAAAAATTAGTTTATTCTTTTTGTTTGAATCAAATATAATTTTTTGAAGAAGATTATTTACTATTTCATCTTCGACAAATTTACCTTCATTCATGCTATTGATAATTTTTTTTCCAATTTCTGTATCTTTTTTAATTTCCTCTCTCAACATGTCACCTGTCGATACCTGAAAACTGTTTAATTTTTCTACTAGGTTTTTAGCTTGAGTACCTTTACCAGCACCAGGTGGACCAAAGATTATTATATTCACCTATTTTCCAAATTTTGTTTTTTTGATTAATTGTTCATACTGAGAACTCATTAATCTAGTTTGAATTTGTGTAACAGTATCAATGGCAACAACAACAACAATAAGTATTGAAGTTCCACCTAAATAAAAAGGTATAGGATAATTTGCTATTAGAAATTCAGGCATTAAACAAACCAAAGTTAAGTATAAAGCTCCCATTGTTGTTAACCTGGTTAAAATATCATCTATATAAAAAGCTGTACTTTCACCCGGTCTAATACCTGGTATAAATCCACCATGTTTTCTTAAGTTTTCTGCAGTTTCTGTTGGGTTAAAAGTTATTGATGTGTAAAAAAAAGTAAAAAATATTATACCTGATGCATATAAAAGCATGTACAGAGGCTGACCTTGGGTAAAAAATGAAGATATATTAAGAAAAGTTTCGTTGTCGCTTAAATTGAAATTAGAAAATGTAACAGGCAATAATAGTAAAGCAGAAGCAAAAATCGCTGGTATAACTCCAGCTTGGTTAATTTTCAAAGGAAGATGTGAGGACTCGCCTCCATACATTTTGTTACCCATTTGTCTTTTAGGGTAATTAATTAAAATTTTTCTTAAAGCTCTTTCCATAAAAACTATAAACATTATTGTTGCTACTAATAATAAAAATATAAAAATTATCATTAAGGTTGAAATTGCACCTGTTCTTCCTAGTTCAAATGTTGTTACGAGCGCTCGAGGAATTTCTGCAACAATACCTGAAAAGATTATTAATGAGATACCGTTACCAATTCCTCTTTGGGTAATTTGTTCACCTAACCACATTAAAAAAATCGTACCTGCTACTATAGTTGTTACAGTTGAAATTTTAAAAAATAAACCTGGGTTAATTACCAAGTTATCTGAAGACTCTAATCCAACAGATAGTCCATATCCCTGGATAATGGCAAGTAAAACCGTTCCATATCTTGTAATTTGAGTAATTTTTTTTCTACCTATCTCACCCTGGCTTTTAAGATTTTTAAAATAATCTGAAACTCCAGTTAATAATTGGACTATAATAGAAGAAGAAATATAAGGCATTATACCAAGGGCAAAAATAGCCATTCGACTTATCGCTCCACCAGCAAACACATTAAACATACCTAATAATCCTTTTTGGTTACCTTCCATTAGTATTTGTAATTGATCAGGATTAATTCCAGGCAGAGGAATAAATGTACCAAGTCTATAAATTGATAATATAAAAATAGTGAATATTATTCTGTTTTTAAGATCACTTGATTGTGCGTTTACACTCATAAACTCTTAAGTTACTTTTTGTTGATTTGAACCGAAGCTCCAGCCTTATTAAGCTTTTCAACAGCAGATTTTGAAATTAAGTCAGCTTGAATATTAATTTTTTGTTTTATATCACCTTTTCCTAAAATTTTTAATTTTTTAGAATTTTTGTTAATTATTTTTAACTTTTTCAATATTTCCACATTTATTGTATCGTTTAAATTTAGCTTTTTTTTATCTATAAACATTTGAATTTTATCTAAATTAATTTTAGCAATTTTTAAATTATTAAATGAGTTAAAACCTCTTTTAGGCAATCTTCTATAAAGCGGCATTTGACCACCTTCAAAACTTTTTATTGCAACACCAGATCTAGATTTTTGACCTTTAATACCTCTGCCGGATGTTTTTCCTTTTCCAGAACCAATACCTCTGCCTACTCTAATTTTTTTTCTTAAAATCTTTTCTGTTGTATTTAATGAAGTCATTATCCTCTTTTTTCTATAATTTCTGCTATTTTTTTATTTCTAATAATTGAAATTTGCTTAGGTGAAGTTTGATTGGTTAATGCTTTCATAGTTGCTCTTATAACATTGTGAGGGTTTGCTGTACCCATTGACTTGGCAACAATATCCCGAATTCCCAAAACTTCACAAACAGCTCTAACAGGTCCACCTGCAATAATTCCTGTGCCTTTTGGAGCAGCTCGCAATTTAATTTTTCCTGCGCCATCTTTTCCGTAGACATCGTGATGAATGGTTCTGCCTTCTCTTAATGGAATTTGAATAAGTTTTCTTCTGGCCATTTCATTGGCTTTTTTAATTGCATCTGGTACTTGTTTTGCTTTTGCATGAGCAATACCAATTTTACCATTTTGATTTCCTACAACAACAAGAGCAGAAAAACCAAATCTTCTTCCACCTTTAACAACTTTGGTAATTCTGTTTATGTGTACTAATTTTTCTAATATATCATCTTTAACTTTTTCCATAATCTAAAAATCCATTCCATTTTTTCTTAAAGTTTCAGCAAAGATTTTTACTCTACCGTGATATTTATATACACCTCTATCAAAATAAACTTTTGTAATTTTTTTTTCTTGAGCTTTTTTTGCAAGTCTTTCAGCAACGGCTTTAGATAAATCAGTTTTATTTTTCATTTTTAAATTTCTAATATCTTTCTCTATTGAAGATGCTGAAAATAAAGTCTTACAACTGATATCGTCTATAATTTGCGCAGAAATATTTTTTGTTGATCTAGAAACACAGAGTCTGAATCTTTCTGGCTTTGCAACTTTTTTAATTTTATTTTTAATTCTATATCTTTTTCTATCTAATGTGCTTAGTTTCATTATTTTTTCTTACCTTCTTTTCTTAGAACATATTGGCCTTGTTCTCTTATTCCTTTTCCCTTATAAGGCTCAGGTGGTCTCAAAGATTTTATTTTTGAAACTACTTCACCTACTAACTGTTTATCGTGACCACTAATTTTAACTGTAGTCTGTTTTTCAACAACTATTTTTATACCCTCTGGTACATCAAAATTTATGTCATGACTAAATCCTAATTGCATGTTTAATTGCTTTCCCTTTAATGCTGCTCTATATCCGACGCCTGTAAGCTCAAGAACCTTTTCATAGCCAGAGCTTATGCCTATTATTGCGTTATTAACTAAACTTCTATTCATTCCCCATAGTCTTTTTATATTTTGATCTATTTTTTTTGGTTTTATAGAGATTTCTTTTCCATCATTTATTTTTAAATCAAATAAATTTGTATCAATGTTAAGTGTCTTTTTGCCTAATGGACCATCTACATTAAGAACTGAACCATTCAAAGCAACGTTTACTTTTTCAGGAATCGATATATTTATTTTACCAATTTTTGACATTAAAATACCTTACAAATTATTTCACCACCAACTTTTTGTTTTCTCGCATCTAAATCCGTCATAACTCCTTTTGGGGTTGAAATTATAGCTATACCTAAACCATTGTTAATTTTAGGAAGACTTTCTGCGCTAGAAAATATTCTTCTTCCTGGTTTTGATATTCTTTCAATAGTACTAATTACTGGGTTACCAGAATGATACTTTAGATTAATCGATAAAGTTGGTTTTTTAGTTTCATTGTTAATTTTGTAATCAATTATGTAACCTTCGCTTTTTAAAATTTCAGATATACTAATTTTAAAATTTGATGATGGAAGCTCAACAACTTTATGATTTCTCAATTGTGCGTTTTTTATTCTTGCAATCATATCTCCTATTGGATCACTTAAACTCATAATTTCCTTTCTACCAACTTGATTTAACCATTCCTGGTATTTTTCCTTCTAACCCTAATTTTCTTAGGGCAATTCTTGATATTTTTAGCTTTCTATAAACAGCATGTGGTCTACCTGTTATTTGACACCTATTCATAACTCTAACTTTTGCTGAATTTCTTGGCAACTTTGAAAGTTTTTGTTGAGCTTTAAATCTTTCTTCCAAAGTAAGTTTTTTATTCATAATAATTTTTTTTAAAGCTTTTCTTTTTTTAAAATATTTATTAGAAAGCTTTATTCTTCTATTATTTTTATTTATTGCGCTTAACTTGGCCATATTTAATTGTCTCCTTTGTTTTTAAATGGAAAATTTAATTTTTTTAATAATTCAAAACTATGATCATTTGACTGAGAATTTATTACAATAGTTATGTCTAAACCTCTAATTTTATCTACTTTATCAAAATTTACTTCAGGAAAAATTATATGCTCCTTTATACCAAATGTGTAATTTCCAAATTTATCAAAACCATTTGATGATAGACCTCTAAAATCTTTAATTCTAGGCAATGCAATGTTTACTAATCTATCAATAAATTCATACATTTTATTTTTTCTTAATGTTACTTTAAGTCCTGCATTAGTGCCTTTTCGTGTTTTAAAATTTGATATGGATTTTTTAAATTTTGTTAGAACAGGTTTTTGACCACCAATACTTGCTAGATCTTGTTCACAAGATTTAATTATCTTTGAGTCGTTTCCATCCAAGCCTAAGCCCATGTTTATAACAACTTTTTCTAAATTTGGTGTCATGTAAATATTTTTAAATCCAAATTTTTCTTTAAGAGATGGTTGTATCTCCTTAAAATAAAGTTCTTTTAGTCTAGGTGTCATTTTTTATTTTTTAACCTCTTTTTTTTTAGTTTTTGTTGCTCCAGTTATTATTGCTAAATTTGATATATCTAAAAAATTCTCTTTTGAAACAATTCCACCTTTTTTTTCTTTTGTAGTTTTAACGTGTTTTTTAACCATATTTATACCTTTAACTTTGGCTCTATTGCTTGATCTATCGATTTCAATAACTTCACCTTCTTTTTTTTTATCTTTTCCCGCCAAAATTTTTACTTTGTTACCTTTTATAATCATTTTTATAATACCTCTGGTGCAAGAGAAATAATTTTCATTTGCCCTCTATTTCTTAACTCTCTTGTTACTGGACCAAAAATTCTTGTTCCAACAGGTTCACCTTTTTCATCAACTAAAACTGCAGCATTATTATCAAATTTTACTTTAGATCCATCATCTCTGTGAATTCCTTTTTTAACACGAACAACTACTGCTTTGTGAACTGAGCCTTTTTTTACTTTACCCTTAGGAATAGCTTCTTTTACAGCTATTACTATAGTATCACCAATGCTAGCGTATCTTCTTTTTGAACCTCCAAGAACTTTGATACATTCAATTCTTTTAGCTCCAGTGTTATCAGCAACTAATAATTCAGTTTGAACTTGAATCACTTTTGACCCTCCATAACTTCAAATTTTTTATTTTTAGAAAATGGTTTGCTCTCAATTATTGAAACTTTATCTCCATTTTTAAATTTGTTGTTTTCATCATGGGCATTATATTTTTTTTTAACTTTAATTATTTTCTTTAGAATTGGATGTTGATACTTCCGTTCAACAAGTACAGTTATAGTTTTATTTGGTTTGTCACTAACTACAACTCCTGATAATATTTTTTTAGGCATTTAATTTTCCTTTTAAAAGAGTTTTTAATCTTGCTATTGTTTTTTTTGTTTCGTTAAATTTTGCAGGATTGGAAACTTGTGAGTTAATTTTTTGAAATCTTAAATTAAATAAATCTTTTTTCATTTTATCTAAATTCTTAATTGCTTGTGCTTTTGTTAATTTATTTAATTCTTTTTTTTTCATTAAGAAATCCTTTTAATAAATTTTGTTTTGATTGGTAATTTAGCCGATGCTTTATAGAGTGCTTCTTTTGCTATTTGCTCAGACACACCGTCTATTTCAAATAAAATTCTTCCAGGTTTAACTCTACAAGCCCAAAACTCTGGCGACCCTTTACCTTTTCCCATTCTAACCTCTACTGGTTTTTTTGAAACTGGTATATTTGGAAATATCCTTGTCCAAACTCTTCCTTGTCTTTTCATATGCCTTGTAAGAGCAACTCTTGCTGCTTCTATTTGTTTTCCTATAACTCTATCTGGCGACATTGCTTTTAAAGCATACGCACCGTAATTTATTAAATTAGCTCTTGATGCATATCCGTGAATTCTGCCTTTATGAGCTTTTCTAAATTTTGATCTAGTTGGTTGTAACATAATTATTTTTTATTAGTCTCTTGACTAAATTCCTTAGTAAAAATTTCACCTTTATAAATCCATACTTTAATACCTATTATTCCATAAGTTGTTAAAGCCTCTGATTCTGCATAGTCAATATCAGCACGTAAAGTATGAGAAGGTATACTTCCTTCTCGTAACCACTCAGTCCTAGCTATTTCATTTCCTCCAAGCCTACCACTTATAGAAACTTTTATTCCTTTTGCGCCTAATCTTAATGCTGATTGCATTGATCTCTTCATAGCTCTTCTATAAGAAATTCTTTTAACTAATTGTTGAGCAATATTCTCGGCTACTAAAAAACTGTTAGTTTCAGGTTTTTTTACTTCTTTAATGTTCAAATTTACTTCGTTAGAAGTAATAGCTGATAGCTTGCTTTTAATTTTTTCTATATCACTTCCTTTTTTTCCAATTACAAAGCCAGGTCGCGATGTATAAATTGTTACAAAACATTTTTTAGATGTTCGTTCAATCATTACTTTTGATACACCAGAATTAATTACATTTTTTTTAATAAATTCTCTAATTTTAAAATCTTCAATTAAATAATTTCCGAAATCTTTCTTTTTAGCATACCAAACAGAGTCCCAACCTCTGTTTATACCTAATCTTAAACCAACTGGATTAACTTTTTGACCCATGACTCTCCATTTTTTTAACTTCAGATAAAATTATTGTTACATTTGAATATGGTTTTAGTATTGAGGCAGCTCTTCCTTTTGCTCTAGCTCTAAATCTTTTCATGATTATTTGCTTCCCACAATAGGCTTCTTTCACAATAAGTTTATCAATATCATATTGATAATTATTTTCAGCGTTTGCTATCGCTGACGAAATTGTTTTTTTTATATCTTTTGAAATTCTTTTTTCTGAAAAAGTTAGATCTCTGATTGCTGTATCAACTTTTTTACCTACAATTGCTTTTAAAATAGGATTTAGTTTTCTTACACTAGATCTAACGTTTTTATTAACAGATTTAACTGTTTTTTCTTTAGTATCTTTGTTTCTTTTCTTTTTTCCCATTATTTTTTCTCTTCTTTAGTTTCAGTGCCTGCCTCTTTCGCAGCCTTTTTATCAGCTGGTGTGTGACCTGCAAAAGTTCTTGTCGGTGCAAATTCACCTATTTTATGACCAACCATATCCTCTGAAATTGTTAGAGGTATAAATTTTTTACCATTATAAATTAAAAAACTACACCCAACAAAATCTGGGATTATTGTCGATTTTCTTGACCAAGTTTTAATTGGCTTTTTATTAGTATCCTTTTTTTGCTTATCAACTTTTTTAATTAGGCTTTCTTCAACAAATGGACCTTTCCAAACTGATCTTGCCATATTATTCCTTTTTCTTCTTTCTTCTTCTTACAATATACTTATCTGTTCTTTTATTATCTCTAGTTTTTAAACCTTTTGCTGACTGACCAGTTCTTGATACAGGGTGTCTTCCGCCTGCACTTTTACCTTCACCTCCACCATGCGGGTGATCAACAGGGTTCATTACAACGCCTCTAGTATGTGGCCTTCTTCCAAGCCATCTTGATCTTCCAGCTTTTCCTATTTTAATGTTTTTTTGATCAGGATTTGATAATACGCCAATTGTCGCTAAAGATCTTGAGTCAATTTTTCTAACTTCACCAGATGCCATCTTGATTAAAGAATAGTTTCCATCAATGCCCGATATTGTTACTGAGGTACCTGCGGATCTAGCCACTTTTCCTCCCGAGCCAGGTTGAAGTTCAACATTATGAATATCAATTCCAACTGGTATATCTTGTAAAGGCATACAATTTCCTATTTTAATCTCTTTTTTACTTCCATTTATAATTTTATCTCCCACTTTTATTTTTTGTGGAGCTAAATAATATTTATGAACGCCATCTTCAAATTTAACTAACATAATGTAGCATGATCTATTAGGATCATATTCTATTCTTTCAACTGTAGCTTCCATATCAAATTTTTTTCTATAAAAATCGACGTCTCTATACATTTTTTTATGTCCACCAGCTCGATTTCTTGAAGTAATACGTCCATAATTATTTCTTCCTTTTCGAGAGTTTTTTGGAGACACTAAAGATTTAAAAGGTTTACCTTTCCATAGACCTGTTCGATCAATTAAAATAGTACCTCTAGTTGATTTAGTATATGGTTTAAATGTTTTTAATGTCATTTCTAAATTCCAGTTGTTAGATCAATAGTTTGACCTTTTTTTAAAGTTATAATGGCTTTTTTATAACCTTTTACGTTGATCTTCCTACCTCTTGTTAATTTTTTTCTATTCTGCTTATTAATAATATTAATTTTTACAACATTAACTTTGAAAATTTTTTCAATGTTTTTTTTAAGATTATTTTTATTTGCCTTTTTTGGAACTTTAAAAACTATTTTGTTTTGATCAGACAAAGCCGTGGATTTCTCAGTTAAAATTGGAGAATAAATTTTATCGTATAAATGTATCTTTTCCATTTTATGAATATCTCTTTTCTAAATCCTTAACTGAACTTTCAGTAAAGACAATTTTTTTAAATTTAACAATATCAAATGCACTGAAGTGATTAATATCTGTAATTTTAATATTTGGTATGTTTCTTGCAGATTTATAAATTTTATCTTTTGATTTTTTATCAAGAATTATAAGTGAGTTATTGATTTCAAATTTATTGATTATTTTACTCATTTCTTTAGTTTTTTTAATTTCATTAGTAAAGTCACTAAATATAAGTAGATTTTTTAATTTATTTTTTTCGGTGATTAAAGAAGCAATACTTAATCTTTTTTCATTTTTAGTTAATTTTCTTTTTTTGTAGGCTGACTGACCTTTTGGACCATGCGCAACACCGCCACCTACAAAAATTGGTGCTTTTCTACTTGCGTGCCTGGCATTACCGGTTCCCTTTTGTGCATAAATTTTTGAAGTTGAACCTTTTATTTCATTCTGTTGTTTGGTTTTGGCATGTCTGCCCTTATAATTTGCGTTATTTTTATATAATACATTTGCGACTAAGTTTTTATTTATATTTCCCAAAAATATTTTATCTAAAACCTCAATTGAGCTTTTTTTTCCGTCTAAGTTTAGTTTTTCTAATTTCATGTTATTTTTTTTTCTTTTCTGGTATTTTTTTTGCTTTTTCTGCAGCTTCAATTTTTTCTAAAATAGTTAGTTTTTTAATATTTTTAGACGCTTTTTTCACCATAACTTCTGTATTTTTTGACCCAGGTATTGAACCTTTTAAATACAATAAATTATTTTCTACATCTGATTTTATAATTTCAATATTTTGAATTGTTCTAAGTTTGTCTCCCATATGACCAGCCATTTTTTTCCCTTTAAAAACTTTACCTGGATCTTGCCTTTGACCAGTTGATCCATGTGACCTATGTGATACAGAAACTCCATGTGTGGCTCTAAGTCCAGCAAAGTTATGTCTTTTCATAGCTCCTGCAAAACCTTTTCCAATTGTTTTTGATTTTACATCAACAAATTTTACCTCTTTAAAAATTTCTAATCCAAGATCATTTCCTTCTTTGTATGTCTCTAAATTTTTTACCCTATATTCCTTTAATTTTTTTTTAGGTTCTGTGTTTTTTTTTGCATAAAAGCCCTTCATAGATTTGGATAACTTTGAATTTTTAATTTTACCATAACCTAATTGAACTGCTTCATATCCACGTTTATCTTTTTGAATTACTTGTATAACTCTAGCTTTTTCCATCTTCACTACAGTCACAGGTACAGATTGACCGGATTTATAAAATTCCCTAGTCATTCCTATTTTTTTTCCTATTAAAGCTACTTCAGTCATATTTATATTTTAATTTCTACGTCTACACCTGATGCTAAATCTAACTTCATCAATGCTTCGACTGTTTGTGGCGTTGGTTCAATTATGTCAATTAATCTTTTGTGGGTTCTTGTTTCAAATTGCTCTCTACTTTTTTTGTCAATATGTGGTGATCTTAAAACTGTATATTTTTCTATTCGTGTAGGCAGTGGAATTGGTCCTTTAATATTAGCTCCAGTTCTTTTCACTGTATTGACAATTTCCTCAGTAGATTGATCTAATATTTTATTGTCATAAGCTCTTAGTTTAATTCTAATATTTTGCTTTTCCATAATTATCCTGTTTTCTTTGTCACTTCATCTTGAACATTTTGTGGTACTTTAGAATAATGATCAAAAAACATTGAGTACTGAGCTCTTCCTTGAGACATTGATCTCAAGTTATTAATATACCCAAACATATTTGCCAATGGTACCATAGCTGTTATTACAGTAGCGTTACCACGTTGTTCTTGAGTGTTAATCTGACCTCTTCTACTATTTAAGTCTCCTATTACATCGCCCATATAATCTTCTGGAGTTACTACCTCAACTCTCATAACCGGTTCTAAAAGTTTTAAGGTTCCTCTCGAACACGCCTCTTTAAAGCATTGACGTGATGCAAGTTCAAACGCCAAAACACTTGAGTCCACATCATGATGCAAACCATCAAGTATTACAACTTTGTAATCTATTATTGGAAATCCAGCTAATATTCCTGTATCTGAAACTGTTTCAATTCCTTTTTCAACTCCAGGAATAAATTCTTTAGGTATTGCTCCACCTTTAATTTTACTCTCTACTTGTCGACCTGCGCCTGGTTCTAATGGTTCAACTGATAATTTGACTCTAGCGAACTGACCTGCGCCACCACTCTGCTTTTTATGTGTATAGTCAAATTCTGCAGCACTTTGAATAGTTTCTCTATATGCAACCTGAGGTGCTCCGATATTTGCTTCAACTTTAAATTCTCTTTTCATTCTATCAACAATGATATCTAAATGTAATTCTCCCATGCCTTTAATTATAGTTTGCCCAGACTCTTCATCTGAGGTAACTCTAAATGATGGATCTTCTTTAGCTAATCTACCTAAGGCTTCACCCATTTTTTCTTGGTCAGCTTTAGTTTTTGGCTCTACAGCAATTTCAATTACTGGATCAGGGAACTCCATTGGTTCAAGTAAAACTGGAGATTCTTCATTAGCTAAAGTATGTCCGGTAATCGTATGTTTTAATCCAGCTAAGGCAACAATATCACCTGTGTTAGCTTCTTTTATATCCTCTCTTGAATTTGCGTGCATTAATAACATTCTGCCGACTCTTTCCTCTTTATCTTTTGAAGTGTTATAAATACCAGTTCCAGCTTTTATTGTTCCTGAATATATCCTTATAAAAGTAAGAGAACCTACGAATGGATCATTCGCGACCTTGAAAGCCAAGGCTGAAAAAGGTGCATTATCTTCAAATTTCATCTCTAACTCTTCATCAGAACCTGGTTTTGTTCCTTTGATAGAACCTATATCAACAGGGCTTGGAAGGTAGTCAACAACCGCATCCAATAAAGGTTGAACACCTTTATTTTTAAATGCTGAGCCAGTTAAAACAGGAACAAAGTCAAAATTTAAGCATCCTTTCCTAACACATTTAATTAAATCCTCTTCTTTTATATCTTCTCCATTTAAATATGACTCCATTAACTTTTCATCTTGCTCAACAGCGGTTTCTACTAATTCTTGTCTATATTTGTTTGCTTTTTCTTTTAAGTCATCAGGAATATCTTTAACTTCAAATTCGGCACCTAATGTTTCATCTTTCCAAATAACAGCTTTCATTTTCACTAAATCTACTATTCCTTGTAATGAAGCTTCAATTCCAACAGGAAGCTGCATCACTAATGGTTTAGCTCCAAGTCTATCTCTAATCATATCAACGCATCTGAAGAAATCAGCACCTGTTCTATCTAACTTATTAACAAAACAAATTCTTGGAACTTTATATTTGTCAGCTTGTCTCCAAACTGTTTCTGATTGAGGTTCTACACCTGCAACACCATCGAACACAGCAACAGCACCGTCAAGAACTTTTAGTGATCTTTCAACTTCAATGGTAAAATCTACATGTCCAGGTGTATCTATAATATTAATTCTATTGTCTCTCCAAAAACAAGTAGTTGCAGCCGAGGTAATTGTAATACCTCTTTCTTGTTCTTGCTCCATCCAGTCCATTGTTGCTGCACCATCATGAACTTCACCTATTTTGTGACTTTTGCCAGTATAATAAAGGACTCTCTCAGTTGTTGTAGTTTTTCCAGCATCTATGTGAGCCATGATCCCAATGTTTCTATATTTATCTAATTTATGAGTTCTTGGCATAATTTTTTACCATCTAAAATGAGCAAAAGCCTTATTGGACTCTGCCATCTTATGAGTATCCTCTTTCTTTTTAATTGCTGAACCTTTGTTTTGATATGCATCGTAAATTTCATTAAAGATTTTATCGGACATTTTTTTATCTTTTCTTTTTCTAGATGCATCAATTAACCATCTTAAAGCTAATGCTTGTGACCTCTTAGATTTGACTTCGACAGGAACTTGATAAGTAGCACCTCCAACTCTTCGAGATCTAACTTCTACAGTAGGTTTAATATTATTTATTGCTTCATTAAAAACATTTATTGGCTCTTCTTTAGCTTTTGATTTAATTTTATCTATAGCATCGTATACAATCTTTTCAGCAATTGTTTTTTTCCCATCATACATAATTGAGTTTACTAATTTAGGAATTATTGCCGATTTATATACAGGGTCAATAACTGGAATTTTTTTTGGAGCTCTTTTTTTTCTAGACATTTTTATTTACCTTTTTTTGCTCCATATTTTGAACGTTGTTGTTTTCTAGCTGTAACACCTTGAGTGTCTAAATTACCTCTAAGAATATGATATCTAACACCTGGCAAATCTTTAACACGGCCTCCTCTAATTAAAACCACTGAATGTTCTTGTAAGTTATGACCTTCTCCGGGTATGTAGGAGGTTACTTCGTGTCCGTTTGACAATCTAACTCTTGCGACTTTTCTTAATGCTGAATTTGGTTTTTTTGGTGTAGTTGTATAGACTTTAACGCAAACACCTCTTTTTTGTGGAGACTTTTCCAAAGCAGGAACCTTGTCCCGTGATTTAACTTTAACTCTTTTTTTTCTTAACAACTGGTTAATTGTTGGCATAATTTAAATTTTAATAATTGTATTTTTGATGAAATAACTGACAGGTTATTTGTGGCAGCGTTTAGTACTAATGTACTACATTCCAACCAAAAATATCGCCAAAATACTATAGAAATTGACTTTGTCAAATTAAAACGAGGTTTTTATTAGACTATTTTTACGTATTTACTGGGGTTTCTGAAGGTTCTATTTTTTCTTGTTCAGATAAAAATTTTTGATCATCATCCAGAGCTTTTCTATTCCAGTCATTCTTGATGGAACCTGTTCCGGCAGGAACAAGTCTACCAACTATAACGTTTTCTTTTAACCCTCTGAGCTTATCAACCTTACCTTTAATAGCTGCGTCTGTTAAAACTCTTGTTGTTTCTTGAAATGAGGCAGCAGATATAAATGACTCTGTCTGTAGAGAGGCTTTAGTAATACCCATTAGAACACGTTCACCAACAGCCGGTTTTTTGTTTTCTGACTTTAATTTTTCATTCATATCTTCAAATTTTATTCTCTCAATTATTTCACCAGGCAATAAACTTGAATCACCAGATTGTTTAACTTCAACCTTTTTCAACATTTGTCTTAAAATTGTCTCTATATGTTTGTCATTTATAACAACACCTTGTAATCTATAAACTTCTTGAACTTGGTTAACAAAATACTCTGTTAATTCTTCTATTCCCATTATTCTTAAAATATCATGTGGTAAAGGTTGACCATCCAAAAGGTACTCTCCTTTTTTAATTTTTTCACCTTGGTTAAAGTTAATATGTTTGCCTTTTGGTATTAAATAATTTGATGTTTCGTCGTTTTCTGAAACAATTGATATTCTTTGTTTTCCCCTTACTTCTTTACCAAATAAAACTTTTCCATCATTTTCAGCTATTATAGCACTGTCTTTTGCTTTTCTTGCTTCAAATAACTCAGCTACTCTAGGTAGACCTCCTGTGATATCTTTTGTTTTTGATGTTTCTTTTGGAAGTCTTGCTATAACGTCCCCAGCAAATATTTTTTGACCATCTTTTACAGATAAAATTGAGTCAGGAACTAAATAATATCTTGCTTCATTATCATCTGCTTTTTTGATAACATTACCTTTTTCATCTCTTAAAGTAATACGTGGTTTTAAATCAGTATTTTTTGATTGTGATCTCCAATCAATTACAGACTTAGAGGATATACCTGTGGTATCGTCAGTTGTTTCCTGTATTGAAACACCATCTATTAAATCAACATATCCAGCAATACCACTTTTTTCAGCAATTACGGGTGTTGTATAAGGGTCCCATTCACAAATTTTAGAATTCTTTTTAACTTTGTCTTCATTTTGAAAGAAAAGTTTTGAACCATATGGAACCTTATAAATTGCTACCTGCATTCCCTTTTCATCTTCAATTGATATTTGAGTATTTCTACCCATTACAATAAGATTTTTTTTAGAGTCTTCTATTAAATTTGTATTTATAATTTTTATTATACCATCTGTTTTGGTAACTATTTGAGAATCTTGTTTTATCGAAGCAGTACCTCCTACGTGAAAAGTTCTCATTGTTAATTGTGTTCCTGGCTCTCCAATTGATTGTGCTGATATCATTCCAATTGCTTCACCTACGTGAACCATTTTACCTCTAGAAAGATCTCTTCCATAACTCATTGCACAAACACCTTCTTTAGATCCACATGTTATAACTGAATATACATTTATAGATTTTACTCCTGCAGCATCAATTTTTTCACAACCTGACTCATCAATCATTTGACCTTTTTTAATAATTTTTTCCCCTGAAACTGGGTTTTTAATATCATTAGCTGCAACTCTTCCTAATGCTCTTTCTGATAATCCAACTATGACATTTCCACCTTCAATAATTTCAGTCAAATTAATACCTTTTGCTTTTCCACAATCACATTCTTTTTTAGTAACGGTCAAATCTTGAGCAACATCACATAATCTCCTAGTTAAATAACCAGAGTTTGCAGTTTTTAATGCAGTATCTGCAAGACCTTTTCTCGCACCGTGAGTTGAGTTAAAATATTCTAATGCAGTTAATCCTTCTTTAAAATTAGAAGTAATAGGAGTTTCAATAATTTCACCTGATGGTTTTGCAATCAAACCTCTCATACCTGCAAGTTGTTTCATTTGAGCTGCTGAACCTCTTGCACCACTATCAGCCATCATGAAAACTGAGTTAATTTTTAGGCCTTCGCCTGTTGTCTCTGTTGCAGAAATTCCTTTCATCATCTCTCCCGCTACTTTATCTGTACATTTTGACCAAGCATCGACAACTTTGTTATATTTTTCACCTCTAGTAATTAAACCTTCGGAATACTGATTTTCATACTCAGCTATAAGTTTTTTGGTTTCATCAATTAGTTGACCTTTATTTGTTGGTATTACCAGATCATCTTTTCCAAAAGAAATACCCGCTCTGAAAGCGTGTTTAAATCCTAAATCTTTTAACTTATCGCAAAAAATAACTGTTTTCTTTTGTCCGCAAAATCTAAAAACCATATCTATGACTTCAGAAACAATTTTTTTAGGAAGCAGTCTGTCAACTAAAGAAAATTTAATGCTGCTATTTTTTGGTAAAACATTTGCGAGTAAAAATCTTCCAACCGTACTAGTGTATTTTTCTATTTTTTTATCTCCATTTTCATCAACAGTTTCAAATCTCGATATGATTTTTGAATGAATTTTTATCTGACCTGACTCTAACGCATGTTCAATTTCTGAATTATCTACAAAATATCCTTCAATTTTATCTTCTTTAGAAGGTGCTTGTGACAAGTAATAGATTCCTAAAATCATGTCCTGACTTGGTACTATAATTGGTTTTCCATTTGATGGACTTAAAATATTGTTTGTCGACATCATTAATACCCTAGCTTCAAGTTGAGCTTCTAAACTTAAAGGTATGTGAACAGCCATTTGATCTCCATCAAAGTCAGCATTAAATGCTGCACATGTTAAAGGATGTAATTCTATTGCATTTCCTTCAATTAACTTTGGTTCAAATGCTTGAACACCCAGCCTATGAAGTGTTGGAGCTCTATTTAAAAGTACTGGATGTTCTCTAACGATTAATTCAAGCGCATCCCATACAGCATTCGTTTCTTTTTCAACTAATTTTTTTGCCTGTTTAATTGTTGAAGCAAGGCCAAGTTTATTTAATCGAGCATACAAAAAGGGTTTAAACAATTCTAAAGCCATTTTTTTTGGTAATCCACATTCGTGTAATTTAAGATCCGGGCCAACAACAATTACAGATCTTCCAGAATAATCTACTCTTTTTCCTAATAAATTTTGTCTAAATCTACCTTGTTTTCCTTTTAGCATTTCAGCCAATGATTTAAGAGGTCTTTTTCCAGTTCCAGTTATTACTCTTCCTCGTCTTCCGTTATCAAACAATGCGTCAACAGACTCTTGTAACATTCTTTTTTCATTTCTTATTATTATATCTGGAGCTTTTAAATCCATTAATCTTTTTAAACGATTATTTCTATTAATTACTCTTCTATAAAGGTCGTTTAAATCAGATGTTGCAAATCTTCCTCCATCAAGAGGAACTAGTGGTCTTAGCTCTGGTGGTATAACTGGTACAGTAGTTAAAATCATCCACTCAGGTTTTTGTCCTGTTTCCAAGAATGATTCTATTAATTTTAATCTCTTAATAGATCTTTCCTCAGCGACTTTGGATTTTGTTTCATTGATAGCTTTAACCAATAATACTTTTTCAGATTCTAAGTCTAAAGATTTTAAAATTTCTAGTATAGCCTCTGCTCCAATACCTGCTGTAAAAGACTCTTCGCCATATTCGTTTTGATATTTTGCAAGTTCTTCCTCGTTAATAAGCTGGTTTTTCTTTAATCCGGTTAAACCAGGCTCTATAATAATAAAATTCTCAAAATATAGGACTCTTTCTACCTCTTTCAATTTCATATCTATGGCTAAAGAAATTCTACTCGGAAGAGATTTTAAAAACCAAATATGGGCTACTGGTGTAGCCAAATTGATATGGCCCATTCTTTCTCTTCTCACATTGGATTTTGTTATTTCGACACCACACTTCTCACATATTATCCCTCTAAATTTCATTCTTTTGTATTTACCACATAAACATTCATAATCTTTTATTGGCCCAAAAATTCTAGCACAAAACAATCCGTCTTTTTCTGGTCTAAAAGTTCTATAATTTATAGTTTCAGGTTTTTTAATTTCGCCATAAGTCCATGATTTTATTTTTTCAGGGCTAGCAAGAGTTATTTTAATACTATTAAAGTTTTGAACGTCTGATATTTCGTTGCTTTTAAATAAGTCTGTTAATTCTTTTTTCATATTTAATTTAACTCAACATTTAGTGCTAATGATTTTATTTCTTTAACTAATACGTTAAATGACTCAGGTATTCCTGACTCAAAATTTTCTTCTCCTTTAACAATGGTCTCATAAACTTTAACTCTACCTGCAACGTCATCAGATTTAACAGTTAGAATTTCTTGTAAACTGTAAGAAGCGCCATAGGCTTCAAGTGCCCAAACTTCCATCTCACCAAATCTTTGTCCTCCAAGTTGAGCTTTTCCACCTAAAGGTTGTTGTGTTACCAAACTATAAGGACCCGTAGATCTTGCGTGAATTTTATCTTCCACAAGGTGATGAAGTTTTAGCATGTATATAATTCCAACAGTTACAGGTCTATCAAATTTCTCTCCGGTTCTGCCATCCCATAAAAAAGTTTGTCCAGAAGCAGGTAGTTTTGCAAGTTTCAACATATCTGTTACATCACTCTCTTTAGCTCCATCAAATACAGGAGTTGAAATTGGAATACCGTTTTCTAGATTTTCACATAAATCTTTAAATTCCGTTTTATTTAATTTATCAAGGCTTTGTTCAAAGACCTCATTACCATAAACTGATTTAAGAAAACTTGAAATTTTTTCAGTCTTTTCCACTTTTTTTTGATTTTCATCTATTAGCTTTTTAATATTTTCACCAAACTCTTTACATGCCCATCCTAAATGAGTTTCTAATATTTGACCAACATTCATTCTGCTGGGAACTCCAAGAGGATTTAGAACAATATCAACTGGTTTGCCGTTCTCCATATATGGCATATCTTCAATTGGAACAATTTTACTTACAACGCCTTTGTTTCCATGACGTCCTGACATTTTATCTCCAGGTCTTAATCTTCTTTTTATTGCGACAAAAACTTTAACCATTTTCATTACACTTGGAAGTAAATCATCACCTTGTCTAATTTTTAAAACTTTATCCTCAAATCTTTCTTGTATATCAAGGTTTGCTTTATTGAATTGGTCTTTAAGTTGCATTAGAGCTTCAGTTTTTTTATTATCATTTACTGAAATTTTAAATAACTCGTTAATATTTGTATTTTCAATTTTTTCAGAGGTTATTTTATCACCTGCTTCAAAGTTTTTAATTTTTTTACTTATGGTTGAATTTGATAAAATCTGACCAATGCTTTGTTTAATGCTTCTCTCTAAAATTTCTTCCTCAACAATTTTATCTTGTTGTACTAAATCGATTTCAGATCTTTCAATTGTAATAGATCTTTCGTCTTTTTCTATTCCATGTCTATTAAAGACTCTTACATCAACAACAATTCCACTGCTGCCACTTGGCATTTTTAAAGAAGTATCTGTCACATCTATAGCTTTTTCTCCAAATATTGATCTAAGTAATTTTTCTTCTGGACCAGAAGCTGAGTCTCCCTTAGGTGTAACCTTTCCAACTAATATATCGCCGCCTTTAACTTCGGCTCCAATATAGACAATGCCCGACTCATCTAAATTTTTTAAAGACTCTTCATTAACATTTGGAATATCTCGCGTGATATCTTCTTCGCCTAACTTGGTATCTCTTGCCATTACTTCATACTCCTCTATGTGAACTGAAGTAAAAACATCGTCAGTAACACATCTTTCAGATATCAAAATAGAGTCTTCAAAGTTATAACCTTGCCATGGCATGAAGGCTACCGTCACATTTTTTCCAAGTCCAAGTTCTCCTAATTTTGTTGAAGGACCATCAGCAATAATATCACCACTTTTTACTTTATCCCCAACTCTCACCAATGGTTTTTGATTGATACAAGTATTTTGGTTTGATCTTTTAAATTTTTGTAAATTATAAATATCTACTCCAGATTTAGTAAAATCAGTTTCGCTTGTAGCCTTAATTACTATTCTCTTACCATCAATTTTATCAACTACACCTTCCCTCTTAGCAACAATTGTTACGCCAGAGTCCAAAGCAACATCGCTTTCTATCCCTGTTCCAACAAGTGGTGACTCTGGTTTTAGAAGTGGAACTGCTTGTCTCATCATATTTGAACCCATTAAAGCTCTGTTTGCGTCATCATTTTCAAGGAATGGTATTAAAGATGCAGCTACTGAAACAAGTTGCTTAGGAGAAACATCTATATAATCAATATTTTCTGGTTTAGATAAAATAAAATTTAGATTTTGACGACAAGAAACTAGATCTTCTTTTATTTTACCATTTTTATCAACTTTTGAATTAGCTTGTGCAATTGTGTACTTGGTTTCCTCCATTGCTGAGAGATATTCTATATTATCTTCAACAACTCCATTTTTCACTCTTTTATATGGACTTTCAATAAAACCATATTTATTTATTTTTGCGTAAGTAGATAAACTATTTATTAATCCAATATTAGGTCCTTCTGGAGTTTCTATTGGACAAATTCTTCCGTAGTGAGTTGGGTGAACGTCACGAACTTCAAATCCAGCCCTTTCTCTTGTAAGACCTCCTGGACCTAATGCTGACACTCTTCTTTTGTGTGTAATTTCTGATAATGGATTTGTTTGATCCATAAATTGCGATAGCTGTGAAGTTGCAAAAAAATCTTTCAAAGAGACTGTTAGAGGTTTTGCATTTATTAGATCTTGTGGCATAGATGACTCAACGTCAAGCGTAGTCATTTTTTCTTTGATTGCCCTCTCCATTCTGTAAACACCTATACGAGCTTGATTTTCTACAAGTTCACCGACAGATCTAACTCTTCTATTGCCTAAATGATCAATATCATCAACCTCATCTTTGCCATCACGTAAATCTAACATTTTCTTAATAATAGAAATAATGTCATCATTTCTTAAAATAGTAATTTTATCTGAGCATTCTAGATTTAATCTTGAATTCATTTTTACTCTTCCAACATCAGAAAGGTCATATCTATCAGAGCTAAAAAAAAGATTATTAAAGATCTGTGCTGCTATTTCGATAGTTGGCGGTTCCCCTGGTCTTAAAACTTTATAAATCTCAGTTATAGCATCATTTTTAGTATCATTTTTATCATTAAAAACAGTTTGTAATAAATAAGGACCTTTATTAATTGAATTTGTAGAAGATATCTCTATTGTAAAAATCTTAGCTTCTATTAGTTTTTTTAAAATAGTTTCATTAATTTCTGTACCAATTTTAAGCACTTCATCTTCAATTTTAATATCTTTATGAAGAAATTTTCCGTATAAAGATTCACTGCTTACATAAATTTCTTTTAATCCATCATTGAAAAGTTTTTTTGCACCTAAGAAATTAACTTTATCTCCTAGCTTTATAGTTACTTTGCCAGTTTTTGCGTCTACAACCTCTTCAGAGAAGTTTTTAGTTTTATAATTTTCTGGATTAAATTTTGTTTTCCATTTTTTTAATTTTTCATCAAAAATAAAATTTTCCTTCTCATAAAATTCGTTGACTATATCACTTTTTGAAAAACCTAACGCTAATAACAAAGTGGATGATAAAATTTTCTTTTTTCTATCTATTCTAAAATATAACAAATCTTTAACATCATATTCAAAATCCAACCAAGATCCTCTATTTGGAATTACTCTGCAATTAAAAAGTAATTTTCCACTAGCATGTGATTTTCCTTTATCATGGTCGAAAAAAACACCAGGACTTCTGTGCATTTGATTAACTACAACTCTTTGAACTCCGTTAGTGATAAATGTTCCACTATTTGTCATCATAGGAACTTCACCCATATAAACTTCTTGTTCTTTCGCCGACAAGATATCTTTAGTATTTGTTTCTTGATTTATATCGTAGACAACTAATCTTAATGTACATTTAAGAGCAGAAGAATAAGTTAGACCACGTTGAATACATTCTTCAGTATCAAATTTTGGCTTTTCTAATTTGTAAGAAATATATTCTAAAGTTGCTTTATCGTTTAAATCTTCAATTGGGAAAATGCTTTTAAATACTCTGTCAAAACCTTTGGTTAGTTGGTTTGCGATATTTGGATCAAAAGATGTTAGTTCTTTGTAAGAGTTTTTTTGGACTTCAATCAGGTTAGGTATTGATAAACCTTCTTTAAGTTTTCCGAAATTCTTTCTTATATTTTTCTTTTCAGTAAAAGATAATTGCATCTATAGTATCTTGCTAGTTAAAAAAATAACCAGCAATTAATTCTTTCTTTATATTTACTTAAGTTCTACTTTTGCGCCTGCTGCTTCTAATTTAGCTTTTATTTCTTCAGCTTCTTTTTTATTAACACCAGACTTAACCTCTTTAGGAGCGCCTTCAACTAAATCTTTAGCTTCTTTTAATCCCAATGAAGTTACTGCTCTAACTTCTTTTATTACGTTAATTTTTTTATCACCTGCCGCTGTGAGCATAATTGTAAACTCACTTTTTTCCTCTGCGGGTGCTGCGCCTCCAGCTGCGGGTGCTGCCGCAACTGCCGCTGCTGCTGTAACGCCCCATTTTTCCTCAAGTTGTTTTGAAAGTTCAGCTGCCTCAACAACAGTTAAACTTGATAAATCGTCGATAATTTTATTTAGGTCTGCCATATTATTTAATGTATTTGTAGGGTTTATTTTTTACTTTTTTCGAGCGCTAAAATAGCGATTTTTGAAGCTGGTGCAAGTAAAATACTTGCGATTTTTTGTGCAGGAGAACGTAAAATTCCCACAATTTTGGCTCTTGCCTCATCCAAAGTAGGTAAAGTAGCGACATTTGCAACTCCGGCGACATCTAGAATCTCTTCGCCCATGATTCCACCTAGAATTTTAAGACTTTTATTTTCTTTTGAAAATTTAGTTAAAATTTTTGCTGAAGTTATAGCATCTTTTGATAAAGCAACTGCTGTTGGTCCCGTAAATAAATTAGTTAGATCTTTACATTTAGTTTCTTTCAAAGCTAATTTTGTTATTCTATTTTTTGTAATTTGAAATTTGATACCGTGTTCTTTCATTTGTTTTCTTAAATCATCTAATTGTTTAACAGTTAGACCTTGATAATGTGTAACCAAAACTGCTTCGCTATTTTGAAACTGTGCAGTCATTTCTTTAATATAATTTTGTTTTTGTCCTTTGTTCATCATAATTAAATACTTTTTGGTAATTTAAGTTTGTAGGAAACTCCCATTGAGGAAGTTATAAAAATATTTTTAATCAAATCACCTTTTACAGTATTATTCGATTTTTCTTTTTCTAAAGTATCTAGAACTGCGTTATAATTTTTCATAAGTTTATCATCCGAAAAAGATTTTTTTCCGATACTTAGGCCAATATTTCCATCTTTATCATTTTTAATTTCAACTTGACCTGATTTTGCATCCGTGACTGCTTTTTTAATATTATCTGTAACAGATCCAAGCTTAGGATTTGGCATTAAACCTTTGGGTCCTAAAATTTTACCTAACTTTGATAGCTTTATCATCATTGATGTAGTGGATATAAGTTTATCAAAATTTAAATCTCCATTTTTTATTTTTTCTATAAAATCGTCACCACCAATAATATCCGCCCCCGCTTCCTTAGCATCTTTAGATTTTCCTTCCTCGCAAACTACAGCAACTTTAATTTTCTTACCACTTCCAGCAGGTAAGTTAACAACTGTTCTTAAATTAATTTCAGATTTTTTTTGTTTGTGGTTTATTTGTAAATTTAAATCAATAGATTCATCAAATTTAGTAGTGCAGTTTTTTTTAACCTCTGTCACAACGTTTTCAAAAATATTAGCTTTTAATGTTGATGTGTTTTCAGGAAGTTTTTTGAATCTTTTTGATGACATTACTCTTTTACCTCTATACCCATAGATCGTGCAGAGCCTGCAATAATTTTAACAGCTTCATCTAAATCATGTGCATTTAAATCAGCCATTTTCTTTTTTGCTATTTCTTCAGCTTGTTTCTTTGTTATTGACGCAACAATTTGTCTTCCGGGCTCTTGTGATCCACCTTTTAACTTTGCTGCCTCTTTAATAAAGTGAGAAGCGGGTGGTGATTTAATAATAAAATCAAATTTCTTATCTTTATATACCGTGATAATAACTGGTACTGGTTTTCCCATAAAGTTTTTAGTTTTTTCGTTAAAAGCTTTACAAAACTCCATAATGTTTATTCCTCTTTGTCCTAACGCAGGACCAACTGGAGGCGCGGGATTAGCTTGGCCACCCTTAATTTGTAATTTCACATAACCTGTTATTTCTTTTTTTGCCATTAACTTACCTTTTCAACTTGATTATATTCCAAATCTACCGGAGTTGGTCTACCAAATATAGAAACAGAAACTTTTAGTCTAGATTTTTCTTCATCTACTCCTTCAACCATTCCACTAAACGATGCAAAAGGTCCATCTATAACCTGAACTTTTTCCCCGATATTATATTCTATACCAGATTTTGGCTGAGCAACACCATCTTTAATCTGTCCCAATATTTTCTCTATTTCTTTGTCTGACACAGGAACTGGTATTCCTTTCGAACCTAAAAAACCGCTAACTCTTTTAATATTTTTTATCATATGATAAATATTATTATCCATTTCACTTTTAATCAAAACGTAACCAGGAAAATATTTTTTTTTCCTCTGTATTCTTTTTCCTCTTTTAACTTCAGTAACATCGTGGGTTGGAACAATTATTTCTTCAATTTTATCGGCAATTTTTGCTTTATCAGCTTCTTCCTTAATTAAACTAGCAACTTTGTTTTCAAAACTTGAATGAGATTGAACTATATACCAATTTTTCATTAAAAACTTACCTTAAGTAATAAATCTAAAAAAAATTTTAAAACTTGATCTAATAATAAAAAAAACAATGACGCTATAATTGCCATCACAACTACCATCAAAGTTCCTTGTAAAGTTTCCTTTCCAGTGGGCCATGTAATTTTAAAAGCTTCTTGTTTTACTTCTTGAATAAATTTTAAAGGGTTTTTCATATTTTTTTTTTAATTATTGGCAGGAGCGGAGGGACTCGAACCCTCAGCCTCCGGTTTTGGAGACCGGCGCTCTACCAATTGAGCTACACTCCTATAGAAGTTTACTCTATTATTTTAGTTACTACGCCAGCTCCTACCGTTCTACCACCTTCACGAATTGCAAAGTTTAATTTTTCACTCATAGCAATTGGTGTGATTAATTTTACAGTAAATTTAGCATCGTCACCAGGCATTACCATTTCTGTTCCTGATGGCAATTCAACTTCTCCAGTAACGTCGGTTGTTCTAAAATAAAACTGAGGTCTATATTTAGTAAAGAAAGGAGTGTGTCTTCCACCCTCTTCTTTTTTTAAAACATAAGCCTGAGCTTCAAACTTGGTATGCGGAGTAACTGATCCAGGTTTACAAAGAACTTGACCTCTTTCAACATCTGTTCTTTCAACACCTCTTAACAGTGCACCAATATTATCTCCGGCTTCACCACTGTCCAAAAGTTTTCTAAACATTTCTACACCAGTGCAGACAGATTTTTTTGTGTCTCTAATACCAACAATTTCTATTTCTTCACCAGTTTTTATTACACCTGACTCTACTCTTCCTGTTACAACAGTACCTCTTCCAGAAATTGAGAATACGTCTTCAACAGGCATCAAAAATGGTTTGTCCTTTGGTCTATCAGGTTGTGGTATATGTTCATCAACAGCTTTCATTAATTCCATAATTGCATTTTTTCCGATAGCTTCATCTTTACCTTCAACAGCTGATAAAGCTGAACCTTTAACAATCGGAGTTTTGTCTCCAGGAAATTTATATGAAGTTAAAAGTTCTCTAATTTCCTCTTCAACCAAGTCAATTAATTCTTTATCTTTTACTTGATCAACTTTATTTAAAAAAACAACTATTGCAGGAACACCAACTTGTCTTGCAAGTAGAATATGTTCTCTTGTTTGTGGCATCGGACCATCTGCTGCATTAACTACAAGGATTGCTCCATCCATTTGTGCTGCTCCTGTAATCATGTTTTTTACATAGTCAGCATGTCCTGGGCAGTCAACGTGAGCATAGTGTCTTTTTTCAGTTTCATACTCAACGTGCGCAGTTGAAATTGTTATTCCTCTTTCTTTTTCTTCAGGAGCTTTATCAATTTGATCATAAGCAACAAACTTAGCACCTCCCGCCTCAGCTAAAACTTTTGTAATAGCTGCTGTTAAAGTTGTTTTACCATGATCCACGTGTCCGATTGTACCTATATTACAATGCGGTTTATTTCTTACAAATTTTTCTTTCGACATTACTTTTTAACCTCAATTATATTTAACATTTATTTTAACCTCTGGAGCGGGTAAAGGGAATCGAACCCTTACATCCAGCTTGGAAGGCTAGCGTTCTACCATTGAACTACACCCGCGACACCCAAGAGTTTCACTCCATCGTTATAAAAAATTTTACTGAATGGTGGAGGGGGAAAGATTCGAACTTTCGAAGACCGAAGTCAACGGGTTTACAGCCCGCCCCATTTGACCGCTCTGGAACCCCTCCTTAATTGGGGAAGCGTCCCCTAGTTCAATAAAGCTTCAAACAACAAGCGTTTTATATATTTTTATTATGCAATTGCAATACGAGATTTACTGGGAAAACATGAGAAAATACGTATAAAACTCCTATAATTCATGAATAAAATGCCATTTTTTATTGTTGGTCAACATGCAGTGATTGAAGCACTTAGAAACCCTGAAAGAAAGGTATTAAGAGTATTTTTAACTGAAGAAAGCAAAAAAAACATACATAGAAAAAATCAAAAAACAAATATTCTTAAAAATGTTAAAGTTTATTTTAAAACTAAAAAGGAATTGGACAAATACACTACAAAAGATCAAATATCACATCAAGGATATGTTGCTGAAATTGAAGAATTAGATCAACCGT
Organism: uncultured Pelagibacteraceae bacterium; assembly: GCA_902557385.1. Classification (GTDB taxonomy): domain Bacteria; phylum Pseudomonadota; class Alphaproteobacteria; order Pelagibacterales; family Pelagibacteraceae; genus Pelagibacter. The sequence continues at coordinate 81,074 of CACDZF010000001.1, forward strand.
TGTTAAAAGATTTTGTAAGAAATAAAAATAATTTAACTTTAGTATGTCTTGATGAAGTTACAGATCCGAGAAATATTGGCTCACTTATAAGGAATGCTGCATCTTTTAAAATTGATGGTTTGATTGTAAAAGATAGGCACTTTCCAAAAAAAAGTAAACTTATGTATAAAGCAGCTAGCGGATGCATTGAACACATTAACATATTTCAAGTATCAAATATAAATTCTACTTTGAAGAACCTAAAAGATAAAAATTTTTGGATTTATGGTTTTGACTCTAGTGCAAATAAAAACTTTACTGAAATTGAATGGAAGGGAAACAATATACTTTTATTTGGATCTGAGGGTTTTGGAATGAGGCAACATACAGCTAAATATGCGGATTTTTTTGTTAGAATAAAGATCAATAAAAATGTTGAAAGTTTAAATATTTCAAATAGTGCTGCAATTGTGTTTCATCATTTAAGCAATTCAAAAAAAAATCTTGATTAGTATAAAAATAATTTATACAAGGCTTATATGCCCTTGTAGCTCAGTTGGTAGAGCAATTGATTTGTAATCAATAGGTCCGCGGTTCGAATCCGTGCGGGGGCACCATCACTCAATAAAATCAACGTTAATTTTTTTTCAGTATTTAAGTTTTAATCAAATTTCTTTAGAGAGTGTGTATAGAGTGTGTATAGATTGTGTATCAATCAAGAAGTCTTATAAATAAAATTTATTTCCACCAAGATTTAATACTATGGCTAAATTCTATAATTTTAATTTCTTCATCTTTTAAATATTTGGACATCCATTTTTTTCCCATATACCAAATCATTTGTTTTTTGGGTTTATGTAGGTCATTAAATTTATCTAAAGATAAAATAAAAATTTTTGATGAATTTTTATCATCAATAACAATTGCTAAATATGGTTTAAGTCCAAAAGCTTTGCAGGCGTTATTAATTTTTTTTGTAGTTCCTAATGTCGGTCCAATAACCATATGATCATTTTCAGTTCCTTCAGATCTAGATCTTGCTTTAACAGATATACCCATCCTTTCTGATGTATGAGGATTGTTTGCTATTAAATCTATGCCAACGTGATCAACATAGGCACATTCAAAACCATATTTTGAAAGCCAATACAAAACAAAGTGTTCTGCAAAATTTCCAGTTATCTTTGAGTGTCTACTACTTTTTGAAATTAAAATATTATCCATTAACCACGATTCCTAAAAGTTTTTTCATTTTTTATACTTGTTTAATCTATGATATTCTAAATACTTAAAATGTTCATTTTTAAAGTCTAATTTTATATCAGAATTAATGTTTAATTTCTCTAAATCCTCGTCACTCAACTTATTTGATTTTATTAATTTTCCGTTTTCATCAAATGATATAAGACCAAGTTCGAAAATTTTATCTGCATTCGGTGATAGAGGAAGTCCATTAAATACATCAATTTTTTCTTTATCATCACACTTTGACCAAGGCTTAATGTGAGCTCCTATTAATAAATCTTTGTTTTGAACATCTGTTAAAACACATTTAACACCCCAATATTTAAATAACTGGTTTTTAAAATATTTTTGCCAAGTAGATGATCTAACATTAACTTTAAGTTTAGAATTAACACTGGATCCTGTTGGGGTATTTAAACTTTGTTCTACATAGTTTAAATTTATTTCTTCATTTTCATAATCAGTATTTAAAATTATATTAAATATTTCAGCGTTAATCTCAAAAAAATATCCTTGGTTCCCTCCTCCATCTGAATTAAAGGGACTGTATTTTTCAGGTAGATTATTTTTAATTTTATTAATTATATCATCAACGTGGATTGGATCATCGAGTTCAATTATTTCTACATCGACTTTTCTGCCTTCTCTATCCCAAGAAGCACGTTTAAATTCTCTTGGGCAGTCAGCATCATAAGCTTTTGACCTAACTGTAGAAATTGCTTTTATATATCTGTTGACTAAATGAATAACTCTATCACCTTCGTTAACTTCTAATAGCCTTTTATGATGATGCACTTCGTTTCCACTTTTATTCTTCTTAGGAGCCCATAGACAAGAAAGTTCTTTTTCTTCATCATAAGTATCACCTTGGAACACTAAGAAATATCTTGGCATTAAAAAACTTTATCACTGTGTTAATAGTGTGTACAGATTTGAAATAACTTTCAATTAACGTTGATAGTATTTATCTTTTTGAATTTAGACTCTCGATTTGTAATCAATAGGTCCGCGGTTCGAATCCGTGCGGGGGCACCACTAATTAACTTCTCTTCTTAATTGTTCAATTTTAATTTTTTTTTGAAGGCTTCTACTTTGATCATATATAAGATTAAATTTAATTTTTTGATTAGTTTTAACAATAATATTTTTTGCATTTCTAACTTCAATATTATCAGCAACTGCACTAATTGGTCTTTTAGAAGGGTTTAAATTTTTAACAGTTATTTTTGATTTATCACTAACTATTTTTCCTTTCCATCTTCGAGGTCTAAATGGACTTATGGGTGATATTGATAATTTTTTTGAATTCAAACTTAAAATTGGTCCATGAACGGAAAGGTTATAAGCTGTACTACCAGCTGGCGTGGAAACCAACACTCCATCGGAAACTAAATTTTTAATTACTTGTTTTGATCCATAATAAATTGATAAAGATGCTGCCTGTCTACTCTGTCTTAAAATTGAAACTTCATTAATTGCTAAATATTTTTTAATTTGATTTTTATTATTTTTAACAGTCATTTCTAGAGGTGAAATAGTAATCATTTTAGCTTTTGATAAATTTTTTATAATATTTTTAGATGAAAACTTATTCATCAAGAAACCATAATTACCTGAATTAATTCCATAAAATAATTTTTTAGAGTTTTTATTTTTTTTTAGTGTTTGAAGCATAAAGCCATCGCCACCAATAACTATCGTGATATTAAATCTTTTTATTATAATTTTATTTAATTTTTTTACTAAAGCAGATTTTATACTTTTAGATTTTTTATTTTTATCAGAGATAATTTGTATTTTTGACATCTTCAATGGTGCCCTCGGCCAGACTCGAACTGGCACTCCCAAAAGGGCAAGGATTTTAAGTCCTTTGTGTCTACCAATTTCACCACGAGGGCATGAGTTATTTTCATGAGTATTTATGCTAATATTTATAATTGAACAAGTTTAATAAGTAAATTTTTTTTATTTTATCTCTCTATGTTCCAGTCATGCTCCAGTTGTCCCATAATATCCTATAAACTTAATCAATATTTTTATACATAACTTTTTTTGATTTAAGACGCTCATATCTTTGAGCTGTCATGAAACAATCTAGATAAACAGTTGCTTTTAGTATTTTTGCTCCAATATCATCTGTGGACATTTCTCTTCTGTTTGTTTGAATTGAATTAACATTATTTGCTTTAATAAACTGATGAACAGTTGATGATTTAATCCCGAAGTTTGTTCCTTCAGGTATGGTGTCATACATCTCAAGTATTTTTTTATAATCCAATTTTGCGACTGCGACCCCAACTACATTGCCTTTTTTATTGACTATTGGACCACCGCTATTACCAGGTTGTAGTGCAGCATCAATTTGAATATTAGAATAATTATTTGCTATTCCTGTAAGAGCGCTCACGACTCCTTTTGTGACTTTAACAGATGAGCTAACATCTTTTCCAAATGGAAATCCAGCAACATAAACATCTTCTAATAAATTTGCATCATCAATAGCTACAGGAAAAACATCATCAGGTTTGATATCTGTTTTCATTAAAGAAAGATCATTAGATCGATCAGTTGCAAGAATAGTAACAGGTGTCACTTTGCCTTTATAATGTAGTTTTACAACATTACATGAATCAATTACATGGTTGTTGCTTAAAATATTCCCTGTATGATTAATAAAGAAGCCGGTACCTGAGCCAACCGAGTATATTTTTTCATCATTAACTTGTTTTTCAGCTTTTTTCTTCTTGGGTTTTTTCTTCTCATGTTTCTCGTCTGTTTTTTTAGGTTTATCTTTTTCTGCAACTATGGTTCTTTCACTAGTTATGTAAACTAAATCATCATTGATATCATATAGCGCTTTTCCTTTTTTATAATAAAACTCAATATTAGATACAAATTTTTTTCCTTGGTATCTTTTAACATTGTAATAATTTTGAAATATTTTGTTTGCATTTAATCTATTTTTTGCACAAAAAAATCTTGTTTTAAATGTTTGTTTGCCCCAACCAATCCAATCATCTAAAACTACAGAGCCATTTGGATTTTGATAGCCAAATAAGTAAGCATGCTTACCTTGAGCCCAACAATGATTCATTGCGGATAGCGGAATAATTTTTTTAAAATCTGGATATCCTATTATATTATTATATGATCCCGTCGGTCCAGGATCCAAAATTATGTAGTCTACAGATTTTGCATAAATAGAATAATCGTCAGCAAAAGTATTTTCTGGTTTCTTAGCTTTTTCTTCAGCTATACGTCTTTTTTCCTCTTCTTTTTTTGTATTAGTTTTTTTCTGATTTTGTTTTTGAGCCTCGAGGATAGCTTTTTGATTATTTGCATCTTGCTCAGCAGAAGAATAACTGCCACTTGATGGATACATGCCATAGTTAGTAGTTTCACAACCACTTAAGATCAAACCCAGAACCACGATCCCTAAAAGTTTTTTCATTATTAGAAGCATATAATATTATCTCTCTATGCTCCAGTCTTGCTCCAGTTTGGAGTAATTAATTCAGTCTTATTTTGTGATATGAATTGAAATCAAAATTAAAGTTATGTGATTTTATAGGATGTTTTAGACTACCTTGGACTACTATGGACTGACTTTAACTTCTATCCCTCGCCTTTTAAGTCCTTTGTGTCTACCAATTTCACCACGAGGGCATTCATTTTTTCAATTCTTATATCTGTATTTATTTAGAACTCAACTTATAACTAAACATAATATATATTAATAGAATATTTAATGAATCTTACAATCTTAATTATATCTTACAAGTCTATAACAAAACTAGAAAAATGCCTTTCTTACATTGGTAATGCTCGCGAAATTATAATTGTTGAAAATTCTGACAATGCTGAGCTTAAAAGAGAAATAGAAATCAAATATAAAAACTGCAAAGTAATAATTAATAATGACAACTTGGGCTGGAGCAGAGCTGCAAATATAGGTTTGAAAAAAATTAAAACTCCATATGTTATTATATTGAACCCAGATACACTAATTAAGCATAATCAATTTATTGAAATCGAAAATGAAATTCAAAGCTTAAATGGGAATTTCACACTTGCAACACCTTATTATGATGAATTGGTTGATTTTAATAAAAATAAAGATTTCGATAAATATTTAAACATGACAAAAATAAGCAATGATAGTGAGGCCAAAACGTCAAAAGTTGATTTAGTAAAAGGCTCTGCACTTATAATTAATCTTGATAAATTTGAAAATCGAAAAATATATGATGAAAATCTTTTTTTCTTTTTTGAAGAAGTTGATTTATGTAAAAGAGTTAAAAAAATGGGTGGACTTGTATACATTTTTAATAAAATTAAAATTTTACATGGTGGTGGTGGATCAGTAGATGACCCCATGACTGGCAATTACGGCAATTTTAGAAATTGGAATTATTACTGGTCAAGATTTTACTACAATAAAAAACATTATGGTTACCTTTCCTCATTTGCTATGCATTTTTCAAAATTATTACGTTTTTTTTTCTCAACTATTATTTTTTTATTTATATCTAAGAATAAATTTAAAATGAATAAATCAAGACTTTTTGGATTATTTTCATCAATGATAGGGATAAAGTCATCTGCTAGTAAAAAAGTACTAAACAAAAATTAAAAAAAATTACCAATTTATTTGGTAATTAATTTTGTAACGGGAAACAATTTTTTTTAATTTTTTTATGTCTAAATTACAATCTTTGTAACCTTCAATTATTGTATGTAAATAAGTAGAGCTTGGTTTTTGATGGTAGTATTTTTTTTGTATATAAACTAAAACTTTTTTTCCCTTTAAAATGAAAAATTCTTTTTGATAGTAATGATAATCAATACCTTCGTATATATCTAATTCTTGTTCGTCTTTTTTGCTTATATTCCAAATTGCACCGTGTACTTCAGATTTTTTATCTTTGACTATATTGGCATGTCCATAAACAGTTCTATTTGTTTTATGACTAAAACAAAGTTTGTGACCTTTTAAGATATGTTTTTTAATAAATATTGCTCCAGCACATCTATATTCCATCTGGGCGTGATTTAAATTACTGCCGTATGCAAAATATAACATTATTCTTTTTCAACAACTTCAATATTTTTTTCTTTTATAAAATTTTGTATCTCTGAATTGCATTGATCAATTTTATTTTGATCAGAAGATCTTAGTACTATTGCTACGCCTAATTTTCCTGCTCTAAAAAAAGGATAGCTACCAATATCAACATCTTTGTTTTTTGTTTGAACTTCTGATAAGGATTTTGCTATTTCACTTTCAACAGTTCTTAAATTTATTGTTTGACTTAATATTGGATTGCCACCTATTAATTTATGTGAAATTCCTCCAATCATAGATTTTAAAATAGATGGAACACCAGGTAGACAAAAAACATTTTCAACATTAAAACCTGGGGCGCCACTTGTTGGATTTAGTATTAAATTTGCATCCGTAGGCATACATGCCATTTTTTTTCTTCCTTCATTAAATTCACCTGGTTTATAATATTTTTCGAGAATTGACATTGCTTCCTTGTGTGGACCATAAGTCAAGTTAAATGCTTTTGAAACTGATGAAGCGGTAATATCATCATGTGTTGGACCTATTCCGCCAGTGGTAAATATGTAATTATATTTTTTTCTAAGTTCATTTACTGTTTTAATAATAGTTTCTTCTGTATCAGGAATAACTCTTACTTCTTGAACTTTAATACCAAGAGAATTTAACCAAATTGAAAGGGTACTTGTGTTTGTGTCTTGGGTTCTGCCTGACAAAATTTCATTGCCAATAATAATAATTCCAGCAAATATTTCTTTTTTATTTTCCATTTACAAATATAAATAAATTATAATGAAATTTACCAGTACTTTAATTAAAGGCAAATTAATCAAGCGATATAAAAGGTTTTTCGTAGATATAAAAGTAAATAATTCAGTCTTAACAGCTCACTGTCCCAATACAGGGTCCATGATGGGTCTATTAGATAAAGGAAATGATGTATGGGTTACAAAAAATAATGATCCCAAGCGTAAACTAAAGTTCACTTTAGAAATGATTAAAGTAAATAAAAAACTTATTGGTGTTAATACACACAGAGCTAACAGAATAGTTGAACATGCATTAAAAAATAAACTAATTAAAGAATTTCAGTTAGTTAAAAATATAACTCCTGAATTTAAATATTCTAAAGATACAAGGTTTGATTTTTTATGTGACAAATATATAATTGAAGTCAAAAACGTTACGCTTTTAAGAAATAAAGATTTAGCTGAATTTCCAGATGCTATAACAACAAGAGGTTCAAAACACTTGGTAAATCTTATTAATTCAATTGAAAAAAATTATAAACCTTACGTCTTATTTTTAACTCAAATTCAAGGTATAAGTAATTTTAGAATAGCTAAAGATATCGATGATAATTATTATCGAAACTATAAGATGGCAAAAAAAGCTGGCGTTAAGTTTCTAGCTTACAGATGTACTTTGAGTTCTAAAGAAATAAAAATTGAAAAAAAAATAAATATTATTGATGAATAATTTTAAAGAAAAATTTGAAAAAATGAGAGCAGCAGGAAATCTTGCATCTAAGACACTTGATATGTTAACCGAAAATATTAAACCTGGAATTTCAACAGATAAAATTGATAAACTTGGGTATGAGTTTATAAAAGATAATGGAGGATTTTCTGCTCCATTGTTTTATCGTGGTTTTAAAAAATCCTTATGTACATCATTAAATCATGTTGTTTGTCATGGTATACCCTCAGATAGAATTTTAAATGAAGGGGATATTATAAATATTGATGTAACTGCTATTGTTAGTGATCATCATGGAGATACCAGCAGGATGTTCTGTGTTGGAAAAACACCTGTTAAAGCAAACAATTTAATAGATGCAACATATGAAGCAATGATGAAGGCAATAAAAATACTAAAACCAAATGTAAAACTTGGTGACATAGGGCACGCAATTCAATCCCATGTGGAAGAAAAAGGTTTTTCTGTAGTGAGAGATTTTTGTGGTCATGGTGTTAACACTAAATTTCATGAAGCGCCTAACGTATTACATTATGGTGAAAAAAATACTGGGGCGGAGTTAATACCTGGAATGACTTTTACAATCGAACCAATGATTAATAGTGGAAAATATGACGTTAAAGTTCTATCTGATGGATGGACAGCTGTAACAAAAGATAAATCTTTATCTGCTCAATTTGAACATACGGTAGGAATTACTGAAAATGGTTATGAAATCTTTACAGAATCTGTTAAAGGTTATCATAAGCCTCCTTACTTATAATTAATGATTAAAAGATACTCTAGAAAAGAACTTACTGATATTTGGTCAGAAGAAAATAAATATAGAATTTGGCTTGAGGTTGAAATAGCTGCAGCTCAGGCTATGGAAAAGTTAGGTCAAATTCCCAATGGCGTTTCTGCAGCAGTAAGAAAAAAAGCTAAAATTAATGTAAAAAGAATTCATCAAATAGAGTCTAAAGTTAAACACGATGTGATTGCTTTTTTGACCTCAGTTACAGAAAAAGTAGGAATAAAAGCTAGATATTTACATCAAGGAATGACTTCTTCGGATATTTTAGACACAAGTTTTAATATTCAGTTAGTTCAATCAGGAAAGATTTTAATACAAGATATTGATCAAATTTTAAAAGTTTTAAAGAAACAAGCAAAAAAACATAAATATACGCCGTGCATAGGAAGAAGTCATGGTATACATGCCGAGCCTATAACGTTTGGACTTAAGCTAGCATCATTTTATGAAGAATTTAAAAGAAATAAAAAAAGACTTTTGAACGCAATTGATGAAATATCTACATGTGCAATATCTGGAGCCGTGGGAACTTTTGCAAATGTAAATCCAAAAGTCGAAAGCCATGTTGCAAAGAAACTTGGTTTAAAAGTTGAACCTATTTCAACTCAAATAATTCCTCGAGATAGACATGCTTTTTATTTTTCTACTCTAGGAATTATTGCTGGATCAATTGAAAGAGTTGCTCTAGAAATTAGACATTTACAAAGATCTGAAGTTTATGAGTTGCAAGAATTTTTTTCAAAAGATCAGAAAGGATCTTCTGCTATGCCACATAAAAAAAACCCTATTCTGAGTGAAAATTTAACTGGTTTGTCTAGAATTGTTAGAAGTGCAGTTGTACCTTCATTGGAAAATATTGCACTTTGGCATGAAAGGGATATTTCACACTCGAGCGTTGAAAGAAGTATAGGTCCCGACGCAAATATAACTTTAGATTTTGCACTTGTACGCTTAAAAAATATTCTTGATAAAATGATTATTTACCCTAAAAAAATGATTGAAAATTTAAATCTCACAAGAGGAGTAATTTTTTCACAAGAAGTGATGATCGAACTAACAAAATCTGGGCTAAGCAGAGAACAGTCTTATAAAATTGTTCAAAAAAATGCAAAAAGATGTTTTTCTGAAAGGTTAGATTTATTAAGTCTACTGTTAACAGATAAGTTCATAATTTCAAAAATTTCACCAAAAAAGTTAAAATCTATTTTTAACTATTCTTCTCATTTTAAAAATATTAATTTAATATTTAGAAGAGTATTTAGATAATGAAAAAGGGAAAAAAGTTATATGAAGGTAAAGCAAAAATTATTTACTCTACTAATAACAAAAGCCTAGCAATACAATATTTCAAAGATGACGCTACAGCATTTAATAACCAAAAAAAATCCAAAATTGAAGGCAAGGGTGTATTAAACAATAGAATATCTGAGCATATTTTGGAAAATTTAAACCAAATTGGCATTAAAACTCATTTGGTTAAAAGACTTAATATGCGAGAACAGATTATCAAGCTTGCAGAAATTATTCCTATTGAATTTATTGTAAGAAACATAGCATCTGGTTCGATAACAAAAAGACTCGGTATTGAGGACGGAACTGTTTTAAAGCAACCTTTAATAGAATACTGCCTTAAAGATGACAAGCTAGGAGATCCATTAATTGCAGAAGAACACATTCTAATATTTGGATGGGCAACAAAAAAAGAAATTGAAAAAATTAAAAAAATTATTTTACGAATTAATGATTTTATGATTGGAATGTTTAGAGGTATTGGAATTAAACTTGTTGATTTTAAATTAGAATTTGGTCGTATTAAATCAAGCAATAAAAAAGATATAATACTAGCAGACGAAATAAGTCCAGATACTTGTAGATTGTGGGACTCATTGACTGAAAAAAAACTAGATAAAGATAGATTTAGAAAAAATCTTGGTGGTTTAATACCGGCGTATACAGAAGTTGCCAAAAGGTTAGGTATTTTACATGAACAATCGAATGTAAATGCTTCTAATGTTACCAATTTAAGTTCATTTAAAAAAAAAGTTAGAAAATGAAGGTTTCTACAATAGTTACTTTAAAAAAGGATGTTTTAGATCCACAAGGAAAAGTCGTGCACCAAGCGCTTAATGGTATGGGCTTCAATAACATTAAAGAAGTTAGACAAGGAAAATATTTTGAAATTGAAATCGATGAAAAAGATAAAAAAAAAGCTGAAGAAAAAGCTGAAGAAATGTGCAAAAAACTTTTAGCTAACCTTGTTATTGAAGACTATAAAATTATTGGATCGCAATAATATATAATGAATTCATCAGTGATAATTTTTCCAGGTTCAAATTGTGATAGAGACATGGATGTTGCGCTTAAAAAATTTGGTTTTAAAAACAAAATGATTTGGCATAATGATTCAGAATTGCCGAAAAATGATTTAGTAGTTCTACCTGGTGGCTTTTCATATGGTGATTATTTAAGATGTGGAAGTATGGCATCTAAATCAAAAATTATCAATTCAGTCATAAAATTTGCAAAGTCTGGGGGTTTGCTGCTAGGTATTTGTAATGGTTTTCAAATTTTAACTGAAACAGAGTTGCTCCCGGGAGCGTTATTAAGAAATAAATATTCACAATTTATATGTAGAAACGTATTTATTAAAATAAATGAAAGTGAAAATAACTATTTCAAAAATATTAATAAAAATATTTTAGAATTACATATAGCACATAATGAAGGTAATTTTTTTTGTTCAACTGATCAGATGAAACGTATTAATGATAATAATCAAATTGCAGCTTTATATTGTAATAAAGATGGAGAAGTTAACGAAAAATCAAATCCTAATGGAGCTATGAACAATATAGCTGGTATATTTAATAAAGAAAAAAATATTCTTGGAATGATGCCACATCCTGAAAGAATGATAGACAAATACCTATCAGGAGATGATGGTTCTATTTTTTTTCAAAATTTATTATCTAATTTAAAATAATGAAAGTAAACGAGTCAGTAGCATTGGAGCATGGATTAAGTAAGTCTGAGTATAAGAAAATTTGCGAATTATTAAATAAAACACCAAATATTACTGAACTTGGAATTTTTTCAGCAATGTGGAATGAGCACTGTTCTTATAAATCATCAAGACTACATTTAAAAAATTTACCAACTGAAGGAAAAAAGGTTATTCAAGGTCCTGGTGAAAATGCTGGAGTTATTGATATAGGAGACGATGATGCAATTGTTTTTAAAATAGAAAGCCATAATCATCCTTCTTTTATAGAGCCTTATCAAGGAGCAGCAACAGGTGTTGGTGGAATAATGAGGGATGTTTTTACGATGGGTGCAAGACCAATAGCAAATCTTAACTCGATACACTTTGGCTCACCGCGAAATAAAAAAACTAAAAACCTGCTAAGAGGAGTTGTTCGTGGAATTGGTGGGTATGGGAATTGTATAGGTGTTCCTACAATAGGAGGGCAAACGTGTTTCGACGAGTCTTACAATGGTAATATTCTTGTTAATGCTATGACATTAGGTCTGGTTAAAAAAAATAAAATTTTTTATTCAAAAGCTGCTGGAATTGGTAAACCAGTAATTTATGTTGGGTCAAAAACTGGACGAGATGGAATACACGGTGCCAGTATGGCATCTGCAATTTTTGATGAAAAAATAGAGGAAAAAAAACCAACAGTTCAGGTTGGTGATCCCTTTACAGAAAAACTTTTACTTGAAGCTTGTTTAGAACTAATGGCTGGAGAGTCGATTATAGCAATTCAGGATATGGGAGCTGCTGGTTTAACTTCTTCAAGTATAGAAATGGCATCAAAAGGAAAACTAGGAATAGAGCTAAATTTAAATAAAGTTCCCTGTAGAGAATTGAACATGACGCCATATGAAATCATGTTATCTGAAAGCCAAGAAAGAATGCTTATAGTTTTAGAAAACGGTAAGGAAAAAGAGGCAAAAAAAATATTTGATAAATGGAATTTAGATTTTTCTGTAATTGGTAAAACAACTAATAGTAAAAAAATTGAACTTTTTTATGATGAAAAAAAAGTTGCTGATATACCTGTTGATACATTAGTAGAAAACTCACCTATGTATGATAGAAAATGGAAAAAATCTAAATTACCTAAAAAAAATAAACTTAATAAAGATAATTTTAAAAGTTTAAAAATTTTAAACGTATTAAATAAATTATTATCAAATCCAAACATTTGTAGTAAAGAATGGATATGGGAACAGTATGATCACACAGTCATGGGTGATACTATACAAAAACCTGGAAGTGATGCAGGTATTGTTAGAGTTCATGGAACTAATAAAGCAGTTGCAGCATCAGTGGATTCTTCAGCTTCATATTGTTATGCGCATCCATTAACTGGTGGGAAACAAGTAGTTTGTGAAAGTTGGAGAAATTTAATTTCAGTTGGAGCTGAACCTATCGCAATAACAAATTGTTTAAATTTTGGAAATCCTGAAAAAGAGGAAAACATGGGAGAATTTGTTGAATGCGTTCAGGGAATTGGAGAAGCAAGTAAATATCTGAATTTCCCAGTGGTTTCGGGAAATGTATCTTTTTATAATCAAACAAAAGAAGAAGGTATTAAACCAACTCCTTCAATCGGGGGTGTTGGTTTAATAAAAAATTACACAGACATGGTAACAATGGATTTTAAAAAAGTTGATAATATAGTTTTGGTTATTGGTAAAACTGAAGGTTATTTAGATCAAAGTATTTTTTCTAGGGATATTTTAAGAGTTAAAACTGGCCCTCCTCCTGAAATAAATTTATTTAATGAAAAAAATAACGGTCAAACTGTTTTAAATTTAATCAAGAAAAAATTAGTTAGATCGGCACACGATGTTTCTTTAGGTGGGATTTTAGTTGCAGTTTCAAAAATGTGTATCAAAGGCAAAAAAGGTTTAGAAATAAAAAAACCTAAAAAATTAATTAATCAGTTTGAGTATATGTTCTCAGAAGATCAAGGAAGATTTATTGTCGAAATTGAAAAAGAAAATTACAAACAAGTTAGAGAAATACTTGAAAAAAACTCTGTTCATTACGATGAACTAGGTATTGTCTTAGATAAAGACATAGTTATTGACGAAAAGACAAAAGTATCAATTGACGATTTAATCCAATCAAATAATAATTGGTTAAATAAATTTATGGAAGCATAAAAATGGCAATGGATTTAAAAGAAATTGAAAAATTTATTAAAGAAGCTTTGCCAGATGCTACAGTTGATATCCAGGATTTAGCAGGAGATGGTAATCATTATTCAGCTACTATTGTTTCTTCCCAGTTTTCTGGTAAAAGTAAAATAGAGCAACATAAAATGGTTTATGCCTCTCTTAAAGGAAGAATGGGAAATGAACTGCACGCTCTTGCATTAAAAACAAAGGAAAAATAAATGAATGAAGAAACAAAAAATTTAATACAAAATGCGATAAATGATAACGAAGTTTGTTTATTTATGAAAGGTACACCAGATGCTCCTGAATGTGGATTTTCAATGGCTGTATCAAATATATTAAAAATTTTAGAAGTGAATTTTCGTGGAGTTAATGTTCTAGAAAGCCAAGATCTAAGAGACGGAATAAAAAAATTTAGCGATTGGCCAACTATCCCACAACTGTATATTAAAAAAGAATTTGTTGGCGGTTGTGACATTATAAAAGAAATGTATGAAAATGGAGAATTGAAAAAAAAACTTGAAGAAAGTTCGGTAAGTTTTAAAAAATAAAATCTTTATCTAGAATAATATTCGATTACGAGATTTGGTTCCATCACAACTGGGTAAGGCACTTCCTCAAACTTGGGTGTTCTAACAAATTTAACTTTTCTATTTTTTTCATCTACTTGAAGATATTCGGGAACTTCTCTTTCTTTATTTGCTAAAGCTATATCAATTAAAGCTAACTGTTTTGATTTATCTCGTATTTCAATAGTTTCTTCTTCTTTTAGTTGATAGCTTCCAATATTAACTTTTTTTCCGTTTACTTTAACATGACCATGATTGATTAATTGTCTTGCTCCAAAAATAGTAGTAGAAAATTTTGATCTATAGATAACCGCATCAAGTCTTCTCTCTAATAGACCAATTAAATTTTCAGCAGTATCCCCTTTTTTCATAATTGCTTTTTTATAAACATTTCTAAATTGCGTCTCATTCATATTTCCATAATATGATTTTAATTTCTGTTTAGCCTGTAATTGTGTGCCATAGTCTGATGGCTTAGATGATTTTGTTTGTCCGTGCTGTCCTGGGGGATAAGCTCTTGTATTAAATGGACTCTTTGGTCTTCCCCAAAGGTTTACTTTTAATCTTCTATCTACCTTGTGTTTAGAATTTAATCTTTTTGTCATTTAATAAATCGCTTTTATAGACTTACTCATAACTTTGTCAATCAGCCTTTTTTTGCAAGATTAGCAAATACACTTGATAATATGCGAGTTTCTTTTTCTGATAACTCCATTTTATAAAAAATATTTCTAAGATTTTCTAACATTATGGGTTTTTTTTCACTTGGTTTAAAAAAATTTTTACTCTCAAGCTGAGAAATGCATAAATTTATCATTGATTGAATATCTTTTTTGGATGCAGATTTAACCTTTTGTGACTTTTTGAAGTTTGATCTTTTTAATTTAATTAAACTTGAAACTACTTGTGCCACAATAATTACACTATGGGATAAATTAAGTGATTTAAAATTTGGGTTAGTAGGTATTTGCATAGTACAATTTGCATAAACTATTTCACTGTTAGATAGTCCTGAGGCCTCTGAACCAAATAGAAAGCCAATTTTTTTACTAAAATCTATCTTAGACAATTCATTTAAACTTATATGTTTAATATTTTTATTTCTAAATCTAGAAGATGTAGCGATAAGGTAATCAATATTTTTTATAGAAGACTCTAAGTTTTCGTAAACTTTGCAATTTTTTATAATTTCCTTTGCGCCTACTGATGTAGCAATAATTTTATCGTTAGGAAATGTAGGTTTTGGATTGATTACTACTAATTTGTTAAAATCAAAATTTTTTATAGCTCTAGCACAAGCTCCTATATTTTCCGATAACTGGGGTTTGTGAAGAATAAATGTAATTGAAGACATTAATTGCTTGCAGGAGCATTATCTTTAAATAATTTATAATCCAAACTATCAATTAGTGCTTTAAATGAAGCATCAATAATGTTTGTTGAAACTCCTATGGTGAACCAATTTTTTCCTTTTGAATCTGTGCTTTCTATAGAAACTCTTGTTATAGCTTCTGTTCCTGTATTTAAAATTCTTACTTTATAGTCTACCAATTTAAGATCCTTTAAATACTTAGAGTATTTTGCTAATCGATCAACGTTATTTCTTATAGCATTATCTAATGCATTAACGGGTCCATTTCCCTCACCTTCACAAACAATTTTTTCTCCATCAACTTCTAGATGAGCTTTTGCAGATGAAATTATTTTTCCAGAGGAATTTTTTTTAACAGATACATCATATTCTTTTATTAAAATATATCTTGGTATTTTGCTCATTATTCTTCTCGCTAATAGTTCAAATGATGCATCTGCTCCATCATAGCTATAACCTATAAACTCTCTATCTTTAACCTCGCTCAGAAGTTTTTTAACTTTTGGATCATTTTCTTTAATATCAATTCCTATTGTCTTAAGCCTAGATAAAATATTTGATTTACCAGCTTGATCTGAAACGACAATGTTTCTTACATTGCCAACTTCTTCAGGACTAATATGCTCGTAAGTTTTTGGGTCTTTTTGGACAGCAGAAACATGTAAGCCTCCTTTATGAGAAAAAGCAGCAGCTCCGACATACGGCAAATGTTTATTTGGTTTTCTGTTCAATATTTCATCTAAAAGTCTTGAGCATTGGGTTAAATTCTTAATGTTGTTTTCTTTAATATTGATTTCAAATTTATCTGAAAAATCTTTTTTCAAATAAAATGTTGGTATTAAAGACATAAGATTTGCATTACCACATCTTTCACCTAATCCATTAATTGTACCTTGAACTTGTCGAACTCCAGCTAGTACAGCTGCTAAACTATTAGATACAGCATTGCCAGTATCGTTATGAGCATGAATTCCTAAATTTTTTCCAGGAATAACCTTAACAACTTCATTAACTATTTTAGTTACTTCATGAGGCAGTGTTCCGCCATTAGTATCACATAAAACTATCCATCTTGCTCCATTATCATAAGCAGCTTTTAGACAAGACATGGTATATTTTGGATTTGCTTTAAAGCCATCAAAGAAATGCTCAGCATCAAACATAAATTCTTTTTTTTCTTTAACAAAAAGTTTTGTGCTTTCGCTAATATTTTCTAAGTTTTCTTCATTCGAAATACCAAGAGCAACATCAACATGAAAATCCCATGATTTTCCAACAATGCATATTGCCTTAGTATTGCTATTCAAAAGGGATGATAAACCTGGATCATTATCGGCGCTTCTGCCAGTTTTTTTTGTCATACCGAATGCTGTTAAGACTGAATTTTTACATTTAACTTTTTTTTGAAAAAATTCTGTATCTGTTGGATTGGCTCCGGGCCATCCACCTTCAATATAATCAACACCTAAGTCATCTAATGATTTAGCTATCTTTAATTTATCATCAATAGAAAAATCAACACCTTGTGTTTGCGCTCCATCTCTAAGTGTTGTATCAAATATATATAATTTTTCCTTACTCATTTTAATTTCCACGTGGTTTTACCATCTTTATCCTCTATTAAAACACCTTTGTTAAGCAACTCATCTCTAATTTTATCAGATAGTTTATAATCTTTATCTTTTCTTGCTTTATCACGCTCTTTTATTTTAGATAATATTTCTTCTTCTGATATCTCAGATTTCTCTTTTTTAAACTTAAGCCACTGATCTTTTGTTTCAGAGAGCAAACCTATAAAATTACAAGCTGTTGTAAAAATTTCTTTATCTTTAATATTTCCTTGATGCGCTTTTTCATATAATTTGTGAATATTTGCTATAAAGCTTGGAGTATTTAGATCGTCATAAAGTGGAGCTAAGAATTCATCTGGAATTAAAACTTTATTTTTTACTTGTGTATAACAATCATACCATTTGTTTAAAGTCTTCTGGCACTCTTCAAGAAGTTTATCGTTCCAGTCTAATGGCTGTTTGTAATGAGTGCTTATTAGGGCCAACCTTAAGACTTGACCGTTAATATTTTTTTTAAATTCTTTAATTTTTAAAATATTGCCTTGAGATTTTGCCATTTTTTCGTTCGAAATTGTAATAAATCCATTGTGTACCCAATAATTTGCAAATACATCCGTGCCATTGGCACATCTCGACTGAGCAATTTCATTTTCGTGATGAGGAAATATTAAATCTCTTCCACCACCATGAATATCAAATTTAGTACCAAGATATTTTTTTGACATTACAGAACATTCCAAATGCCAGCCTGGCCTACCCTTGCCCCATGGGGAGTCCCAAGATGGTTCATTTTCTTTAGATGGTTTCCATAAAACAAAATCTTCTGGATTTTTTTTATTTTCTGATATTTCTACTCTGGAACCAGCAATTAACTCTTCTAAATTTTTATTTGAAAGTTTTCCATAATCTTTGAATTTTTTAACCTCAAAATAAACATGGTTATTATTTATGTATGCATAATTTTTTTTTATTAAGTCCTCTACCATTTTAACCATTAGAGGAATATTTTCAGTTGCTTTAGGTTCCTCGTTAGGTTTTTCACAATGCAAATATTCACAATCATTATTAAAATTTAATGTTATTTTTTTTGTTAAATCTTCTATTGATATTTTTTTTTCTAAAGAAGATTGAATAATTTTATCATCAACATCTGTGATATTTCTTATATAAGAAATTGATTTATTGCCGTATTTACATTTTAATACTTTATATAAAATATCAAAAACTACTAATGGTCTTGCATTTCCTATATGTGGATCATCATATACAGTTGGGCCGCAAACATACATTCCAATTTTCTTACTATTAATTGGTACAAATTTTTCTTTTTTGTTTCCAAGACTGTTTGTTAAAAAAATATCTTTATCCATAACTATAGAAATATACTTTAATTTTAGATTTGTTAATCTAATTGATTAGTTGGGAATCTTGCAAACTGGAATTGATTCCATTTTATGCAAGTTTAATTTTCTTATTTTTTCGTACTTTTCTCTATTTTTAGAATTAGGATTATTCATTGCTTCTTCTAATTCATTGTATTTCAATCCTAGCTGGCCAGTATCGGTTCTGCCGTCATCCCATAAACCATCGGTAGGATCTGCTTTTATTATTTCATCCAATATTTTTAGCTCTTTACCTAGCTCCCAAACCTCGGTTTTATTACAGTCTGCTATTGGAGATATATCTACTCCACCATCTCCATATTTAGTATAGAAACCAACGCCAAAATCCTCAACTTTATTTCCAGTTCCAACCACAATGCCATTATTTGAAGAAGCTACTTGGTAAAGAGTAGCCATTCTTAATCTAGCTCGTGAATTTGCAAGACCGTGTTCATTATCAAAATCTGAGAGAGTTGATTTAAAACTATTAAATAAATTATCTAAATTAATTGTATGAGCTTTAACATTTTTAAAATTCTTAACTAACCATTCTTGGTGCTTTATACTTAAATCATGCTGTGATTTTATCTGATTAATTGGCATAGATAAAACTATAGTATTTAATCCTGTCATTGCACTTAAGGTGCTTGATACTGATGAGTCAATTCCTCCTGATATTCCTATTACAAGAGACTGTGCTTTTTTAGGCATAGAATTTGCATAACTCAATATCCAATTACTTATGTATTTAACTTTTTCAGAAGTTTTCATTCTTTATAATTAGTTATAACAATTAAATATTACAATTGTTTAAGATGCCGCTCTAATCCCGTTTTTCGCGTAATTAGAATTCTTTTTAATCTCATCAGAGATCAAAAATGCAAGCTCTAATGCTTGATCTGCATTTAATCTAGGATCGCAATGTGTATGATATCTGCTTGATAAATCAGCATCAGAAATATTTTTTGCTCCTCCGGTACACTCTGTAACATTTTGACCAGTCATTTCTATATGCAAGCCTCCTGCGTATGAACCTTCGCTTTGGTGAACCCCAAAAACATTTTTTACCTCAGAAACAACATTGTTAAATGGTCTAGTTTTAAAACCTGTTGTAGATTTGATTGTATTTCCATGCATTGGATCACATGACCAGATAACATTAAGACCTTCTTTTTTAATACCTCTTATAAGTTTTGGTAAAAATTTTTCAACTTTATCATGACCAAATCTTGAAATTAATGTGATTTTACCTTTTTCATTTTTTGGGTTTAAAACATTACAAATTTTTGCAATTTCATCGGGTTTTGAGGTTGGGCCACACTTGATCCCAATAGGATTCTCAATGCCCTTACAAAACTCAACATGACCACCATCTAATTGTCTTGTCCTGTCACCAATCCAAACAAAATGAGCAGAAGTATCGTGATATTCTCCAGTTGTTGAGTCAATTCTAGTCATACTTTCTTCAAATGGTAAAAGTAAAGCTTCGTGCGAAGTCCAAAAATTTACAGTGTATAATCTATTATTAAAATCAGAAGTTATTCCACACGCGTCCATGAATGCTAAAGCATCAGCAATTTTATCTTCCAAATCTTTAAATTTTTTAGCTTGGGGACTCTTTTTTATATAATCTAAATTCCACAAATGAACTTTATTTAAATCAGCAAAACCACCTTTTGAAAAAGCTCTGAGAAGGTTTAAAGTCGAAGCTGCTTGTGAATAAGCTTTAAATAATCTTTTTGGATCAGGCTTTCTAGCTTTTTCACTAAATTCAATTCCATTTATATTGTCACCTAAATAACTTGGCAATTCTTTGCCACCTTGTATTTCTGTTGGTGCACTTCTGGGTTTGGAAAACTGTCCTGCTATTCTTCCTAGTTTAACTACAGGTAAAGATGCTGAGTACGTTAAAATTAGAGACATTTGTAAGATAACCTTAAAAGTGTCTCTAATATTATCAGGATTGAATTCTGCAAAACTTTCGGCGCAATCTCCACCTTGTAACAAGAATGCTTTTCCATCTACAACGTTTGCAAGTTGTTGTTTTAGATGTCTTGTTTCACCAGCAAAAACTAGAGGAGGGAAACTTTTTAATTTATTTAAAACTAAATTTAAGTCCTTTTCATCCTCATATTTAGGGATGTGCTTAACAGGATAATTT
The DNA here is from genome assembly GCA_902557385.1 of uncultured Pelagibacteraceae bacterium. Classification (GTDB taxonomy): domain Bacteria; phylum Pseudomonadota; class Alphaproteobacteria; order Pelagibacterales; family Pelagibacteraceae; genus Pelagibacter. The sequence goes on from CACDZF010000001.1 coordinate 101,880, forward strand.
TTCCAACTATTTACTTTCCATTTTTTCATGTTCAACCTAAGAGTGTTTTACCAAAGTTTGGTATTTATTCAACAGTAACTGATTTAGCAAGATTTCGTGGTTTATCTATGTCACAATTCTTCAATAAAGCTACATGATATGCCAAAAACTGTATTGGTATTGTTAAAAGAAAAGAATTAACTGTTGAATTTGTTTTAGGAATTTGGAATTTAAACCTAATATTTTCATTCATTGTTTCTGAAGTATCATCAGTAATCATTAAAACTTTTCCACCTCTAGCAATAACCTCTTGCATATTAGAAATTGTTTTTTCAAAATATCTATCTTTAGGAGCTAAAACTACTACAGGCATTCCATTTTCGATAAGAGCAAGTGGTCCGTGTTTCATTTCTCCAGCCGCATAACCTTCGGCGTGTATGTAAGAAAGTTCCTTTAATTTAAGAGCACCTTCCATTGCAATAGGATAAGAGTATCCTCTCCCTAAATACATTGTGCCTTTAGCATTTATAAAGTCTCTTGCTATAATTTGTATATCTTTTTGTTTGTTTAATGTTTGTTCAATAAATTCAGGTAATTTTATTAAATCCAAAATTAATTTTGAATATTCATCCTGCTTGATGTCACTTCTCTCTTTAGCTATTTTTAACGTTAACAAATAAAGAACAATCATTTGGCCAATAAATGCCTTTGTAGAGGCTACACCTATTTCAGGCCCAGCGTGAATTGGTAAAACAAAATCAGCACTTCTAGCTATTGAGCTTTCTACAACATTAACTATTCCACATGTTTTGACTTTATTACTTTTGCATTTTTCTAGGGCGGCATAAGTATCAGCAGTTTCACCAGATTGTGAGACAAATATATAAAGATCGTTTTGATTTAATTTAACTTTTCTATATCTAAATTCAGAAGCTATATCAGCCTCTACATCTAAAGATGTAAATTCCTCTATCCAATATTTTGCCATTAAACACGAGTGATACGCAGTACCACAAGCAATAAGTCTTATTTTATTAATTTTTTTTGGGTCTATTGGTAAATTATAAATATTTATTTCATTTCGGGACTTATCTAAATATTCATTAATACATTTTTTTGTTGTAGCGGACTGTTCATTGATCTCTTTTGACATAAAGTCCTTATAATCACCTTTGTCAGCTACATTATCTTCATTAGATAATTCAAAAATTTCTTTGTTTATTTTTTTTTTATTAGAATTATAAAATTCAACTTTTTCTTTATAAAGAATACAAAAATCTCCATCATCTAGATAAGAAATTTTGTTTGTCATTGACTTAAGAGCGTATGAGTCAGATCCAATAAAATTTTCACCATGACCATAACCTACTGCTAAAGGACTGCCTCTCCTTGCTCCAACTACTAAATTATTAAAATCTTTGAAAATAACTCCTAAAGCAAAACTACCTTCTAATTTTTCTAATGTTTTATGAATACAATCAATTAAATCCTCTTTTTTTAAAAAGTCAGTCAACATAACAGTTATTACTTCGGTATCTGTTTGAGATTTAAATGAGTAACCTTTTTGTTTATATTCTTTTCTTAAGCTATCTGAGTTTTCTATAATTCCATTATGAACAACCGAAACCACCTCAGATGAATGAGGGTGTGCATTAACTTGATTTGGTATTCCGTGTGTGGCCCATCTAACATGACCAATACCAAGGTCACCAGTAGAAGGATTTTGAAAAAGGATTTTTTCTAAATTATCTACTCTTCCAGAACATTTTTGTTCATTTATTTGACCGTTGGAAATAGTAGATATTCCAGCAGAGTCATACCCACGGTATTCGAGTTTTTTTAAAGCACCAATAATACTTGCAGATACAGATTTATTACTAACTATTCCAACTATTCCACACATTATTTATTCCTTTTATAATTTTTAACTTCAACTTGAGATGCTCTACTTAATGCTAGAGATTTTTTACTAACATTTTTAGTTATTACAGAACCTGCACCAATAACGCTACTTTCGTTAATGGTAATTGGTGCTACAAGTGAAGAATTTGAGCCTATGAAGACTTTATTTTTTATTTTTGTTTTATTTTTTTTCTCACCGTCGTAATTGCAAGTTATTGTTCCAGCTCCAACGTTAACTTTTGATCCTATTACAGTATCTCCAATATAGGATAAATGATTAACTTTAGAATCTGTTCCAACTATACTTTTTTTAACTTCAACAAAATTTCCTACTTTTGACCCTGATTTTAAAACTGTTCCTGGTCTTAATCTTGCATAAGGACCAATGTTTACATTATTTTCTACTTTAACTTTTTCTAAATGAGAAAATGAAAAAATTTTTACATTATTCTGAATTTTTACTTTTTTTCCGATTACAACATAAGGATCAATTATTACATTTTTTCCTATTTTTGTGTCTTTAGAAAAATACACCGTTTCAGGAGCCATCATCTTCACTCCTTTTTTTAAGAATTTTTTTCTTAAATTATCTTGTAAATTTATTTGTTTCATTTAATAAGATTTCTTATAGTTAAGTAATAATGTTCTTTAAGTCACAAATTATTTCTTATTAATACTTTTAATGATAAAACAAAAACTTACTATTCTTTTTGATTTAGACGGTACTTTAGTTGATACAGCACCCGACTTAATGCATGCCCATAATCATGTGATGAAAAAATTTGGGTATCCAACTAAATCAAGAGAGGAAATAAAACTCTTAGCAGGCAAAGGTGCAGGTATTATGATTGGAAGGTCATTATGGGGGCAAGCAAAAAGAGAGTTAACAAAGATCACAGATGAAAAAATTAAAAAAGAAATGGTTAAAGATTTTTTAGATTTTTACGGAAAGAATATATTGGTTGAGAGCACTCTTGTTAAAGGAGTAAAGGAATTTTTAATTTGGTGTAAAGACAATCAAATATCAATGGCTGTTTGTACTAACAAGCAAGAACATAATGCTGTCAGTCTTCTAAAAAAAATTGGAATTTATGAATTTTTTGAATATGTGGCTGGATCAAATACTTTTGAATATTGTAAACCAGATCCAAGGCATTTAACATCAGTAATAGAAATTTTAAACGGTGATCTTAGAAAATCATTAATGATTGGCGATAGTGAAACAGATTCAAAAGCTGCCCAAGATGCAGGAATACCTCTTATTTTATTAGAGGATGGTTATACTGAAAAAAAAGTAACTGAAATTCCTCACGATCATCTAATAAAAGATTTTATTGATATTGAAAAAATAATATCATCTTATTTAAATGGTTGATTTAAATATTTTAATTGCTTTAATAACCTTCTATTTCGTAATGTATGTTACCCCAGGACCAAATAATGCCATGGTTCTTACATCAGGGCTTAAGTTTGGTTTTTTAAAAACTATTCCTCACATGTCAGGAATTACAATTGGTCATGTATTACAGTTAATTTTAGTATGCCTTGGTTTGGGAAAAATCTTTCAAATATTTCCACAATTACAAAATATTCTTAAAATTTTATGTGCTCTATATCTTTTATATCTAGGTTATAAAATTATAGGATCCTTTAGTAAAATTAAAAAAGATGACTCAAGACCCTTAAAATTTCATGAAGCTGCTCTATTTCAAATAGTTAATCCAAAAGCTTGGACTATATCAAGTATGGCTGCATCAGGATTTTTACCAAAAGATGGGAATTTAATTTTATCTATTTTATCTATTGCAATTGTTGCTTTAATAATATGCCCATTATCAATATCTCCATGGGCAGCTTTCGGTTCAGCAATAAGAAATTTAGTTAGGAACAACAAAATTAAAGCATTAATTGAATATTTTTTAGCAATTTTACTTTTGATAACAGCGATTATTATTGTATTACAGTAAAGATATTTTTAGGAGATAAATTGATAATTCATAATGTAAAAGTATATCCGTCAAAAATACACTTGCCTAAAAAAAAACAACTGGCTTGGAAATTAGCCGAAATAGCAAGTGATAATGCAAAACTAAATGTAAAATCCGTAGAAATGGTTATCAACAGAATAATTGATAATGCGTCAGTTGCAATTGCATCGCTAAATAGGAAGGCAGTTATTTCATCTAGAGAAATGGCATTAAAACATCCAAAAAACAATGGTGCAAATTTATTTGGAGTTAGTTCAAAATTAAAATTTGATTGTGAGTGGGCTGCATGGTCAAATGGAACAGCTGTTAGAGAATTAGATTTTCATGATACATTTTTAGCAGCTGATTATAGTCATCCAGGTGATAATATCCCTGCTCTAATTGCAGTAGCCCAACAAAAAAAAATTAGTGGAATAAATTTAATAAAAGGAATTATTACTTCCTACGAAGTACAAGTTAATTTAGTCAAGGGTATTTGTCTTCATAAACATAGAGTTGATCATATCGCGCATCTTGGCCCAAGTGTAGCAGCAGGGCTTGGAACAATGCTTAAACTTAATACAGAAACTATCTACCAAGCAATTCAACAATCATTACATACAACTGTTTCAACAAGACAATCAAGAAAAGGAGAAATTTCTAGCTGGAAAGCTTTTGCACCTGCTCATGCTGGCAAATTAGCAATAGAAGCCGTGGATAGAGCCATGCGAGGTGAAGGTGCGCCAAGCCCAATATATGAAGGTGAAGATAGTGTTATAGCAAGAATTTTAGATGGAAAAAAAGCTTTGTATAAAGTGCCATTGCCAAAAAGAAATGAAGAAAAAAAAGGAATACTAGAGACTTATACAAAAGAATACTCTGCAGAATATCAAGCACAAGCATTAATAGATATTGCGAAAAAATTTAACAAAAAAATTAAAAATTTAGGTCAAATAAAAAAAATTGATATTTATACAAGTCATCATACACATAATGTAATTGGAACGGGAGCAAATGATCCACAAAAAATGGATCCTAATGCAAGTAGAGAAACCTTAGATCATTCAATTATGTATATATTTGCTGTAGCTTTAGAAGATGCTGATTGGCACCATGTTAAATCCTATACGAGATCAAGAGCAAAGAAAAAAAGTACAATAAAAATTTGGCGCTCAATAAAAACACATGAGGATAAAAAATGGACAAAAAGATACCACGATCCAAATCCAAAAAAAAAATCCTTTGGTGCAAAAGTAGTTATTACTCTTAAAAATGGAAAAAAAATAATTGAGCAACAATCTGTTGCTGATGCACATCCATACGGATTACGACCATTTAGAAGACAAAACTATATTAAAAAATTTCTAACATTAACTAAAGGAATTATTAGCAAAAAAGAAAGTGAAAGATTTTTGAAAATAGTTCAAAATCTTAAAAAAGTTAAATCAGGTCAATTATCAAAGTTAAATATCGAGATAAAAAGAAGCATGATTAAAAAAAATTTAAAAAAAGGAATTTTTTAATGCATTTTATAGAAAAGGAACCAGGTCAAAAAAGAATTGATCTTGATAACAAATTAAAATCTAAAAAAATTTTAAGAGTGCCTGGTGCATATAATCCTCTAACAGCAAAATTAATTGAAGAAATTGGTTATGATGCAGTTTATGTTTCTGGCGCTGTGATGGCTAACGATCTAGGTTTTCCTGATATTGGACTTACCACATTACAAGATGTAAGCACTAGATCGTATCTTATTTCTAGAGTGACAAACTTACCAACTATAGTTGATATAGATACAGGTTTTAAATCTTGTAAGGAAACTATTGAAACTTTCGAAGAGTTTGGGATTTCTGCTGTACACATTGAAGATCAAATTGAAAGAAAAAGATGCGGCCATCTAGATAACAAAGAATTAATTTCAACTGATGCAATGGTTAAAAAAATAAAAGAATGTGCATCAGCAAAAAAAGATCAAAACTTCAAAATTATCGCTAGATCAGATGCAAAAAGCGTTGAAGGAATTGATAAAATGATTGAAAGATGCAAAGCTTACATTGATGCTGGTGCTGAAATAATTTTTCCCGAAGCATTACATGATGAAAAAGATTTTGAAAAAGTTAGAAAAGAGCTTTCGTGTTATTTGTTAGCTAATATGACTGAGTTTGGTAAATCTAAACTATTTAACTTCAAAGAATTAGAAAATTTTGGTTACAATATAGTGATTTACCCAGTTACCACTCAAAGATTAGCTATGAAAAATGTTGAAGATGGATTGAGAGACATTTTTGTAAATGGACATCAAAATAATATTATTGATAAAATGCAGACTAGGAAACGATTATATGAGCTTGTTGATTATGAGAAATATAATAGTTTAGACGAAAAAATTTATAACTTCTCTACTGAGGGACATGAATAATGAGTGATGAAATCAAAAAAGGCTTACTCGGAATTGTAGTTGATGAAACTGAAGTTTCAAAAGTTATGCCCGAAATTAACTCACTTACTTATAGAGGTTATGCGGCTCAAGACTTGTGTGCCAAATGTAAGTTTGAAGAAGTTGCTTATCTAATATTAAACGGTGAACTTCCAAATAAGAAACAACTAAAAGCTTTTGAAAAACAAGAAAGAAAAGAGAGAAAACTATCTAAAACTTTGCTTGCAGATATAAAAAAAATTCCAAGAAAAGCTCATCCAATGGATGTGGCTAGAACTGTTGTTAGCATTATGGGTTTAGAGGATAGTGAGACTAAGGATAATTCACCTAAAGCAAATTTGAGAAAAGCGATGAGAATCTTCGCGAAAACACCTGTAGCATTAGCTGCATTTTATAGAGCTAGAAAAGGTAAAAAAATAATACCCCCTAAAAAAAACCTTTCATTTTCTGAAAATTTTTTCCAGATGTGTTTTGGGAAAGTTCCAAAAAAGGAAATTGTAAAAGCTTTTGATGTTTCATTAATTTTATATGCAGAGCACAGCTTTAATGTTTCAACGTTCACAGCAAGAACGATAACTTCTAGCTTGTCTGATATTCATGGAGCAATTACTGGTGCAATAGCCAGCTTAAAAGGTCCACTGCATGGTGGTGCGAACGAAGAAGTAATGCATATGATGAATAAAATTAAAAAACCTGAATACGCACTTAAATGGATTAACAATGCTCTAGATAAAAAAGATGTGGTAATGGGTTTCGGTCATAGAGTTTATAAAAATGGAGACTCAAGAGTTCCTACAATGAGAGATTATTTTGGAAAAGTTGCTAAAATTAAAAAAGATAAAAAGTTTGAAAAAATATATGACATTGTTGAAAAAGTTATGATTGAAAGAAAAAATATACATCCAAATGTAGATTATCCAACAGGTCCAACTTACCATTTGATGGGTTTTGATACTGATTTCTTTACTCCAATTTTTGTTATTTCAAGAATTACAGGTTGGTCAGCTCACATTATGGAGCAACACGCTGCCAACAAATTAATAAGACCTCTGGCAAGTTACAAAGGTAGCCAACACAGAAAAGTTATTCAATTAAATCAAAGATAAATTTTAACTAAAAGCTTCTGTCCAATTTCCTTGGGTTGATGCTTTTGAATATTCTGTAGCACGTCCTTCGAAGAAGTTCATGTGCTCTACTGCATTCAACATCGTATCTAACCAAGTTAAAGGATTTTTATCAACTTTGTAAATAGGTTCTAAGCCTAATTGAGTTAATCTTCTGTTTGCGATAAATCTAATATATTCTTTAACCTCTTGTGCTGTTAAACCTTGCATAGGACCCATTTCAAAGGCTAAATCAATAAACGCATCTTCGTGCTCGATAATTGTTCTACAAGCTTGATAAAGTTCTTTTTTAAGTTGAGGTGTCCAAATTTGAGGATTCTCATTAATAAATTCTTTAAACAACCTTATCATAGAATTGCAATGTAAAGTTTCATCACGAACTGACCAAGTAACTATTTGGCCCATGCCTTTCATCTTATTGTGCCTTGGGAAATTTAGAAGTATCGCAAAACTTGCAAACAATTGTAGCCCTTCAGTAAAAGCACTGAACACTGCAACTGTTTTTGCTATATCTTCTTTTGAATTAACGTTAAATCCTTGCATGTAATCATATTTGTCTTTCATCTCTTTATATTTCATAAATGCTGAATATTCAGACTCTGGCATGCCAATAGTATCTAGAAGATGTGAATACGCTGCAATATGAACTGTTTCCATAGCCGCAAATGCTGTCATCATCATTAATACTTCTGTTGGTTTAAAAACGGTCGTATAATGTCTTAAATAACAATTGTTAACCTCAACATCTGCTTGAGTAAAAAATCTAAATATTTGAGTTAATAAATTTTTTTCTGCTTGTGATAAGTTTTTTTGCCAATCTCTAACATCATCTCCTAAAGGAACTTCCTCTGGCAACCAATGTATTCTTTGTTGAGTTAACCATGCATCGTAACACCAAGGATATCTAAAAGGTTTATAAACAGGATTTTCTACTAATAGACCCATTTTTTTTGGTTGAATAATTTCTTGTTTTTTTTGTTTTATTACTGACACGATAAACACTCCTCATATTCTGGTTCATTTGGTTGTTGATTTTTTGATTTATAAACATTTGCTGTAATATCTGTTGATTTAGCATCATTAACATTTTCAGCTCTTTGTATTGATTTTGATCTACAATAATAAAGGCTTTTTAAACCCTTTTTCCAAGCTTGAAAGTGTATCTGATGGAGCTCTCTTTTATGTACATCGGCTGGCAAAAATATATTAATGGATTGAGCTTGAGAAATGTGTGGTGTTCTGTCAGCTCCTAATTCAACTATCCATTTTTGATCTAATTCAAATGCAGTTTTAAAAACATCCTTTTCTTCTTGAGTTAAAAAATCTAAGTGAGAAATTGATCCTTGATTAGTTGTAATACTGGACCATGTCTCATCATTATCTTTATTATGTTTTGCTAACAATTTTTTCAAATACTTGTTTCTAACATTAAAAGAGCCTGAAAGAGTTTTGTGGGTATAACTATTCGCTGCAATAGGCTCAACACCCGGCGAAGTTCCTCCACAAATTATTGAAATCGAAGCAGTTGGTGCTATTGCTGTTTTATTTGAAAATCTTTCGTTGTAACCATATTCAGCTGCATCAGGGCACGCACCTCTTTCTTCAGCTAAATTTTTAGATGCTTGATCAACTTCCTTTTGTATATGTTCAAATATTTTTTTATTCCAAACCTTGCTCATTACTGACTCAAGAGGAATCATTTTTTGTTGAAAAAAAGAATGAAGTCCCATAACACCCAATCCAACGCTACGTTCTCTTTTGGCTGAATATTTGGCATCCGCAAACTCGTCTGGAGCTTTTTGAATAAAATCATCTAAAACATTATCCAGAAATCTCATGACATCTTTTATAAAGTTTTTATCGTCTTTCCATTCATCATATTTTTCTATATTTAATGAAGATAAACAACAAACTGCTGTTCTTTCTTTCCCATCTCTATCAATTCCTGTTGGTAAAGTTATTTCACTACAAAGATTAGAAGTTTTTACATTTAAACCAGCAAGTTTATGATGTTGGGGAATTTGTCTATTAACAGTATCAATGAAAATAATATAAGGTTCTCCCGTTTCAACTCTAGCTGTCAATAATCTAATCCATAAATTTCTTGCTGAGATAGTGGATTGAATTGATCCATCTTTTGGACTTTTGAGAGCCCACTGTCCATCAGTTTCAACAGCTCTCATAAATGCATCAGTAACTAAAACACCGTGATGTAGGTTTAGTGCTTTTCTATTTGGGTCGCCGCCTGTAGGTCTTCTCATTTCAATAAATTCTTCGATTTCTGGATGGTCAATTGGTAAATAGCATGCTGCTGATCCTCTTCTTAAAGATCCTTGGCTGATAGCCATTGTTAAAGAATCCATAACTTTTATAAAAGGAATAATTCCTGATGTCTTGCCTACTCTTCCAATTTTTTCACCTATTGATCTTAAGTTGCCCCAATAACTTCCAATACCTCCACCTCTTGCGGCAAGCCAAACATTTTCACTCCAAAGATCTAAAATTCCATTTAGGCTGTCACCTGCTTCGTTTAAAAAACAAGAAATTGGTAACCCTCTTTTTGTTCCACCGTTTGATAGAACTGGAGTTGCAGGCATAAACCATAAGTTGCTAATATAAGTATAAATTCTTTGTGCATGCAAATTGTCATCTGAATAATAACTTGCAACACGGGCAAACAAATCCTGAAAAGATTCATTCTCCCCCAAGTATCTATCGCTTAAAGTTGCTTTACCGAAATCTGTTAGATTGGCATCTTTTGTTCTATCAATCTTAATTGTTATTCCTCTAGAATTTTGAAAAAGTTCTGTTTGATCGCTAAGTGAAAATAGATCTGGTCTTTTATCTCTAGTAGTTTCTTCTATATTTGGGCTGTATTCAGAGACAGCTTTCTTGATGGCTTGAGACAAAAATTTGTTCATTTAACTCCCTTAAATATATAACGTTTTTAGTAAAACAACTACATGTTGTATGCAGATTTCTTTAATATACTATATAAATTAGAAATCAATAGAACATTTATAGAACATTACAAAAATATATCAATAAAAAAATAAAATAAATGTACATATATCAACATGGCAAATCCTATAAAAATTGATCCTCTGGGTTTTAGGGAATACGACGCAAGGTGGCTATATCCTGAGGATATAGATAAAGAAGGAATAAAACTAGTAGGCAAAGGATTTGGAACTCAAGTAACAAAAAAAAACAAAAATCCTAAAGTAACAGTTGGCCACGACTATAGATCCTATAGTGAGGAAGTAAAAAAAAATTTTGTTGATGGCTTAATTTCAACAGGGTGCAATGTTGAAGACTTAGGTTTATGTTTATCTCCAACAGTATATTTCTCACAATTTAAATTAAATTCAGATGCAGTTGCAATGATTACGGCTAGCCACAATGAAAATGGATGGACTGGAATAAAAATGGGTATTGAGAAAGGTTTAACACATTGTAAAGAAGAAATGTCTGAACTTAAGGATATTGTTTTAAATAAAAAGTTCTCAACTGGCACAGGTAGTTATAAAGAGATAAAAGATTTCAATACAGTTTATATAAATGAACTATCAAATAACAAAATAAAAAAAAAAATAAAAGTAGTTGCTGCGTGTGGTAACGGCACAGCAGGAATTTTTGCTCCAAAAATTTTAAATGCAATTGGTTGCGAGGTTATAGAATTAGATTGTAATTTAGACTTCAATTTTCCAAAATACAATCCTAATCCTGAAGATATGAAAATGCTTCACGAAATAGCTAAATGTGTTAAAGAAAATAATGCAGATGTAGGTTTTGGTTTTGACGGCGATGGTGATCGCGTCGGTGTAATTGATAATAAAGGAAATGAAATTTTTGCTGATAAAATTGGATTATTAATTGCAAGAAATATCTCAAATCAATATCCAAAATCAAAATTTATAGTTGATGTTAAGTCTACCGGACTTTTCGAAGAAGATGAAATTTTAAAAAAAAATAATTGTAAAACACTTTATTGGAAAACAGGACATTCTTACATTAAAAGAAAAGTTAATGAAGAAAATGCAATTGCTGGATTTGAAAAGAGTGGTCATTTCTTTTTTAACAAACCACTTGGATATGGTTTTGATGATGGTATTAATTCAGCAATCCAGGTGTGCCATCTTTTAAGTAATCAAGATAAAAGTATGAATGAAATGATTGAAAATTTACCAAAAACTTTTCAAAGTCCAACAATGGCTCCTTTTTGTAAAGATGAAGAAAAATATGGTTTAATAGATGAATTAACTAACAATATAAAAAAATTAAAAACTGATAATATGCAAATTGATGGACTGAATATTACTAAAATATTAACAGTCAATGGAATTAGATTTACTTTAGAAGATGGGTCTTGGGGTTTAATAAGAGCCTCATCAAACAAACCTTCTTTAGTAATTGTTACTGAAAGTCCCACATCTGATAAAAGGAAAAAGGAAATTTTTAATTTTATAGATAATCTTTTGCAAAAATCAGGAAAAATTGGTGAATACGACCAAAGAATTTAACTTATAATCAAATAGTAAGAAATCTATATAAAAAGACAGTTCCTACTAAATATAAAAATATTCCAAAAAATCTTTGTAGTTTTGATTTATCAATTTTCTGAACTGTATTTGCGCCCACTCTAGCCATAACCATTGTTATTGGTATAAATATTAAAAAAGCAGGAATATTTATAAAGCCTATGCTTAATGGTAAATCAGTTTTAAGGTATGAACCCGTAATTAAAAAGCCTATTGCTCCAAATAAAGAAATTACAGAACCGATGGCAGCTGCACTACCTATTGCTTTATTAATTGGATATCCAAAGTATCTTAGGATAGGAACATTCATAACAGCTCCTCCTATCCCCATTGTTGCTGAAATAAAACCTGATACAAAACCAAGTAAAACTCTTGGCAATAAATTAAAATTTGTTTTTAATTTATTTTTTTTATCTCTAAGGTTTAATAAGTAAGCTCCGAGTAAATAAACTATTACAGTAAAGAATAATAAAAGCGATTTAGTATGCAAAATCGCTGCAAATATTGTTCCAGACAAAACTCCTATTATCACAAAAATCGCATAGTTTTTGATTACACTAAAATCAACTGATCCATGTTTTTTGTGAGTTAAAACAGAAATTAGTGAGGTAGGAATAATTATTGCAAATGAAGTTCCAACTGCCAAATGCATTAAATAATCCTGATTTATATTGAGACTGTCGAAAATAAAAAATAAAAAAGGAACGGTAATAAGCCCACCACCAATTCCAAACAACCCAGCAAAAAAACCTACAGGAAATGCGGTAAGAACCATTAAAATTATGAAAAAGAAATAATCGTTTGTAAAAAATGAATCGATCAATCTAACCTACTGATCGTGCTTGTGGTGCTAATTTAACTTTATCCATTATATGATCAATTTTTTTTACATCCGCATCTCTAACACACATGTTTTCACTCAAATATCTTTTCCAAAAGCTTGATCCAGTTTGACCATGAAATAAACCAAGTGTATGTCTCATGATTTGATTTAATCTAGTTCCTTTTTTAGTTTCATTTTTTACATACGGAATTAATTTTTGAATAATTTCCTCTCTAGTTAAAATATTTTCGTTTTTAAATATTTCTTTTTCGATATCAGCCAATATATAAGGTGAATGATAAACTGATCTTCCAATCATAACACCATCAACTTTATCTAAATGATTTTTTATATCAGTTGTAGATGTGATCCCACCATTTATTATTATTTCTAAATCCTTAAAATCTTTTTTTAACTTATAAACCATTTCATACTTTAAAGGTGGTATGTTTAAGTTTTGTTTGGGAGTAAATTTTCCTAACATTGCTTTTCTAGCATGAATTATAAAAGTTTTGACACCAGTTGATTTTAATAAATTTATAAAATTGAAAAGACTTTCATAATCCTCTACATCATCGTATCCAATTCTAGTTTTTACAGTAACTGGAAGTTTTGTTTTTGATTGCATTTCATTTAAGCAATCTGCAACAAGATGTGGATCTTTAATTAGGCATGCTCCAAATTTATTTTTTTGAACTTTCTTGCTAGGACATCCAAGATTTAAATTAATTTCATCATATCCAAAATCTTCACCGATTTTTGCAGCATTTGAAAGTAATCTTGGTGATGATCCGCCAAGCTGAAGTGCTACAGGTTTTTCATCTAAGTTAAAAGATAGAAGTTTTTTCTTGTCACCTCTATCAATTGCCTCTGAAACAACCATCTCAGTATATAACAATACATTTTTGCTGATTAATCTTAAAAAGTATCTCTCGTGACGGTCTGTACAGTCCATCATAGGAGCAACTGAAACTTTCCTATTCATTATTATCTTTTATATTATTTTTTTAAGAATTTGTAGTGTCAGTTTCTTCTGAGTTTGTTTCTGAACTTTGTTTTTCAGCATCTGATATTTCGTCTAAAGAAACGTCACCTTCTTCTGTTTTCTCTTCAGCCGCTTCTACATTAGACTCCGCTGATCCTTTTAATTCATCTAGATCTTCTTTTGAAACTTTTATTTTCTCTGGTATTTTTCTTGCTCTTTTTGAAGGAAGAATTGGAGTACCGCTTTTTGAGATCTCTCCTTTATATAAATTTTGAAAATCATCTCCTACTTCTTCATCTTCCTCAGGATTTTCATCAATTTGCTCAATATGTTTTCTTAATTTATATACAGCACTCTCAGTTAGTTCAGAAACTTTAACATTTTTAGCAGCGATTTCTCTTAAAGAAATTACTGTATTTTTATCATTATCTCTTTCAACTGTTGGTTCAATACCTGAGTTTAGCTGAGTCGCTCTCTCTTTAGCTACCAATACTAATTCATACGGACTTTTTACTTTATCTATACAATCTTCTACTGTTACTCTTGCCATGCGAGTTGTTTATACCTGGGTAAATTTAAAATCAAGCTATTTCTATTGATATAGGGGGTTTAATTTATCCTTGATAATGAATAATAATACAATTGATAAGAAGATGTATGTTCCAGAAATAATGGAAATGTTTTCAATTGTTAAACCTTTATCGATTAAAGTCCCAAATAATGCTGTTCCAAAGGCTGTGGCAAATACCATTAAAGCTGTAGTTAAAGCCTTGATTGAGCCAATATGTTTTACTCCATAAATTTCAGCCCATGTTGAAGAGCCGAGAACGTTAGCTAAACCATTTGAAATACCAATTAAACCTAGAAAGAAAAAAGATGAAATGGGGCTTTTAAAGTAAAATAAAACTCCCGCAGATAATAAAAGAGGTATATTCATATAGATCAAAAGCTTTCTGCTTGTAAATTTATCAATTAAAAAACCTGCTAAAAATAAAGTTATTACAGATGCAACAGAGTAGACCATAAAAGATTGAGCAATAACATATTGCCCCCACCCTTTTGATGAAAGTATAAATGATTGATAAACAAATACACCAGTTGCAATCCAGGGCATTGCAAGCATATTCATGCATACAATATAAAATCTATAATCTTTTAAAACTTCAGATCGAGTCCAATTTTTAATGTTTGTTAATTTTTTTTCATTTTCAGATAACTCTTCACGAGAGTCAAAATTAAGTTTTTTAATTAAAATAAAAGAAATAATGGGTAAGAAAAGTAAAATTAAAATAGATATATAAGTCCATATTAATCTCCAATCAATCACAGTTAACAAATAAATCATAAAAACAGGTAAAACAAATTCTGCTGAAGACAAACCAAACCATCCTGTGCTTAAAGCTTTTCCTCTAGATTTTGTAAAATAGCGTGAAATAGTTGTTGTTGCTGTATGAGACATCATTCCTTGACCAGAAAATCTCATTAAAAAAATTGCAATAAAAAGAATTAATATAGAAGAAATTTTTGAAAAAAAATAACAAGAAAAAGATAAAAGCAATGTAACCAAAAGAGCAAATTTGAAAATATTAATATCATCAATTTTTTTACCTACCCAAATAAGTAAGAAACTACTCAATAAAGTTGCTGATGCATATATTGTGCCAAATTGTCCATGTGTGATAGATAATTCATTTCTAATACTAGTATTAAAGATCCCTAAAAAAAAACTCTGTCCAAAACTAGAAAAAAATGTAAAGATAAAACCAAATATAATTACTTTTAAACTTAATTTGTTAAACATTATTTATGTCTTGTAAAGTTGCATTTATCGGTCTTGGGGTCATGGGTTATCCAATGGCAGGTTATATATCAAAAGGTGGACATAATGTAACTGTTTATAATAGAACAGCCTCGAAAGCTGATAAATGGTTAACTGAATATAAAGGGCAAAAAGCTGATACACCTTCAAAAGCTGCTGATGGTGCAGATTTTGTATTTACATGTGTTGGGAATGATAATGATTTATCTGAAGTCACAATTGGTAAACAAGGAATTTATAATACTATTAAGAAAGGTGCAGTTCATATTGATAACACAACTGCATCAGCTGATTTAGCTAGAAAATTATATAAATCATCTAAAGCTCATGGTTGGGGTTTTTTAGATGCACCTGTTTCTGGTGGCCAAGCTGGTGCTGAAAATGGTGCATTAACAGTTATGATCGGTGGTGATCAAGCTGATTTTGATAAAGCTAAAGATAAAATTGATTGTTACAGTAAAAAAATGAAATTACTTGGTAAAGCTGGTAGTGGTCAACTTGCAAAAATGGTCAATCAAATCTGCATTGGCGGATTAGTTCAGGCATTATCTGAAGCAATAAACTTTGGAATGAAAGCTGGTTTAAATATGGAAGATGTAATCGAAGTAATTTCAAAGGGAGCAGCTCAATCATGGCAAATGGAAAATAGATATAAAACTATGATTGATGATAAGTTTGACTTTGGTTTTGCTGTCGATTGGATGAGAAAAGATTTAAAAATTGCGATGGATGAAGCTAAAAATAACGGTTCATTATTACCAATTACAGAAGTTGTAGATAAATATTATGCTGAAGTTCAAGCTATGGATGGAAATAGATGGGATACATCAAGCTTAATCAGAAGATTAAGAAAGTAATACTGTATGCAGCCAGCATACTATGAAAACTTAGAAGAAATTCAAAATAAGTATTGGTCTATGTTAAACGATGCTGTGACTAACAGGGGTTCACCATTTAGAATTCCAGTCTTCATGTGTGCACATCAAGATGAGATTGATGGAAGAATAGTTGTTTTAAGAAAATCAGATAGAGCAAATAACTTATTACAATTTCACACTGATCTTAGATCTCCAAAAGTAGATATTCTAAAGAAGAATAACAAAGCTTCTTTACTTTTCTATGATAAAGAAAAAAAGATTCAATTAAGAGTTAAGGTTGATTGTGAAATCAATAATCAAAATCTAATAACAGAGGAATCTTGGAAAAAAACTCAACATATAAGTAGAAGGTGCTATTTAACTGATAGTCCTCCGGGAACTATGTCAGAAAAACCAACATCTGGCATGATATCTAAATTAGAAGATTTTGATTATACAATGGAACAAAGTGAAGAAGGTTATAAAAATTTTACCGTAATTAAATGTAAAATTAAATCTGTTGAATGGCTATATCTTGCAGCAAAAGGACATAGAAGAGCGAAGTTTGATTTAGAAACTAATAAAAAGGCTTGGTTAGTTCCTTAATTTTTTTCTATATTTGATAGTTTTCTTCTTAATTTTGAAGATAAATTTTTAAACCACTCACTCTCTTTACCAGACTCAGGTAAAACAGCTCCATATTCTATCATTTGTGACGGTGGTAAATCAATAATATAAACCCATACTTGAGTTTCATCTAATTTTGACTCTTTTAATAAAACATTTTTTAATTCTGATATTAATTTATCTTTTATATTTTTAGGTCTTCCTGCTCTAATTTGACCAAGCAAAAATATAGATGACTCTTTTACTTTCTTGCCTCCCATAAAATGATTATTTTTTTTTGTTTTATTAAAAATTACTTGAGCGAAATACGTATTTGCGCCTGTAACAACATTATGAACTTTGGTAATTCCTTCTGCTAAATTTTTTTGTTGTTTTGAGGTTAAATTAAAGTTTGAGTTTGTTACTGTATAAGTTGGCATAATGATTAAAATATAGATTTTGAGTATTTTTTCCAATTGTTCTGGTAATGTTTAGTATTTTCAAATACAGCTTTTTTTTCTTCTTCGGTGACTTCTCTTACAACTTTTCCAGGTGAACCAATTACTAATGAATTGTCAGGTATTTCTTTATTTTCAGTAATTAAGGCTTTTGCTCCAATGATACAATTTTTTCCAATCTTAGCATTATTCAAAATTACAGCCCCTATTCCAATCAAACTGTTATCTCCAATAGTACAACCATGTAGCATGACCATGTGTCCAACTGTTACATTTTTTCCAATTTTAAGAGGATAGCCAGGATCTGTATGCAAAACGCTCCCATCCTGAACATTAGAACCTTCTCCAACATGAATATTTTCAATATCACCTCTTAAAGTTGCATTGAACCAAATACTTGTATTCTTTTCTAATGTTACATCACCAATTATAGTTGCGTTAGGGGCAACCCAATTTTCGCCAGAATTTTTTGGTTTTTTATTTTCCAAATCGTAAAACATACTTTATATAATACTTAACATGTCATTAACCAAAACTCCAATATGTGATTTCGGAAAAAAAGCAGGCAACTTTGAATTAAAATCAACAGATAACAAAGTCATTTCACTTAATGATGTTAAAGGTGAAAATGGAACATTAATAATGTTTATATGTAACCATTGTCCATACGTGAAGGCAGTTATAGATAATATTGCAGAAGATTGTAAAAATTTAGAATCCCACGGAATAAAATCAGTAGCAGTTTGCTCAAATGATGTAAAAAATTATCCAGAGGACTCTTTTGAAAATATGATTAAATTTTCAAAAAATCATAATTTTAATTTTCCATATCTCTTTGATGAAACTCAAGAAGTTGCAAAAAAGTATGGAGCTGTATGTACCCCAGATTTTTTTGGATACAATAAAGATTTAGAGTTACAGTACAGAGGAAGAATGAGAGAGTTAAAAGATTTAAAACCAATAACTACTGGTGATAGTGATCTTTTTAAAGCAATGAAGGAAATTGCCGAAACTGGAAACGGACCTAAAAATCAAATTCCAAGTATGGGTTGCAATATAAAGTGGATTAATAGTTAATGTATTTAATAGTAACGAGATCTTTCCCACCAGAAGCCGGTGGTATGCAAAACCTGATGTGGGGTTTGACAAACGCTATTTCAAAACATTATATGGTTAAAGTATTTGCCGATCATGACGATAATAGCAAATCTTTAGACGAAAATGTTTCTTACAGTATAGAAAGAATAGGTGGCCCTAAATTAATTAGAAAATACAGAAAAGCTTACTTGGTTAATGATTTTATAAAAAATAATAAAAACATTAAAGGGGTTATTGCTGATCATTGGAAAAGCTTAGAACTCATTAAAACAAACAAGAAAAAAATTTGTTTAATTCATTCAAAAGAAATTAATCATAAAAAAGGAAGTTTGCTTAATAAGAGAGTTTTAAAAGTTTTAAACAATATTGACTATGTAGTTTCAAATTCAAAATTTACCAAAAATCTTGCCATTAACTCTGGTGTAGATGGTAAGAAAATTATTGTAATTAACCCGGGAGTAGAACCATCAAAAGAATTAAGTAAAGAAATTTTATTTGAAGCCGAAGATATGCTTCAGCATAAAAGTCCTAGGTTGATAACTGTTTCACGACTAGAAAAACGAAAAAACCACGAAAAAATAATCATGTCCTTAAGAAATTTAAAACAACTTTATCCAAATATTATTTATACATGTATTGGGTATGGTGAAGAGGAGGAAAATATTAAAAAATTAGTTAAAGAATTAAACCTTGAAAATCAGGTATTATTTTTAAAAAATATATCTCAAGAATTAAAAAACGCACTTTTAGCAAAATCTAATTTATTCGTAATGCCATCAGTAATTTATAAAAAATCAGTAGAAGGTTTTGGTATAGCTTATATTGAAGCTGCCCAATATGGCTTACCTTCTATTGGTGGTAAAGATGGTGGGGAAGCAGATGCAATAAAAAATAATGAAACAGGTATTATTTGTGATGGTAATAGTCTAGATGAAATTTATTCTAGTATAGATTTAATTTTAAAAAATAATTCATATAAGAATTTTGTTAACAAAACTAAAGAATTTGCTAAAAAATTTGAGTGGGACAATATTATTAAACAATATTTTAAAATATTATGATAATTGTAATTTATGTTAGATAAATTTAATGGAATCATTTACCTTATAGTATTTTTGGTTCACTTTGCTGCTTACGCAGTTTACGCATTCAGATGTTTGTTCACTACCAAAAAGTTTGTGGATCAATACGGAATGGGGGATGGAGCAGCAATTATGACAAGGTTTTTTGGTTCTATTTTTGTTGGTTCAGTTTTAATGGCTATCTATGTAGGATTTGTAAGACCAGGTGGATTAGAAAACACTTGGGCATTCTTTAATTTAATATTTTTGCAAAATGCTTCGGCTTTTCTTTTTGCAATATGGTCACACCAAAAAGGAAATCTAGGTACAAATAAAAAAACTTCAGTTGAGGGTGTTATTGCACCTGGTATATTAACTTTGCTTAGTGCCATTCTCTGCTACGGCTTATCTGACAAAATTTATATTTAAATTTTTTTAATTATATATTCTAAAACCTTCTCAGGGCTAAGATTGCTTAAATCTTCAACCTGTATAGCTTTAAAGTTTTCTCTCTCAATACTAACTTTATAAGCTGTCGTATGAGATCCAAATAAAGTTAAACCTTTAGAACCTAAGTGGGCTGCCATATGGGCTGGGCCAGTATCATTTGCAATGATAAAATTACTATCTTTAATTAATGAAGAAAGTTGCGAAATACCTAAAACATTTTCATCATTTAATATACTTATTGCATTAATTCTCTTAGCTTCATCGATTTCTAGAGGCCCAGGTGCAACTAAAATTTTATATTCATCTTTGAATTTTTCTTTTATTAAATTAATTAATTCATTGTAGTAAGGCCATTTTTTAGAAGTTAAATGAGGAGAGCAAAAGGGAAATAAAACTATATATTTTTTTAAATTATATTTTTCTTTGATTTGGTTTATTTTAGAACATGACCAATTAAAATCTGGTTTCATTGTATTTTTAGTATTTAAACCAGATGTCTTAAGCTGGTGATCAAAACGATCTAAAACTGATTTTTTATCAAATTCATCTTTATTGATACCTTTTGGTAAAGTAGTTTCTGAACTGGACCATTTTTCTAAATTTGAATTAGGAAATAAAATTGTTTTATAAAACTTTGTTCTTGAAGAATTTTGTAAGTCATAAACCTTGATAAAATTTAATTTTTTTAGTTTTCTCATTAATGAAAAAAGGTAAATTAAGTTAAATCTTGATAATCTTTTGTCTAAAATCACTTCATTTATAAATGGGTTTTTCTTAAATAATTCGAAATATGGATTGGTAGTTAAAAGATAAATTTGAGAATTTTTATGGTTTTCAGATATATCTTGAATTGCCCCACTTGCTTGGGCTATATCTCCTAATGAACCATGTTTAATAATTAAAATATTAGACATATTTTAAACAACTTAACATAATATAAATTTTTATGAATAAAATTCTAGTTGAGATATCAGTTGGAGAACTTCTGGATAAGATCTCTATCTTAAAAATTAAAAAAGAAAAAATCAAAGATCCTGAAAAACTTAAATTTATTGACGATGAGTATAAAATTCTACAAACACAGTTATATAATAATGTAAAATCAGATAAAAAACTGGATGAATTGTTTGAGTCTCTAAAAAAAATAAATTCAAAACTTTGGGTAATTGAAGATGAAAAAAGATTGTGTGAAAAAAACTCAGATTTTGGTGAAAAATTTATTAAGTTTTCTAGAGATATTCATTTCTTAAATGATGATAGATCTAAAATCAAATTAGAAATAAATACTTACACTGGCTCAAAAATAAAAGAAATTAAAGAATATACTAATTATTAAATTTTTTAATGGCACTTCATTTTACCAAAGAAGAGTTTTTAAATAGAAAAAATAAAGTCCTTAAATCAATGAAAGAGCAAAATATAAATGCTCTATTAATTTTTAGACAAGAGTCAATGTACTGGCTAACCGGTTATGACACTTTTGGTTATGTTTTTTTTCAGTGTTTGGTTTTAAAAGATAATGGTGAAATAGTCCTGTTAACCCGAGCACCAGATTTAAGACAAGCACAAAATACTTCAAATATTGAAAATATAAAAATTTGGGTTGATAAAGATGGTTCAAATCCAACAGATGATCTTAAGAAAATATTAGATGAATTGAATCTTAAGGGAAAAAACTTAGGTATTGAATATGAAGCTTATGGTTTAACAGGAAGAAATACTTTAAAATTAAATAAGTCTTTAGATAACTATTGTTCCATTCAAGATAAATCAGAATTAATTACTAAACTAAGAGTAGTTAAATCAAATGAAGAAATTGTACATGTTAAAAAAGCAGCTGAACTTGCTGATCGGGCCCTTGAAGAAGTTTGGAAACATGCAAAAGCAGGCGTAAGCGAATCCAAAATTCTTGCAGAAATGAATAAAGTAATTTTTGAAGGAGGTGGAGATTATCCTGCTAATGAATTTATAATTGGTTCAGGTAAAAATGCCCTCTTATGTAGATATCAAGCAGACAAACAAATCTTATCAAACAAGGATCAATTGACTGTAGAATGGGCAGGAACTTATCGACATTACCATTCTGCAATGTTTAGAACTATACCTATCGGAAAAGCTGACCCAAAACATTCTAAAATGCATGAAGCATGTATGGAAAGCTTAAAAAATTGCGAAAGCAAATTAAAACCAGGAAACAAAATTGGAGAAGTATTTGATGTCCATGCAAAAACTTTTGATGATTTGGGTTTTAACAAATCTAGAATGAATGCATGTGGATATTCATTAGGAGCAACATTTTCTCCAAATTGGATGGATTGGCCAATGCTATATACAGGCAACCCGTATGTAATAGAACCAGGCAATATTTTCTTTATGCATATGATATTAATGGATTCAGATAATGAATTAGCGATGAATTTAGGTGAAACTTACCTTGTAACAAAGAATGGCAATGAAAGATTAGGTAAACAAAAGTTAGATTTGGTAATTCTTTAGTTAAAACTATATTTTTTTTCTAAAAATTTAATTAAATTGTGAATAATAAAAGTCATAAATAAATAAATACCTCCAGCAACAATAAATACCTCAATTGGCTTAAAAGTCGTAGAGATTATATATTTTGCAACACCAGTTAAATCCATTAATGTCACTGTACTTGCTAAAGAAGTTCCTTTCATCATTAATATAATTTCATTACCGTATGCAGGAAGAGATTGTCTTATAGCTACTGGTATTTGAATTTTATAAAAAATAATTTTGTTAGATATTCCCAAACTTTTTCCAGCTTCAATAATCCCTGGTTTAATAGTCTGAAAAGCAGATCTTAAAATTTCTGAAGTATATGCACCTGTATTTAAAGCAAATGCTATAATTGCACACCAATAAGGTTCTTTAAAAACGACCCATAAAAAGGTTGACCTAAAATATTCTATTTGTCCTAAACCAAAATAGATAATAAATATTTGAACAAGTAATGGTGTTCCTCTAAAAACATAAGAGTATCCATAAGCAAATTTATTTAAAAATATATTTTTATTTAACCTAAGAATTGCAAAGAGCAGACCAATAAATAAACCAAAAAATAAAGATAAAGATAATAATTTTAACGTTACAACAGTAGCGCTTAATAACTTTGGGAGACTGGTTATCATGAGGTTAATATCCATTAAAAGCCCCTACTATATTTAATTTCTAATCTATTAATTAACTTCATGCTTAAAAATGTAAGTGTCAAATATAAAACTGCAGCAAATGAATAAAAGAAAAGTGGATCTCGTGTTGAGCCAGCTGCAATATATGATTGTCTCATGATCTCTACTAAACCGGTAACTGATATTAAAGATGTATCTTTTAAAGTTATTTGCCAAACATTACTCAAATTTGGAATTGCTAGTCTTAGCATTTGTGGCATAATCACTCTAAAAAAATAAGCAAATCTTTTAAGTCCTAATACTTGTGAAGCTTCAAATTGTCCTTTATCTATAGATTGTATTGCTCCTCTAAAAACCTCTGTTGAGTATGCACCTGATATAATACCAATAGCAAATGATCCAGTTATAAATGCATTAATTTCGATATAATCATTATAACCAAAGATTGATGCCACAAACATAACGGCACCACTTCCTCCAAAAAAAAATAAATAAATTACTAATAACTCTGGAACCCCTCTGATTACTGTTGTGTAAGAATTTCCGATAAAATTAAGGATTTTGTTTTTTGATAATTTGAGAGGAGTAAATATTAGTGCAAAAAGAAAACCTATTAACATTGCTGTTATTGAGACAGCAATAGTCATTAGAGTGGCTATAAATAATTCATCACCCCAACCTGTTTTTCCAAATGCTAGAAGTTCCATAAGACTGGCGACTATATATTATAGTCGCCAAATCTAAAATTAATTACATAGAAGCGTCGAAACCAAACCATTTAATAGCAATTCTACTAATGTCTCCATTTTTTCTTGCTTGATTAATGGCTTTGTTGAAAGCATTCAAGAGTTGAGTATCATCTTTCCTAATACCAACACCAACTCCATTACCAAATGCTCCACCTGAAAAAGTTGGTCCAACAAGAACAACTGGTTTTCCAGATTTTTCTGCATAATCGCTAAATGCTACTGCAGCAGCTAATGCGGCATCACATCTTCCCGCTGCTAAATCTAAGTTAACTTCATCTTGAGTTTTGTAAGTTCTTACATTTACTTTTCCTATATCACCAGACTCTAAAAAGTTTTGATGAATAGTAGCAGTTTGTACACAAACTGTTTTACCAGCTAGTGCGGCTGTTAAAGTTTTAAGATCTTTTTTAACTGCACCTGTCTTTTTACCAAGATTAATTCCCTCAGAAGTTTCCATACCTTCAAGACTTGAACCTTTCATAACTGCTAATGAAGCAACTTCGTCTGCATAACCTTGAGAAAAACTAATTGCTTTTTGTCTTTCTGCGGTAATCGACATTCCTGCCATTATTGCATCGAATTTTCTCATTATGAGTGCTGGAATCATTCCATCCCAATCTTGTTCTACGATTTCACATTGTGATCCAATGTATCTGCAAAGTGTCCAAGCTAATTCAACCTCAAATCCAATAAGTTTGCCTGAAGCATCTTTTGAATTCCAAGGAGGATAGGCACCTTCAGTTCCAATCTTTATTTTATCGGCATAAGAACTTCCGATTAATAAGAAAGATACAAGAACTGTTAAAATTGTTTTTTTAAATATATTCATAAATCCCTCCATATAAAAAATAATTATTTCACAATTTTGATGAATTAAAAAGAAAAATCTAGTGATTTATTGAAGAAGAAAAATTCCAAGAACAGTCGAAACTAGGTATATAAACTCTATCTAGGGTAGCATTTCCAAAATTTTTATTAAAAACTTTTAACCATTTGTCTACTTGTTTGGGTTTTTTATCTTGGCTTCCAACCTGCGCAGTTATAACTCCATTTGGTTTTAAAATTCTCACTAATGAGTCCATATTCTTTGCAGCTAAATCAATACAAAACTGATCATCGTTTAAATCTACAAAAATTTTATCATACCTGTCATCTTCAACTTTTTTTATACTTTCAAATGCATCGCCCCAAACACATTTAACTGAATTTTTTCTGGTAGATTTATTTCCTATAGACCCAAGGTGCTTCTCACAAACATCAACAACTTCAGGATCCAATTCAAACCAATCTATATATCCAAAACCTTTTGATATACACTCTCTAGCTACTCCTCCATCTCCTCCTCCAATAATTGCTGCTGTTTCTTTATCTTTATTCAATTTTAAACCAGCATTAACAAATGTGCCGCTGTAAAGATGTTCGTCCGATGTAGCTACCTGAATTTCATTATCTATAAATAAAGATTTTCCAAATTGTTCTAGATCTAAGATTTCAATATGTTGTCCTACCTTGGATGTAAAATCTTCAAGAACATTTTTTACTACATAGGATTTTCTTAAACCTGGGGAACTGTAAATGTCATGGTAAAGAGCAATAGTATCTCTATTAAATTCTTTTTTTACTATTCTTTTATGCTCTATTTCTTTTCTTATTATATCCAAAGCAATTGATGGAGACACTTTTCCACAAGTAAAGAAATCGAAACTAATAATACTTTTTTCAGGAAATGTATGAAAACTTATGTGACTTTCAGCTAAAAGTGCAACCATAGTAAAACCCTGAGGCTTAAATTTATATTTTGATATTTCTAAAACAGTTACTTTTGCTTTTTTAGCAATTTTATAAACTAACTTTTCATAAAATGAAGGTTCATATTCCTTTTTAGTACCAATAATATCTAGTGTTATGTGCTCCCCAACCTTAGTCATAAAAAATTATTCACTTTTATAATATTTTACTTTATCTAAAATTTTTTCCATCTCAGAAGATGAAAGAATCTTAGGTTCTCCTAACTTTAAAGCAATTATATATTGATGACAAATATTTTCTACTTCTTGTGCAAGTTCAAATGCTTGTTTTAAATTTTGTCCGAATGCAACCTGACCATGATTTGACATCAGGCATGCCTTTCTATTTTCTAACGAGTTAATAATATTTTTTGATAACTCAGACGTTCCAAAAGTTGCGTAATCTGCACACTTAATGTCGTTTCCTCCTGCTAATGCAACCATATAATGAAAAGCTGGTATAGGTTTTCCATGAGATGATACAGCTGTAGCATGAGGAGAGTGAGCGTGAACAATGGCTCTAGCTTCTGCTTTGTTGGTATAAATATCTTGATGGAAACGCCATTCAGAAGAGGGTTTTTTTCCAGAATTAAACCATCTCAAAAAATCTTTTTTTTCGCCTAATGATAGAAAAACTATATCTTCAGGTTTAAGATCGTTATATTTTTTTCCTGAAGGAGTTATATAAAAGCCATCTACATTATTTTCAGTAGCTTTTACTGAGACATTTCCCGATCTAAGAGGTGATAAGTTTGTAGAATTAAGTTTTTTTGAAAATTCTATTATATCTTCCCTTATCTTTAGGTTTTCCATTATTTCTTTTTAATTTCTTTTTCACAAAATTTCTTTGCTTCGTTTATATCAAAGTTTTCAACTGTATTTTTTTGTGCAACAATACAAGCTGAAATAGATTTATTTCTATTATGATCACTAAAATTAGAAATAACAATCATACCAACTACTATTAAAACTACTATTAAAATATTTTTTTTCATTTAAATAATTTTCCTAAACCTTCTTCAGAAGCATCACAAATACCTTTTTCTGTAATTAGCCCACTAATATATTTTGCTGGAGTTATATCAAAAGCTAAATTCATTGCTTTACTTTTTTTTGGATAAATTAAGACTTTTTTAACATTGTTATTCTCATCCAAACCTTCGACATGTGATAATTCTTCTGAATTTCTTTCCTCAATTGGAATATCTTTAAAATCTTTTATATTCCAATCAATTGTTGAGCTCGGTAATGCCACATAAAAAGGTACTTTGTTATCATATGCTGCTAATGCTTTTAAATAAGTTCCAATTTTGTTTGCTACGTCCCCAGTTGAAAGAGTTCTGTCTGTTCCTACAATACACATATCCACCTCGCCTCTTTGCATCAAAATACCTCCTGTATTATCTGCAATAACAGTATTTGGAACCTCTTCTTCGTTTAATTCATAAGAAGTTAAATTGGCTCCCTGGTTTCTTGGTCTTGTTTCATCTACCCATACATGTACGGGTATACCTTTTTTATGCGCATGATAAATTGGGGAAGTTGCCGTGCCCCAGTTAATTGTTGCTAACCACCCTGCATTGCAATGAGTTAAAATATTTACTGTGCCTTTTTTTTTATTATAAATTTCCTCAATTATTTTTAGTCCATTAATTCCTATATTTTCACAAAATTTAACATCTTCTTCACAAATTTCTTTTGCTTCATTTAATGCAATATTAAAAATTTCATTGCTATTAACTCCTGATAATTTTTTCATCATGCGATCAACTGCCCATTTAAGATTTATCGCAGTTGGTCTTGAGTTGATTAATTCTTCGCTGGTTTTTTTTAAAAAAGATTGATCATTATTTTCTATAATTGCTAAAACTAAACCATAAGCAGCAGTCGCTCCAATCAAAGGTGCTCCTCTTACTTCCATTATTTTAATGGAATTTATTGCATCTTTGACTGTTTTAAGATCCTTAATTACAAACTTATGTGGAAGTTTTGTTTGATCAATAATTTTTACAATATTATTCTCAAACCAAATCGTACGGTATTCTTTTCCTTCTATCTTCATTATTTAATTCTATTTAAACTTTCTGTTGGCCATGTTTTTTCTCTATCATACATTTTATCATGACAAATTGACTTATCTGAGATTTCAATCCATGGGTCTTTATCTTTTACAAATATATGAGCTTGGGGCTGGATAGGATTTTCTAAAGTTTGAGTTCTTAGAGCAATTCTTCCCTTTGATACACCGTACCTACAAAAAACATAAACTCCACAAATAATACAAAAATATGCATGATACCCTTTTCCGCTTCCGGTAGGTAAATTAATTGAGGCCACATCCCCAATGATTTTAAAATCTTCTTCCATAATCATTGTATGGATTACAAATGATGATCCGGTAGATATTTTACAATTTTTGCAATGACAAGCTTGTGTAAATAATGGTTTTCCTTCAACTTTATATTTTACATTACCGCAAGTGCAACTACCTTTTAATTCATAATTTTTTTTCATTTTAAAACTCTACCAGCAACTGTCTTGAGTTTATCTATTGTTTTTTTTGTCCTTTTTTCAGGAGCAGTAATGATAGCTACATCTAAACAATTGTTAGTTGGATCTTTTGGATCAATGTGTTTTTCAAAGTTATCTATAAGATTTTTAATCATGTTCTTTGCCTTGGCTGCATTTCCTAAAAGAACTTTTATAACCTGTTGTACATCAACATTCTCATGATCAGGATGCCAGCAATCATAGTCTGTAACCATAGAAACTGAAGCATATCTAATTTCTGCCTCTCTTGCTAATTTAGCTTCTGGCATATTTGTCATTCCGATTACATCAGCTTTCCAAGATCTATATAAATTGGACTCGGCTAAAGTTGAAAACTGTGGCCCTTCCATGACCACATATGTTCCGTTCCTTTGATATTCAATATTTTCCTTTTTAATAGCTTCTTCACATGCATTCATTAAACCATTTGATGTTGGGTGAGCCATTGAAACATGTGCTACAATCTCATCGTCAAAAAAAGTTTTGTTTCTTGCAAAGGTCCTATCAATAAACTGGTCAACAATCACAAATTTTCCAGGTGGCAAATCTTCTTTTAAAGATCCTACTGCTGATACTGAAACAATATCTGTGACACCTAATTGTTTAAGAGCATCAATATTTGCTCTAAAGTTAATATTTGAAGGATTTACAAAATGACCACGTCCATGTCTTGGAAGAAAATAAACTTCTTTATTATTATAAGTTGTTTTTAAAATTTTATCTGAAGGCTTACCCCAGGGTGTATTGATATCCAATAATTCCCTGTCTTTAAATTCTTCAACGTCATAAAGACCGCTTCCACCAATTACTGCTAATTTATTGTTTGCCATATACAAAAAATAATTTATTTATTTATATAACCCAAATTAATATGGATTTAAAAGAATATATTAGATCAATACCAGACTATCCTAAAAAAGGTATTCTATTTCGAGATATTACAACGCTAATAAAAAATGAAAAGGCGTTTTCAGAAACAATAAATATGATAGTTGAAAGATCAAAAAATTTTGAATTCAATAAAATAGCTGCAATTGAATCTAGGGGGTTTGTTTTTGCATCTGCTGTTTCATATTTGCTTAAAAAGCCATTTATATTACTTAGAAAAAAAAATAAATTACCTGCAGAAAGATATTCTGTTGATTTTGAACTTGAATATGGAACTGCCACTATAGAAATGCATAAAGATTCAATTAATAAAAATGATAGTGTATTAATTATTGATGATTTAATTGCAACTGGTGGAACAGCTGAAGCCGCAGCTAAAATTATTGAAATGTCTAATGGAAAAGTGGCAGCTTTTATTTTTGTAATTAACCTTTTTGACTTAGGTGGCTGCAATAATTTAAAAAATAAAAATTATAAAGTTGAAAATTTAATCGAATTTCCAGGACATTAATTTTAGTCAAATAAAGATTTAACTCGATACCATGATTTTTTACCTACCATAGAATTTAAAAGACCTGAAAATCTTGCATAATACATTGTCTGTTTTTTTTTATTATAAATTACTGTGAAAAAAATCATTTTAAAGAAAGATCTAATAAATTTTCCGAACAGTGAAAAAAAAGCATAAAAATAATTAGTATATTTTTTTTTATAATAAAATGCTGACCACATCCAATGCCAATTTCTAAACATTTCAGTTTCGATTGAATACTGTGGATCTGTAGCAGCTGATCCTTTGTGACCTAAATGATTGATTAATAAATTTGAACTACAGAAAACCTTACCATTCATTAATTTAATTCTTCTACACAAATCTGCTTCTTCAAAGTATAAAAAGAAATTTTCGTCAAAATAAAATTCAGTATTAATATTTTTTGTATCAAACAACATTGAACATCCTATAACAAAGTCAACTTCTTTAAGATTAAATTCATCAAACTTATTATGATTTGGACTCAAATCAAAACTTCCATATGGCAAATAGTGTGTTTGATCATTATATGATGGACCAATAACACTAAAATTTATTTTTCCAGATAAATATAAATTAATTTCGTCAAAAAAATTTTTATTATATTCAACATCAGGATTTGAAATTAAAGCAAATCTAGTTTTTGTATTCTTTAGTCCTAAATTATTACCACCTCCATATCCTAAGTTCTTGCCAGATAAAATTACATTTACATTATTGTATTTGTTTTCAATTTTTTTCTTAAATTCTTGATTGCTAGAATTTTCTACAACTAAAATTTTAACTCCTTTTTTAATTGAATCTAAACAATTAAATAATATTTCTTCATTTGTTTTGAAAGTGACTATTATTACTGTTAAATCTTTAAGATTATTCATTAATAAATTGTTTAATATGTATGATAAATGAATATATATATAATTGAAAAAAATCTATGAAAATTTTTATTACTGGTGTTGCGGGATTTTTAGGAAGCCATCTTGCTGAAAGAATGCTTAGTATTGGTCATGAGGTTTTGGGAAATGATAATTTAATTGGTGGCGATTTAGAAAATGTTAACAAAAAAATTAAATTTTTTAAAACTGACTGTAACGATCTTGAGGGTATGGTAAAAATAACAAAAGATTGTGATATTGTTTATCATTGTGCTGCAACTGCCCATGAAGGACTATCTGTTTTTTCTCCTCATATTATTACAAATAATATATTTCAAGCGAGTGTTTCAGCTATTACCGCATCTATAAAAAATAAAGTTAAAAGATTCGTTTATTGCTCTTCTATGGCTAGATATGGAAGTCAAAAACCTCCATTTACAGAGGAGATGAGCCCAGCACCTGTGGATCCTTATGGTGTAGCAAAAGTTGCCGGTGAAAATATTTTAAAATTATTAGCTGACTTAAATGATATGGAGTGGAATATTGCAGTTCCTCATAATATTATTGGACCAAATCAAAAATATGATGATCCTTTTAGAAATGTAGTTTCAATTTTTATTAATAGAAATCTACAAAATAAACCTGCAATTATTTATGGAGATGGAAAACAAAAAAGATGTTTTTCATATATTGATGACGTTATTTTCTGTTTAGAAAAATTGGCACTTGATAAGGAAATAAATAAACAAATTATAAATGTCGGACCAGATGAAGAGGAAGTAACAATAAAGGAGGTGGCAGAAATTGTTGCAAACGAAACAGGTTTTAATGAAAATCCAATATATCTAGCGGATAGACCTAAAGAGGTAAAATTTGCAACTTGTAGCTCAGAGAAGTCTAGAAAATTACTTAACTACAAAACAAAAACTACCTTAAAAGATGCTATTAAAAAAACAATCGAGTACATAAAAAAAAATGGGGTTAAGCCATTTAAATATTATCTTCCAGTTGAAATAATTAATGATAAAACACCTGAGTCTTGGGTAAAAAAATTAATTTAATATATTTGTGAAAAAAAAAATTATTGTTACAGGTGGACTTGGTTTTATAGGCAGTAATCTTATCAACTTACTTCTTAAAAATAATTACAATATTATAAATTTAGATAAAATTTCTTATTCATCCAATTTCTACAATACGAAAGAATTTAAGAAAAATAAGAAATATAAATTTATTAGATGTGATTTAAACAATAAAAAAAAATTACAAAAAATTTTCAATTTTTTTAAACCCTCTGCAATTTTTAATTTAGCAGCAGAAACACATGTGGATAGATCAATTGATGGACCAGAAAATTTTATAAAAAGTAATATTTTAGGCGTATATAATCTTTTAGAGGTATTTAAAAAATATTCTAAAAAATATTCTTATGCAAAACTAATTCATATCTCCACTGATGAGGTTTATGGAGATATTTTAAGCGGTAGAGCTGACGAAAATTTTCCTTATAAACCAAGTTCTCCATATGCTGCTAGCAAAGCTTCATCGGATCACTTAGTTTACTCTTATGTTAGAACGTATAAAATACCTGCTATTATAACTAATTGTTCGAATAATTACGGACCAAAACAACATCCTGAAAAGTTAATACCAAAATTGATATACAACATAATAAAAAACAAAAAATTGCCAATTTATGGGAAAGGTTTAAACTCGAGAGAATGGATATATGTTGAAGATCACTGCCAGGCTTTAATTAAAATTCTTCAAAAAGGAAAAGTCGGAAATTTTTATAATATTGGATCAAATATTAATAAAACAAATATTCAAATTACTAAATCACTAATTACTATTGCAAAAAAAAATATTAAAATTGGAAAAAATGTAAAAATTAAATTTGTAAAAGATAGACCAGGCCATGATGTTAGATACGCACTAAATAGCAAAAAAACTATCAACGAATTGAAATGGAAACCAAAGATTAATTTAATTAAAGGTCTTAATTTAACGTTTAAATGGTATTTAAGTAATTTACAGTATTACTCTTCATTAAAAATGAAAGAAGCAACCAAGAGAATTGGTTTAAAAAAATAGTTAATTTGGTAGCGGGAAGTGGGATCGAACAACTGACCTCGGGCTTATGAGTCCCGCGCCTTCACCTTTCTCTACGTTTTTATACAATAAAACGTTAAGAAAATAATTAAAATCCTAACTCAGTGAGTCATATGTGTGTCAGAAATATTTTAATTTTAGTGTGTCAAAATATTTGATAACGTTTAGATATGAAAAAACTTTTAGGGATCTTGGTTCTGACCTTCTTGCTGGTCAGTACATCAGCACACTCACTAAGTAATTGGAAAAAGTATACTGGCCAAGGAGAATTGAAATTATCTAAAGATACTTTCGATCTTATAGAATTTTATTTTAGCGCTGGAAAATATGGAACAATTTATAACAACCCAAAATATGAATGGGAAAGAGAAATGATAAAAAGTGTGTGGAAACCAGCGTTTATGATTATTTCTAGAAATGGAAAAGGTAGATTTTGGTATTACGAACCTATTGGTAGTGAAATTGATACTACGCCAAATTATCTTACAAGAGCAAGAAACAAATGTACAAAACAAGGACACGGTGAATGTTTTCTTTTTGCACTTAAAGATAAAATAGTTTGGCAAAATGGAATAAATCCAAAAAAAGGAACTAGAATTAAAAAAAAAGATGCAAAAAATGGAATGGTATTAACAAAACTAACTGAACTAGGTTTTTATGATGGTGGTATTACAAAAACAAAAAAAATTGAAAAAAAGAAACCAAAGATAAAAAAAAAAGCAAAAAAAGATACAGTTTCAACGTCAGATTTAGCTAAAGAGCTTAGAGAATTAAAAAAACTTTACGATGAAGGAATTTTAACAAAAGAAGAATTTAGCAAAGCAAAAGAAAAGTTATTAAATTAAGTAAAAATGAAAAAAATCTTAGCAACTCTTCTTTTTTTATATCTAATATTTTTTAACTACAGTTTTGCAGATACCCAGCTTTCTTGGAACAAAAAATACCAAGGTGATATAAAAATATTAGGAGTTAATCTAAGCCTTCCAGAAGGACAGTGGCTGCTGATAGCGACAGACGGATATTTTATTAAAGGAATAGAATACAAAGAGGCTAATTTTGTTCGTGAAGAAGAAAATGTTTTAAAAGATATAGTTGAGCTTGCAGTATTTAAAACTGGCGGGCAATTTACTTATTGGATTGACTTATTTGCTTCAAAAACTTTTTTTAAAAATAGACACGATGGATGTTATGAAAAACCCGAATATTATTTATTAAAAGCTTGGGTACATAAACCATCATTCAATTGTTTTATAGTAAGGCATATAGATCCATGGAAAGAATTATATAACCCAGATAATCACCTGCCTGCCGAAGGGATTGTTTTACCTTTAGATCGTAGTTGGGTGAGAAATTGGGTGGAAGATTATCAAATTGAAATTCCTAAAGTAATGCTTTCAGATTGGCATTGGTTTTATGCAAAAAGTACAGGCATAACAATAAGTTCAATAATGCACTCAATAAACCCAGAATTACATGGTGCAAAAAAAACAAAATTTAAAGGGGAGATGGAGTCCGAATATCATAAATTTAATATCGACAAATATCCTGAAGCTAAAAAATTTATGGAAACCTTTATAAAACAATCAGCAAACCGACATATAAAATTTGAAGAAAGTGTTAAAGCTAAAAGAAAACATAAATTAGATTTAAGTGAATGGAATATAAGTGGAAATAAACAAAATAAGAAAAAAACAAAGAAGCATTCAAACTTAACAGAAGATCTTAAAGAGTTGAAAAAACTTTATGACGAAGGAATTTTAACAAAAGAAGAATTTACTAAAGCTAAAAAGAAATTACTAGATTAAATATACATGAAAAAACTTTTAGGGATCGTGGTTCTGGGTTTGTTGTTAAGTGGCAATGCTTATACTGCTAATGAGGGTTCAGGTCCTATTGAATTTCCACCAAAATTTGAAAAAAGATTTAAAGACTACCTTGGACATGTAGCAAATAAAAAACAATATAAATTTGCATTTGCATTTCACCCAGATGGAGCGAATGATTGGCAAGCAATCAAAGGTGGATCAAGTTCTCTTAAAGTTGCAGAAAAAAAAGCGATTAAAGCATGTAATAAGAAAGCAAAAAAAAAAGGATGTAAGATTTTTGCAAGAGGTGAAAAAATTGTTTGGAATTCAGATACTATCCCAAGTACTCTTTACACATTAATAGAAGCATCTGGAGCTTTTGATTATATAGACTGGAAAGATATTTCGATAGAAATAGGTGAAGGACCTATTACCTTAAGCAAAGATGCAACAAAAAAATTTGCAGAATATTTAGAAATTTACGAAAATAATAAAAACAACAAAGGTTGGAGTATTTATTTTGCAGTTTCAGCAGATGGTAAAAACTCTGGTGATATGGCAGCATCTTCTTCTAGTGAAAAAAATATTGAAATGGTTAAAGCAATGGCGATAGCTGAATGCATGTCAAATAATAAAAAAAATAAATGCTATCTATATGCAATTAATGATAAAGTAGTTTGGAAATAATGTTTAATTAAGAATTGATTCTTCATTTGTAATCAATTTTAAGTTTGACCGCACTATGACTGCAATGATAGGGTTTTAGAAATGAAAAAACTTTTAGTGATAGTGGTTCTTTGCTTAACT
The DNA here is from genome assembly GCA_902557385.1 of uncultured Pelagibacteraceae bacterium. GTDB lineage: Bacteria > Pseudomonadota > Alphaproteobacteria > Pelagibacterales > Pelagibacteraceae > Pelagibacter. The sequence goes on from CACDZF010000001.1 coordinate 137,244, forward strand.
TTAAATAGTTGTGCTAGCACTATGTCAGGTAATTCACAACCCGTGACCATTTCTTCAAATGTAAATGGTGCAAGCTGTATTTTAACAAATGAAAAAGGATCCTGGTCTTTACAAACTCCTGGAAGTGCAGTTGTGACCAATTCAAGAGAAAATCTCTCTGTTAGATGTGAAAAAAATGGTTATGAAAGTGCTGTCGTCAGTGTTCCATCAACACACAAAGACTCTGCCACTTGGGGCAATGTAGTTTTAGGGGGAGGCATAGGTTATATTTGGGATAGAAAAACTGGAGCAGCCTTCATATATCCGTCTACTATCAATTTAACATTAGTTAAATCTGAAACAACGCAAACTAATTCTGATAACAACACAAAAGTTAATTTAAGCGGTCAAACAACAGCTGAACAATTAAAACAATTAAGTTTATTATATAAAGACGGTGTTTTAACAAAAGAAGAATTTGAAAAAGCCAAAAAGAAACTATTAAATTAATAACTTCCCGAGTTCTCAAAATTCAGTTTCTGAGTGTGTCACACGTGTGTCAAGAATTGACTAAACGTTAAATTTTGGTAGCGGTAAGTGGGATCGAACCACTGACCTCGGGCTTATGAGTCCCGCGCCATTTATTTTTTAAAAGCAATTGCTTAACTTTTCAATCTAATATTTTTAATTTTTGCTAAGTGGTTGGAGCATATGTGGAGCAAGATTTAAAGATTCCTCGGGAATGCTTTGAAGAAGTCCCATGGGTTATTATTTTTCTTCCATTTCAATTATAATAAAAGGTACCCATCCTCCTTTTTTAGGAAATTTTTTCGCGTTATAACTTTTAGTATCATGGTATTTTTTTGAGTGTAATTTTTCTGAAGAGATTTTATGAGTTGCGTAAGTAACTGGTTCTTTAATAAATTTACCAACTTTGCCAATAACTTTGATACTTCCTTCAATAGCAAGAGCTCCTATATTTAAAATCGTGTTCGTTGGATCGCTTATTATTGCATCAAAAATACCTTGAATGACAAGTTCTTCTGTGTCAACTATTCCAATTTCATAATCTGCCATATTTGAAATTAAACTTTCTTTTGATCTAGCCCGCAAAGATAGTTCTTTTGTTTTGTAACCATCTTTTTTACAAATTACTTTTAAATTGTCTTTTGAAATTTTTAATTTAACTATACCTGGAGTGGTTACGTTCCATTTGCCTTTATTATTTTTAAAATTACATTCAGCTCCTTCAGGTTTGGTAACTATTGGCAAATTTTCTTTGCCAAAAATTAAACCTGCATAACTAACATTGCACCAAAGTATTCCCGTGACCAAAAACATAATTAGCTTACGCATAAAAGTACTTTACCATTGGAGCACCAGTGGAGCAATAATTTGGAAACCTTCTAGAATGGTAGCGGGAAGTGGGATCGAACCACTGACCTCGGGCTTATGAGTCCCGCGCTCTAACCAACTGAGCTACCCCGCCATTAATTTTGTATTGATATATAATACTTTTAATTTTTTAAGCAATCAAGAATTGTCTAATTTCCCTTTTTATTGTGTCATATGTGAGTCAAGAACATGTGTATTTTTAGTGAGTCAAGATTTATAATAACGAATAGAAATTATGAAAAAACTTTTAGGGATCGTGGTTTTAGGTTTGTTGTTAAGCACCAATGTGCATTCAGGCAGCACTACTGGATCTGGAGATTTAAAATTATCAAGAGGAGTTCTAAGTGGCTTTATTAAATATTTAGATTTTAATGCAATTCACAACAAAACTTTAGGCGCCCATCAACGAGGAACACCTGGCATGTTTTCAGTTAGTCAAACAGGTTCTGTATATGGATATTCATATTGCCCAATAGGTGAACAGTGTAGACCAAGCCCCAGTGTTTCCTTGAATTCATGCAGAGAAAGAACCGATGAAAATTGTTATATATTTGCAAGAGGAAGAAAAATAGTTTGGAATAAAGTTAATTATAAAATTTCAAGAAAAGCTACCAGTTCTGAGATCGAAAGAATATTAGAGGAACTAGGATTTTATGGGAACACAACAACTACTAAAAAAATAGAAAAAAAAGAACCTAAAAAAGTAGAGAAGAAAAAAGAAAAACCTAAAAAGGTTGTAAAGAAGTATGAACTTAAAGGTGAAAGATCTATAGCATTAAGTTGGGAAGGTTATGAGGATTTAATTGCGGGCACAGTAGAATTTGATGAAACAGATTATAGAGGAACTTTAAATTTACCATTACCTAATAACGATGGAACTTGTGATGGCACTTACTCATTACAAGAAGGTGGAAAAGGCACTTGGCAGATTGCATGCACAAACAATATGGGAGCAGCAGGAACTCTTAAATGGATTAAAGATGGCGGTGTTACTGGAACTGGTAGAGACCATAATGATAAAAAAGTTAAATTTACAGTTTCAAAAAAAAGCTAAAAAGAAATTCTAATTGTTTCCCGAGTTCTCAAAATTCCGTTTCTGAGTGTGTCACACGTGTGTCAAGAAAGGATTGAAGTTGCGATAAGGTACATAGAAAGCGGATAACTAACCACTGACCTCGGGCTTATGAGTCCCGCGCTCTAACCAACTGAGCTACCCCGCCATACTTTATGAATGTTTTATAAACTTTTTTATAGAAGGTGTAAAATATTTTGTTTTAAATTTTAAGAATATATTTGTTTTTTTTTGAAACATAAGATCATAGCCATTTATATCAAACCCAGATCCTTTAAATGAATAACCAGAGTCTGCTAGTTTATTAATTAGTTTTTTTCTTTTTAATTTATCTAGATGTAAAAATTCAATGGAAATATTTTGAATATTTAATTTTCCTAAATCTAAACTCATAATTAAATCATAATCCATTCCTTCAGCATCTATGGCAAAATACTCTATAATTTCATCTTTTGCTTCTTCTAATAAAAAATTAGATATTTTTTTTGATTTAATTGAAATCTTTTTTATCTCACTGTTTGGATAATGTTTTTGAACATGACTTTTAAAATGTGATGTTGCTTGATAGGAAGGTTGATCATCAGGAGTATAAAAAAGATCAATTTTATCTCCCTCAAAGTTATCGTGTACGATTGCTAAATTAAATATTTTAATATTTTTAAAATTTTTCCAACTTTTGTTCAATTTTTCAATATTCATAGGGTTGGCTTCTACAACCAAAATTTTATCCTTATCGTTAATATTTTTGTTTTTTACAAAATTAGTAAAGCCATCTTCGTAGTTTGTGCTTTTATCTTGATCTCCTACTCCAGCACCAATTTGTATATATAAAGACATTTAATTTAATTCTTTTAAAATTTTTTTAGCCAAAACTTCTGTTGTTAATTTTTCTTTGGTATAATTCAAAAGATTATTTTTAATCTCAAATACATCAGTATTTTTTTTTAAAAAATTACTTATATTTAATTTTGAACCAAATTTATATTTTAAATAATCAATAATAATTGTTTTTTTTTGAAATTTTTTAATAAAAATTTTAAATGGATTTTCTGAGTTAAAAATGTATTGAAATCTATTTTTAATTTCAATTAATCTTTGTTTTGGCATATCTTCCATAATTTTCTTTGGGCAACTTTCAATATCTAAAAATAGAGGAATACAACCATTCATTAATATTTCGTAATGTCTCATGCAATCCCATCCAGTTTTTTTATATGTTATTGCAAAAATACTTTTTTGGTACATTTTATAATATTCATCTTCAGTATCATATATATATGTTTTGCTCCTGCCTGGAATTAACGGTGCTATTAAATCAGCTGGTTCATTATCAACAGATTTTAAAATTTTTGATTTTGGGACCGCAAAACTAATTGATTTAACACTCGCTATATTTTCTTGAAGCTCTCTTTTAAAATATACTCCGTGTTTAAGGTAATTTTTATCAATTAGTGTGTCGTCGTGTCCATCTATAAAGATTATTTTGCTTTTTGAGTTTATGGCTTGATCAAAAAATAAATTAGATCTTCTAATTGAACCATAAACAATAAGATCAAAGTAATTAGATTTTATTTTATTTTCTATGTCGCTTCTGTCAATCTTGTCAAAATCGTTTAAAATATTTGTATAAGTAAAGCCTTTGCCAAATATAATATTTTTATCTAGTTTTCTTTTAAGTGCTTCATCCTTATACAGTTGCCAACTTCCTGGGTAATCTATCACATCCGCTCCATATAGTTCTCTAAAACCATGCAATGTTAAATCGCACATATAATCCGCAAATTTGTAGAAATTTGGTTTTTTTTTTTCGTCGTCTTTATGAAATGTTATAAATAATATCTTCATTTATTAAGCAATCCACTCTTTATACTTATCTGAATTTTTTAAAAGATAATCAGGAAGATTTGAGCTATTTTTTTCTAGTTTAACTCTTTTAGAGAATTTGTTCTCAATTGAGCTTCTTTTATCTAAAAAATGATCATATGGCAAAACACCTTCATTTATAAATTGCTTATAATCTTCTACAGACAATCCGCTATTTTCAAATTCATTGTGTTCTCCATAATTAGACAAAAGATAATATATGTCTTTCTCATTTTTTACTTTACTGAAGTGCCAACCTCCGTGCTCAACAATTTTTACATTTGTATACTTATTTTTTGAAAACAAAGTATCAAATCTAAAAAAGTTATATTTTTTATTTTTAATATATTTCAACCATTCAAAATCGATAAGATTCTTTTTTCTGCAAGCTTTTGAGCCAAACCATTCATAATTTGGGTATAAAAGATTAAACTTGTAGTAATAAAGTCTTTGTTTAAATAATAAAATTTTATTTTTAACTTTATCGTGAATTGTTTCTAAGTTAGGAATTTCATCAATATCACTTACAATTATTAAATCATTTTTATCAGCATTAATAATTCCTTTGGAAAGCGCATTATATTGTAATCTTATTCTTTTAAGAGTATTAATTCTTTTGTTGCCTAGATTCTCCTCACCATTTGTCAAAATAGGTAATAAACTTTCTGGCTCCTTATCTAACAATATATAAATGATTTTATCTTTGAATTTTTTATAGTTGTTTATATCAAAATTTTTTTTTTTTTTATTTCCTGCATGTGTATACAAAGACTCCACAACCACAAACTTATCAACATATTTGTCTAAAGTATTTAATCGTACCTCAAACATCATGCTTTCATCTAAAAAAATTGTACAATCAAAAATTTTCATTTTTCAAAATCTGCCATATTAATTTGTCTTATTTAACAATTTTTATATTAGCAATATAAAAAGCTAGAACAAAATATTGCAGCAAAGCATACAAAGCAATAGGCGTAGCATAAGAAATTTCACTAAATACCTGAGCTGTTATTATAAAGCCCATTGCACCATTCTGTAATAAACATTCAACTGTAACTGATCTTTGATTATCAATACCATCAACAAAAAACTTAGTAAATATCAACGATACCAGTAACACGAAAAACAAAATAATTGGGGCAACAACACCAACATATTCAAAGTACCCACCAAGATTCATTCTTTCCTGGTAAACTGCTATGGAAATAATTAATAAAAAAAGTAACATAGAGATTTTGTCAAATGTAAGAACAATCCTTTCTTTAAAGTAATTAAAGTAACGATTGGTTATAATTCCAAGAATTGTTGGGATGGTAATTATAATAAAAATTTTAATACTTACAGATTTAATATCAAAATTTTGAATTGGTTGATGCATAACAAGTTCAAAAAGCACTTTCATGCCAATTGGGATAGTAAAGATGCATAATAGGCTACAAATTGTTGTTAAAGTAATTGAGAGAGAAATATTCCCATCAACTAACCTTGTAGCATAATTGGACATTGTAGCTGATGGTAACAATAAAAGTAAAAGTATACCTATTTTTAATTCGTTTGGCATTGGATAAAAACTTACTATCAACAAGCCAATTATTGGAAGAAAAATTAATTGACAAATTAAACCACAAATTAAATTTTTAGGACTTTTTAATAGTTCATAAAAATTAACAAAATTTAATTTTAGTCCTAATGAATACATTATAAAAAATATTGCAAAAGGACCTACTAGTTTTACGAATTCCATTTTACCCTAATATTTGTTTGTAAATATATAATTCATAAATTATAATTAATCGATCTAAAAATTATAATGAAAAAAAAGATAGTTCTAATTGCTACTTTTATATTACTAATAACACAAAATGTATCCTCTAATACTGTTCATGTAATTGACGGAGATACTATAAAAATTGGAAATAAAAAAATAAGGTTTTCTGGGATTGATGCTCCAGAGCTTAATCAATACTGTTTTAAAAATGGAAAAAAAATACCTTGTGGAGTTTTAGCAAAAAAAGCTTTGGTAAAAAAGATCGGTAATAAAGTACCTAAGTGCGTTATCGAAGGAAAAGATAGATATAAAAGAATTTTAGCAGAGTGCTTTATAAATGAAAAAAGTCTTTCTAAATTCTTAGTTAGAAATGGTTACGCTTTTGCGTACAGAAAATATTCCAAAAAATTTATTCAAGATGAAGAAGTAGCTAGGAAAAATAAATTAGGCTTATGGTCGATGAAATTTGATTATCCTTGGGAATTTAGAAAATTATAAAGAAGCTATAATTCCAGTAGCAACTATTACTGAGCTGATTACACCAAAAAAAACTAGATTTTCTTTTTTTTGTTTTCTTTCTTCTGACCTAACTCTTGATAAAAGTTTGTTGATATCAACTCTTTTTGTAATTTTTGATGGAGATTTAGAAGCCACATCAATGTTCGATTGGGTCTTAACCTGATCAGCTTCTATAATTCGTTCTCCACTCATGGCTTATTAAACCATGAATTTTATAATTGAACAATAAAGAGAATCACCAATTTGGGTTGGACCCAAAATGGATTGTGTCCACTTTGGGTTTGATGTATATATACTGAAAATTATGAAAGTAGCAGTACCAAGTATATCCAAACAACTGACAGAGGATCAAATTTATAAGTCTATAAATGACAACTATTCTCAAATAACAAAAGTTTGGTTTAACTTTCAAATGGACTGGATGCAAAGATCATATTTGTCTTTTAAAGATCACGATAAATATTTAATTGTTGTATATTTAGTTCATAAAACACTTAAATTTTATTCTAATAATTTTATTAAATTAGATTTTGATACTTACTATTCTAAAAATTTATTAGAAATTCCTAATTTTAATATTATTAATATTTCTAGAGATTTAAATATAACAAAGGAAACGGCTAGAAGAAAAATTTTAGAATTGGAAAAATTAGGCGCTATCCAAAGAAGTAAAAAGAAAATAATTTTAAATAGAAATGTTTTTCAATTTCAAAGACCTAATAAATCAATGTTTGAAGCATCAAATCTTTTATCAAAGTTAACAGAAACACTATACAAAAATGGAGATATGGGTAAAAAAATAAGTTCAAGAAATATAGAAACATATATGAGAAAAAATTTTACTCATTGTTGGAAGTTATTTTTTGATATGCAGATACCTTTGATTTTAAATTGGAAAAAGTTTTTTAACGATATTGAAACATGGCATATATGGGGAATCATTGCTACGCAAAAAAGTTTCGTAAATAATTCAGCAGCTTTTGATCGTGAAAAATTTATAAAAGATACTTTTAAAGAAACTACCGGTGGAATTAATGCTATGTCTATTTCTGATTTAACTGGTATCCCAAGAGCAACAGTCGTTAGAAAAATTAATAATTTATTAAATCGAAAATTAATCTCTGTTGATACAAAAAAACTTTATAGCCCTAAAAAAACAAATGTGAAAAATGTTAACGACACACACAAACTCAACACTCTCTTACTAGTAAATTTTTTTTGTAATATTATTAATTTAGTTCAAAGTAACTAAGAAAGCTTAATATTTTTATCTTTTAAAGGTTTTAATTCTAAGTTTACAGGATATTTTTGTTTTTCGACTTCAATAAATAATTTTTTATTTTCGATTTCTTTTATTGAATTACCTGAATTAATATAGCCAAAAGACATATTTTTTTTATAATTAAAAGAGTAGTTCCCTGAAGTGGTTCTTCCAATTATTTTATCTTCTAAATAAATAGGTTCGTCATGTAATAATAAAGGCTCTCCAGGTTTAGAATCTTTTAAAGAAAGCATAATAAATTGCTTTGTGGGTTTTTGATCCTTTATTTTTAATAAAGCGTCTTTTCCTATAAAATCTATGTTTTTCTTGTAGCTTATTGCAAAGTTTAATCCTGCTTGATATTGATTCTCTTCAGGGGAAATGTCATGACCCCAGTGTAAAAATCCACTCTCCATTCTCATTGTATCCATTGCATGCATTCCACAATTTGATATTTTATATTTTGATCCTTTTTCAATAATTAAGTTATAAACTTTTCTTGCATCATTAATTTTTATATAAAGTTCGTATCCTAACTCACCAACATAAGACAGTCTCTGTGTCCAAATTTTTATATTATCAATAGAAATATATTTTGAATGTGCAAATTTAAAATTTTCTTGTGAAAAATCATCCTCAGATAAATCCTGCATCAATAATCGGCTATTTGGACCAAATACACCTAGAACGCAATAATCGTCTGTTACATCTGTTAAAACCAAATTGCTTGGTAAATATTTATTTATATGAAATTTATCTCTCTCTCTTGTTGCTGCAGAGCTTATAATTCTAAAGTAATTTTTTTCTAAACACACAACAGTTAAATCAGTTTCTATACCTCCATCTGGATTAAGCATCTGTGTATAAGTACATTTTCCAATTTCATGTTTTATATTAGCTGTACAAAGTTTTTGTAACACTTCATGTGCATTTTCACCTTTTAATTCAAATTTTGAAAAAGGAGTTAAATCAAATAGTCCAATATTTTTTACTGTATTTTTGGTTTCAAATTCTACTGATGGATACCAGTTTTGATAGTTATAACTATACTCGTACTCAGGTTTTTTTTCATTCTGTGCAAACCACATTGGTCTTTCGTATCCTCCAGATACACCAAAACATGCCCCTACTTTTGATAATTCTTCATGGTAAGGAGTGGTCATTACATTCCTAGATGTCTTATGTTGTTTAAACGGCCAGTGCATTCCATATAAATCTCCTAAAGTTTCTGTAATTCTATTTTTAATAAAACCTAGACTTGAGTGAAATTTCTGGAATCTCTTTATGTCATAATTAAAAATATCTTCATTGATATGGCCATTCATTAACCATTCTGCAGTAACCTTGCCTACTCCCCCTCCACTTCCAATTCCAATACTGTTTAACCCTGTGCAAACAAAAAAATTTTTTACTTCTGGCACTTCACCAAGCAAAGTATTTGTATCTGGAGTAAAGGATTCTGGACCTGCAAAAAATTTTCTAATTCCTGCAGTTTCTAAGATAGGAAATCTTTTTACTGCAGCTTCTAAATAAGGTTCAAAATGTTCAAAATTTTCTGGAAACTCTCCAAATGAAAAATCCTCTGGAACTTTGTTTGTTTTTTGAAAAGCTGGAATAGATTTACCTTCAAATATTCCAACTAACAATTTTCCCGCATCTTCTTTTATGTATAAACTATTATCAAAATCTCTAATTGTTGGTAAAATTTTTGGAAGATTATCAATTGGTTCAGTAATAATATAAAAATGTTCTGCAGGATAAAGAGGTATGCTAACACCTGACTGTTCCCCAATTTGCCTTGACCACATTCCAGTAGCTAACACTATATACTCACATTCTATTTTCTGGCCATTAACTCTAACACCTGCAATTCTCCCGTTTTTAGTAAGTATTTTTTCAACAGGAGATTTTTCAAAAATTTTTGCCCCTTCTAATCTTGCTGCTTTGGCAAGCATATTTGTAACACCAACAGGATCTGCAGCTCCATCTCCTGGCATTAAAATCCCTCCTAAGATATTTGTTTCATTAACTATAGGAAAATCTTTTTTAATTTGATTTTTTTCTAAAATTTTTACATTTACATCATAAAGTTGCGCGGTAGTTGCTTGTCTTTTTAACTCCTGCCATCTACCTGGGTTTTGTGCAATTGATAAAGCACCATTTAATTTTAAACCAGCAGAGTGATCAACTTTTTTTTCTAATTCTTTATATAAATCTAAAGTATATTTTCTAATTTTGGTGATTGCTGCTGAGGGACCTAGTTGACTCACTAAGCCTGCAGCATGCCATGTTGTTCCAGATGTAAGCTGGTCTCTCTCTAATAATACAACGTCTTTCCAGCCGAATTTAGCGATATGATAAGCACATGAACAACCTATAACTCCACCACCAATAACTACTACTTTACAGCTCTGAGGAATATTTTTTTTCATAAGCTTTATTAAGTCGGAAGCTATGCTTATAGCATTTGCAAACCAACACCAGTTTTTGGATAAGTATAAAGATTGTAATTTGCTGTTAATTCTTCACCAGGTTTGATGTCTTGAATAGAAACCATAAACATGTACTTAGCATCACTTTTTTCATTTAAATTGTAAAACATATTTTCTCTATCATTTTTTCCATCTTTTAACTTTTTAGCATTTGCGTGTGGATTTACTTGATCCCCAAATTTTAATTTTGGTAATACATCAGAGACCATTCTGATAACAGTAGGATTGTTTGAGTGATTATAAAATCCACCTAATGGTGTCCTAATGTATTTATTTTCAAATTGTTCATCTCTAATGTGTGTAACGCCGATAAATGAACTTTTTTTGATATTAACTGTTGCAAACAAACCTAAACCTTCAATGGGTGAGTTTTTGATTGTTAATCCGTCTGGTAAAGGTCTATACATTATATTATTGCTTCGTTCGGTGATAAAAATTTATGTCCAAAAGTATCAGCAACTGCTTTATAAGTCACGCTTCCTTTGTGGACATTTAGTCCTGCAAGAAAATTAGGATCATCTTTAAGAGCTTTTTGATAACCATCTTTTGCAAGTTTAGATAAAAATGGCAATGTTGCTTTATTAAGTGCTAGAGTTGAAGTTCTTGGAACTCCACCAGGCATATTGGCAACACAATAATGGACTATATCATCAACAATATAAGTTGGTTCTGCATGAGTTGTTGGTTTGCTAGTTTCAACGCATCCTCCTTGGTCAATAGCTACATCAACAATTACTGATCCACGTTTCATACCCTTTAACATTTTTTTAGTTACTAACTTTGGTGCTTCTGCCCCAGGAATTAAAACACCCCCAACTAACAAATCACATTCAGAGATTAGTTTTTCTAAATCAACCTTATCACTATGTTGTGGAATAATTTTATTACCAAACATCTCAGTCAATTGTTTAAGTCTTGCTTCGGATTTATCAACTACATGTACTTTAGCTTGTAAACCAGTAGCAATAATTGCTGCATTTTCCCCAACAACACCGCCACCTAATATTACAACATTACCTGGTTTAACGCCTGGTGCTCCACCTAACAATAAACCTCTTCCTTTTTGATTTTTTTCCAAACAATGAGCGCCTGCTTGGACTGACATTCTTCCAGCTACTGCACTCATTGGAGCTAACAAAGGAAGTCTACCATTGTTATCAGTAACAGTTTCATAAGCTATACAAATACTTTTTGAATTAATTAAACCTTGAGTAAGTTCTTTAGCAGCAGCCAAATGAAGATAGGTAAAAACAATTTGGTTTTCCCTTATCATTTCTACTTCATTTGATAGAGGTTCTTTTACTTTGACAATAATTTCAGCATCGTTAAAAATATCCTCTGCTTTATCAATAATTTTTGCTCCAGCTTTTTCATACTGTTCATTATCAAATCCGGCTTCAAAACCACTGTTATTTTCAACTAGCACCTCATTGTCATTTGAGGTTAAAATTTTAACACTCTCAGGTGTTAAGCCAATTCTATGTTCTTGTGGTTTTATTTCTTTTGGAACGCCAATTTTCATAATCTTTTACCCTCTTATGAATGAAAATTAATTTTTTTTACTTTTTGCGTAATTATTAATTCCTGTTCTCAGTTTTTCTATTATTTCATCTATATGTTTTTTTTCAGAAATAAACATTGGTGCTATAATCAGACAGTCTCCTGTTGCTTTAAAGTTTACTCCAGCTTCGTAGCAATGTTTAAAGCAAGTAAATCCAGCAACACCAGGTTTTTTATCCATTTTCATATCTACTCCACCCATCATTCCATAGCCTCTAATATTATCAACTACATCAATATCTTTTAATGAAAATAGAGCTTCCTGAAAATAAGGAGCCATTTCTTTTGATCTATTAAAAATATCTTCTTTTTCAAAAATATCCTGAACTGCTAATGCTGCTGCAACAGAAACTGGAATTCCTGAATAAGTATATCCATGAAACAATTCTATAGTTCCTTTTGGTGAACCTTCCATAATTGAGTCATAAATTTCTTCCTTACATGCAACAACGCCCATTGGAACAATTCCATTAGTTGTAGCTTTTGCCATTGTCATCAAATCAGGAGTTACTCCAAATTCTTGTGCACCGAACGCAGAACCCATTCTTCCCCAGCCAGTAATTACTTCGTCAAAAATTAAAAGTATTCCGTGCTTATCGCAGATTTCTCTTAGTCTTTGCAAATATCCTTTTGGAGGGACAAGTGTTCCTGTTGAACCAGCGACTGGTTCGACAATACATGCAGCTATATTTTCTGCACCAAAATTTGTACAAATTCTCTCTAAATCATCTGCTAATTCAACACCGGTTTCTGGTTGACCAGAAACAAATTTATGTTCTGGTAAATGAGTATGTCTCATGTGAACAACGCCGGGCATCAATACACTTGCAAAGGTTTTTACATTATTAATCATGCCACCTACTGAAGTAGCACCAATATTCATTCCGTGATAAGCTCGCTCTCTTCCAACAAATCTAAATCTTTGTCCTTCTCCTCGTGACTTATGATAAGCTATCGCAATTTTTATCGCTGTCTCAACAGCAGTAGAGCCACAAATTGTGTAAAATATTCTATTCAAATTTCCTGGTGTATGTTTTGAAATTTTTGTTGCTAATTCAAATGAACCTCCGAAACCTTGTTGAAAAGGTTGACAATAATCTAGAGTTTCTAATTGTTTGGTTATTGCATTTATTATTTCTTTTCTTCCGTGTCCTAATGGATTACAAAATAAACCAGAGCTTGCGTCTATCATTTTTTTACCTTCATGATTTGTTAAATAACAACCTTTGGCTTCAGTTATCATTCTTGGCTTTTCCTTAAAATCCTTATTAGAAGTAAAAGGCATCCAATGCTCATTCAGAGAATTTGGCATTTTAAATTTATTTTCTGAGCTCATAATTTTTTAAAAAATAGTTAAGTTATTTATTTAGACCAAAAAAAATTTTTTAACTAGAAGATAATTTATCAATAATTTGGTCTTAGTTATTAGCAAATACAATTTGAAGTTGTGCTCAAAATAATGAATAAGGTCATTTACATCCATTAAAAATTCAAATTAAATGCTTATTTTATTAATTAATAAAAGGGGAATAAATGAAAAAAATAATAAGTTTTGTTCTAGGATGTCTTGTTGCTCTTAACTTAAGTATTTCAGTTGCTAATGCAGCTGCGAATGAAGTTAGGGTTGCATTCTTCTTAGAATGGCCAACTCCTAACCAAGAAGATAAAGTTAAAGGATTGTACGAAAAAGCATTAGGAGTTCCAGTTAAATGGACAAACTTCACTAATGGTGGAGCAATGACTGATGCTATGTTAGCAGGAGATATTGATATTTCTTACTCACAAGGATTAGTACCATTTATTAATGCTGTAAAATCCAAAGCACCAATCAAACTTGTAGATATTGCTATGGAGTACGGTATGGGAGGAACTACTTGTGTTACTTCTAACGCTTCAGGAATCACAAAAGCTAACGGTTCTGAATTAGAAGGTAAAAAAGTTGCTGTTCCACTAGGAACAATGGCTGAGTACGTTTTTGATGAAAGTATGAAAGTTGTTGGAGCTGACAGAAATAAAATGGACGTTATTCAAATGGATCCTGAAGAAGGAGCTGCTGCATTAGTTAGCGGTGATGTTGTAATGGCATGTTTATTTGGTGGTAATTCTATCAAAGCTGCAACTGCTGTTGGATCTAGATTGCTTACAGTTCAAGAAGCTAGAGACGCAGGTATCTTAGGTATAGATATTACTTCAGTAACTACAAAGTTTATGAAAGAAAATCCAGGAATGTTAAGAACTTTCATAGAAGTAACTCATGAAGCAAATGCTAGATATGCATCAGGTAAATCTGACTTAAATGTTATAGCTAAAGATGCTGAGATGAAGTTAGCAGATATGAAAGAAACTATTGGTGGATTTAAATTTCTAACTCCAGCAGAAACTAAACAATCTATGGAGAGTGGTAATCTTAAGGGATTCCTAGATGGAATGGGAACACCAAAAGGAAATGTAGACACTAGTTTCTTACCTCTATAATTAAATAGAGAAAGAAAAATTTAATAGGCGCCAATTTTTTGAATTGGTGCCTATTTTTTTTATTAGAATTTTAATATAAAGTTATTTTATGAGTGATTTAGTTTCTCAAAATCTAAATATGATTTTTAAATCTCCAAAAGGAGAAACTGTTCATGCTTTAAAAGATTTAAATTTTACAATTAAAAAAGGTGAACTTTTAACAGTATTAGGTCCCTCTGGCTGTGGAAAAACTACATTATTAAATATTGCAGCTGGTTTTATCAGGCCAACATCTGGAACTATAACTTTAGGTAATAATGAAATTAATGGGCCAGGAGTCGATAGAGGTATGGTCTTTCAACAAGGAGCCCTATTCGAATGGTTAACGGTTTCTGAAAATGTAAATTTTGGGCTTAGGATGAAAAAAGAAAATTCTGAAACTACGGCAAAAAAAGTTGAAGAATGGTTGGATATAGTTGGGTTAAAAGGTTTCGGAAATACACCAACTTATCAGTTATCTGGTGGTATGCAGCAAAGAGTTGCTCTTGCAAGATGTTTAATAAATGATCCAGACTTAATTCTTATGGATGAACCTTTGGGCGCACTAGATGCATTAACAAGAGAAAAGATGCAGTCTCTAGTTTTAAAAATTTGGAAGGAGACAGGAAAAACAATTATTTTAATTACTCACTCAGTAGAAGAAGCTTTGCTACTTGGTGAAAGACTTTATGTTATGGCGCCGAGACCAGGTAGAATACATAAAGAATATAATCTTCCTTTTGCAGAAATGGGTTTAAAAGAAGATTTAAGAGAAATTAAAAAGAACAAAGAATTTTCATCAAAAAGAGAAGAAATATTATCCATGATCTGGAACATGGAAGAAGAAATTATGGGGAAAGAGAATTAAATGATTACCCAAATCATAACAATATTAATCCTTGTATCAATTGTTGGATGTATTCTTTACGGAAGAAGATTAATAAGAACAGAAAAAGTTGATGCAGTTTTTGGTAACCCAGAAAGAGCTAAAGGAGGAACACACTGGGTAATTGTCGGGAGTAGTGCACTATTGTTAATTTGGTTATATTACTCTTGGGATATTGCTAAAGGATTTTATCCTAAATCAGCTAATGAATTGTGCCAGGTTGCTAAAGTAAATGATTCACTATTGGGATTAAAATATCAATTTCCAATCGAAGAAAGAGAATTTAAAAGTACATCAATAATAAAAATCGAAAATAAAAACCTTAATAAAATCACTAACGAAATTCAAAATTCTCAAGATTTAAATATTCAACAAAAAACAACTTTAGTTGGATTTATTAATAAAACCACTCAGTTAATTCCTCTGCTAACAAACGATAATTTAATGGAAATGGATACAAAAATTAAAATTAAAGAAATGACTGACGAGTTAAAATTATTAAGCTCAAATTTTAAAAAGAAAGATTATCCATTTGAAACCGAAGCTGAAAAAAATGAACGGCAAAAAGCTATATCAGAACAAGGCAAATGGGGTATTATAAAAGTGCAAGCAGGAACTGGATCCATAGAAAATACTTTAGAAGTTCCATTGGTACCTGCTACTGATAAAGGTTTAAAATTTCATGCAGCTGCAGAAGAGCTTAGTGTAATTAATGATAAATTTTTTAAGTTAAGAAATCATAATTCACAATTCAAAAATTTAATTAAAGAAATAAAAGAAGAGATAAAAACATACAGAAAAAGCTTAGATGATACAGAAGAAATAGCATCAACTTATGCAAAAGATATTGTTAAAATTGCAAGAAGAATTGAGTATGCTAGCATCTACCCACCAAATGCTCTTAATGAGATGCAAAGTGCAATCATTGAATTTGATAATCTTCAAAAATCTGAGCAAGGTGGCTTGAGATTAGTAGACATACTTTTATTTCCCGCAGGAACAATCATTGCAAGCGGACCTAGTTGCTCTGAACAGGGTTCTGGAAGATGGTTGCCAAAACCATCTGACACATTAAATAAATTTATATTAATGTCAAAACCTAGCGTTGGTTACAAAAATATTCCTCTGCTTTGGATTGATATGATGGATGTAAGTAAAATAATTGGATTTATTTTACCTGATTGGATAGCTGACATTCTACCTGGAGAATACCCTATACATACTAATGAAGGTGTAGTTAAACAAAATTTCAAAGGAAAGGTTCTTAAAGTTGTAACAGGTGACTTCAAATTATTTAAGGTTCCAGTTCCCTATGGGCATATTTGGGACTCATTTTTAAGAGTATTTTTAGGATTAGTTTTTGGAATTTTAATTGGAGTTCCATTAGGATTATTTATGGGTTTAAATAGATTTGCGAAAGGTTTCTTTGACCCTTTAATTGAACTTTATAGACCTGTACCCCCTCTAGCGTGGGCTCCTCTAATTATTTCAGTTTTAGGAATTGATAATACTGGAAAAATATTCTTATTATTTATGGTATCCTTATCAATAATGATCATCTCAGCAAGGGCTGGGGCATCAGGTACTCAGTTATCAAAAATTCATGCGGCTCATTCTTTAGGGGCTTCTAAGAAACAAATTTTAAGATATGTAATTTTTCCTAACTCCTTACCTGAAATCCTAACAGGAATAAGAGTTGCTGTTGGAATGTGTTGGGGAACATTAGTTGCTGCAGAATTTTTAGCTGGAACAACTGGTATTGGTTTTGTTGAAAATGTTGCAAAAAAATATTTTCAATATGAAGTTATTTGGATAACTATATTTATAATGGGTATGCTGGGACTTTTATTTGATGTTACACTTAGAAAAATAATAGATAAAACTATACCTTGGCGAGGAAAAGGATAAAAATGAATGTCAATTCAATTTGAATTTAAAAAGCACTCATATAAAGAAGTTGCATCTTATTTTAAAAAAGAAAAATTAAAAAATCTAATATTATTTTCGCAAGCAAGATCCGGTTCAACATTTGCAACTGAAAATTTTCCAAAATTTTTAAATTTTAAGGATGAACAAATTTTCAATGAAGCAAATTTTTTAAATAAACATTTTTCTTATTTAAAATATTTTATAAAGAAACATGATAATTTTTTTTTAAACACAAATGAATTTGTATATAGAAGGACCGAATTAATTAAAGAGGATACTCTATTCGTATATCTTTATAGAGATCACAAAGATATTGAAAAATCGTATGAAAAAGCTATTAAGAAAAATTTTTATATGGGCTGGAACGAGTTTTATAGTAGATATAAAATTTTATTTCCAGAAATCGACCAAAGTTTGCATGTTTCTTTATTTAATCATTTTATTTGGCAGAAACAAATATCAAAATTTAGACATGCATTAACTTTAGATTTTAACTCATTTAAAGATTTAGATAGTTTTTTGATTGATAGATCAAATTTTGTTACTCTAAAACAACAAAAGTCCTCTAAAATTTTTAATCGAGCTAAAAAAAATCCAAATATTAATTTTAATATTTTTGAAAAATTTTATTTTTTTTGTATAAGAAAATTAGAAAGTAGAAAAAAAAATATTATTAATTATTAGATATGAAAAAGAAAACTTTGGTTTTTACAGCTACATATAATGAATTTGAAAATATTCAAAATTTTATTACAGCTGTACACAATAATAATCCAGAAGTAGATATATTAATAATTGATGATAACTCTCCTGATAAAACTTATGAGTTAGTTGAAGATTTGGGAAAAAAGATTAATAATATTTTTTTAATTAAAAGATCTCATAAGCTTGGTTTGGATACGGCTCATAAAGAAGCATACGAATTTGCCTTAGCAAATAAATATGAATATTTGATTACTATGGATGCAGATCTATCACATGATCCAAAGGAAATATCAAATTTTGTAAAATATCTTGAAAATCACGAATTTGTTATTGGATCAAGATATATGGTAGGTGGAGAATGTTTAATGAGTAGAAAAAGATTAACTATAAGCAAGTATGGGAATTTATTCATTAAGTTGATTTTGAATTTGAATTGTAATGAATTCACAACTTCATACAGAGGTTTTAATTTACTTAAATTAAAAAATTTTCATCTAAATTTAATTAGAGAAAAAGGATATAGTTTTTTTATGGGAACGGTCCATCATATTTGTTCAAAAAAATTCACTTATATTGAAATTCCAATAACATTTAAAGATAGACAAAAAGGTGAATCTAAAATACCAAAAATAGAAATTTTAAGAACATTAATTAATCTATTTAAATTAAAAATAAAAAACTAAAAGTGTAATATAATTTGAAAATATTTTGAAAACTCTAAAATTAAAAAACGAAATAAAAAAAATATTTATTAAGCATGGTTTAATGAATAATCACGCATCTATATGTGCTAATGCTTTAATAAATGCTGAGTTAGTAGATTCTTCTTCGCACGGATTATCTAGATTAAAAATGTATTGTGATAGAATAAAAAAAAAAGTAATTAATCCTAAGCCTAAAATTAAGATAAAAAAAATTTCAAATTCAATTACTAAAATTGATGCTGATAATAGTATAGGTTTTGTTGCTGCTGATATCGGAATAAAGCAAGCGATTAAAAATGCAAAAAAAACTGGTATAGGCTTGGTTGGCATTAAAAATAGTGGTCATTATGGACTTTCTGGTTATTACGCTGAGCAAGCGGTAAAAAAAGATCTAATTGTTTTTTGTTTTACCAACGCACCTCCAGCTATAGCGCCACATGGAGCAAATAAAAGTTTATTTGGGACTAATCCTATTTGTTTTGGAACTCCAACATCTTCTAAGATTCCATTTATTTTAGACACTTCAGTTTCTATGATCAATAGAGGAAAAATAAGAGTCGCGGCAAAGACAGGAAAAAAAATACCAAAAGGTGTAGCGCTTGATAAAAATGGTCTACCAACAACGGACGCAAGGAAAGCTTTAGCTGGTGTCCAACTCCCTATTGCGGGTTTTAGAGGTTCTGGTCTTGCGTGGATGGTCGATATATTAAGTGGAGTAATTACTGGAGGTAACCATGGTGGAAAAGTAAAAGACCCATTCGACGATTTTACTGGTCCACAAAATATTGGTCACTTGTTTATAACCATGAAAAAAAATTTATTTGTGAATAACTATAATTATAGAATAAAAGAAAATATCAAAAGAATAAAAAAATTACCAAAAATAAAAGGAACAAAAAAAATTGTATATCCAGGACAAAATAGATTTTATCGTTATAAAAAAAACTTAAAAAAGGAAATTTATATTCCTGAAATTATTAAATTAGATATAGAAAAATTGTCAAATTAATTTTTTTTTATTTTCAAAAGTCTACTACCAACTTTTTTAAAATTTATATAGTTCTCATTAATATATTTATTGATTAAAGGATATTTAATATTTAAAGGAACTCCCCAACTATCCGTTTTACCATTTAATATTAAAAAATTTGTATTCTCTAATTCTGCAATAAACTCATTTTGATTTTTATTTGAACCAATAGAATAAACAAAGTAAAACTTTGTACAGCTTGGTTTTTTAAGCAAGTATAATAAAGCAGCGTCATTTGTAAATAATTGAATACATTTTTCGTTCTCTAAAATTTTTGATGTCTCATTTATAAAGATTATATCCTCCTCATTTAAAAAATTTTTATCTTCCAAGCTAATAAAGCTAGAAAATCTTTGTGAATAATTTTTAATATTATTAAAATCAATATTAATAATAAATATATATAAAAATAAAATAGGTGCTAAAAATAAGATATTATTTTTTTTTATTTCTAATTTATTAATTGATTTTGAGAAAAAATATAAAATTTCATATAAAAAAAACGTGGTAAAAAAAATAACAGGAAAAGCTAAAGTCTGCTTAATATGTGGTCCATCCGATCTTCCTAGTGCATATACATAGCTTAATCCACAAAATATAGCTAAAGTCAACAAAATGATTTTGAGATTATTTGGATATCTTGTTTTATTTTTAAATAAAATATTAATTGAAATAATTAATGAAAATAAAATAACAAGTAAATTTTTTGTTGCTCTTGTTGAATTTCTCTCATCAGAAAAAGGTAAGGGGTGAATAATTCCATTTATATAAGTATGTTCTTTGATTACCGACAGTGTGTTTGATATAAAAAAAATAAACTCATCATTGAAAATTAAATAAAGTATTAACCAGCAAAAAAAAACTGATAATAATAAAGTTATTAATTGAATGTGCTTTTTGTTAAAAGCTAGATAAAACAATAAAAAAATTAAAAATATAGTAAGCACTATTGCTCTATCAAGGCTCCACAAAAAAGAAGCAACAAATATAATGCCAATAAAAATATAATTTATAACTTTATTTGAATTAATTGAATTAATAAAAAAAATTAAGGTCAATAAAATTGTAATTTCTCTAAAAGAAATTATTTCTCCACTATTTAAGTTGTAATCAATACAGCTTAATAAAATTAAACTTAATAAAGTAAAAAAGACATATTTAGAAAGTTTTGATAAATTTATTTTTTTAGTAATTTCAAAAGAAAGTAAGACTAATAAAATCTTAGTCGTGATTATATATAAAAGGTTTGTAAATCTTGCTAGTCCAATGCTTTTGATATCAAAAGTCTCCCATAAAATCTTATTAGCTAAGGTTTCGTAAAAAATTCCTATTACAATATAAGAACCTGACCATAAAGTTTCGTCAATTATGTTTTTATAAGATGAACTAAGTTGCTGACCATCGTGGAACAAATCAATTTTTTTTACTAAGAAAGAAAGTGAAAAAAACTCAAATAAAATAAAAATAATAATAAAAAATAAAAAAAAATAAATTTTATAATCTGAATTTATAATCGAATTTTCTGTTTTCAAATTGATAAAAAATTCGTTAATTTTTTTTTTTTCAAAATATACTTTTGAGAAAAAAAAACTAACTAGTGGGATTGAAATAAAGAAAAAATATCTAATAAAGTCATTTAAAGAATTATAATTATTTTGTGAATATTCACCTATAATATCTAGGTTACTATTAGATAATTTTATTAGAGGCCAGATAAAATATCCAATAAATAATGAAATTGAAATTATAAAAAAATAATAAATATTGTTATGAATTTTCATACTATAATCTTTTAAACTAAAAATTTAAAATTTTAAATTAGTTTAGTAATTTTCTAAACTTTACACATTTTGTTAACCAAATAATGTACTCTTTTTGCATCCTCAAAATTTGGGCTGTAGTTATTTTTTTTAAAAATGCTTTTTTTGAATCTTTGTAGGTTTATATAAGTAGGTTGAATTCTGAAATCGTTTAAAGTTTCTTTTGGTTTAAATAAAATTTTATTGTCTTTCATTAAACAAAATTGATCAAAAATATTGTTAGTTTTGGTTTTTAAAACAAATGTACCTTTATCTGTTTTAAATTTTATCTCATGTTTCTGTCTAATTTTTGGTGATTTTAACGAGGATTTAAAATTTAAAATTATATTTATATCTTTTTTATCAACTTTTATATTTGATTTTAAATTAAATATTTTTGCTTTTCTTTTTAAGTCAAAATTGCTAATGGTAATTTTGCCAAATAATTTTTCTAAAAAATACAATGGATGACAAATATAATTAAAAAAAATTCCCCCTCCTTGTTTATGTTTATCTTTCCACTTAGCACGATTTCTTGATGGAATTTTAATAAACCAATTAATTATTACTCTTTTTACTATTACTTTATCTAACAGTTTTGTTTTAAAAAAATTAAATGCTTCTATGTTTAAAAATTCATAATTTACCATATTTATAATTTTTTTAGCTTTTGCTCTTTTGCAGATTTTGATTAATGAATTATAAGAAGTAGTGACAGGTTTTTCGCAGAATACATGTTTATTTTTACTAATTGCAAATAATATCATTTTTTCATGCATAAAAGGTGGAGCTGATATAATTATTGCATTAATTCTTTTATCTGAAATTAATTTTTTCCAATTTTGATAAATTTTTATATTTTGAGGTAATGTGAATTTTTTTTTGTTATCTCTAAATGAAAAACCTATAACATTAAATAACTTAGTTCTTATTATAGATTTGTAAATTACATTATAGCCAAAGTTTCTACCAATTATACCGATGTTAATTTTTTTTCTCATTTTTAAAATTTGTCATCAAAATATAAAAATACCATCTAATATAAAAAAAAATTGATGAATATTTGAATTTGCTTTCGCCATAATTTCTAACAGGCCACTGTTCAGGTAATTCTGTTATTTTATAGCTATATCGGTGTGCTTTGGCCAACAATTCAATGCTAAAAGTAAAGCCTTTTTTTGATTCTATCTCAAATCTTTCTACTATTGCCTTAGAGAAAAGTCTAAATCCATTTGTAGCATCTTTTGTTGGCAATGTAGTTAACATTGTAAGTGTTAAAGAGACTAGCTTCACAATTATTCTTTTCAATAAAGGGGCCCCTTTATAACTCCCACCTTTTACAAATCTACTAGCACAAACAATGTCGTAACCTTCAATATATTTATTATACATTTCTGTAATCAAACTGAAATTTTTATGATCATCTGCTGGATATAACATAATTGCATTTGCATCTAAATTTTCAAATCCTGTTTTAACAGCACCATTAAAACCAAAATATTTATTTTTAATTAAAAAAATTTCACCTTCCTTAAAATTTTCATTTATAATTTTTAACGTAGGATCTTCGTCGTAGTCATAAACAACAACTATTCTATATTTAATATCAACTATTTTTATTATTTCAGAAAGAGTTTTTAATATATTTCCCTGTTCATTAAAAACTGGTATTATAATATCTAAATTGTGACTCATTATTTACTTTAATAACTTTTCTTATTAATATAACAATATTTATTATCAACATATATGAATTTAAAAGATACTAAGCCTGGTTTAATAGATTGTTGTCAAATTTGTTATTCAAAAGCAATATATGAAGTTTTAGATCTAGGTTATTCTGGACTTTGTGATAGTCTTCTCACAAATTTTCAATTAAATCTCTCGGAAAAAAATTATCCTCTTAAATTAATGAGATGCAGAAAGTGTCATTTATTGCAATTAAATTATGTTGTAGATAATGAAGAAGTTTTTCATAAAGAGTATCCTTATAAAAGTGGTATTACAAAGCCACTGAAAGAACTACTACATAGTACAAGCAAATACTGTGTAAAAAATTTTAATTTTACAAAAAAACCTTTAGCTATAGACATAGGATCAAATGACGGAACTTTGTTAGAAGGATTTAAGAAACATAATTTTAAAGTTTTAGGAGTTGAACCTACGAATATTGCAAAAATTGCTAATAAAAAAGGTATAAAAACTATTCAAAAATTTTTTGAAAAAGATGCAATAAATTTAATAAAACAAAATTATAAAAAAGCGGATGTAATTACAGGAACTAATATTTTTGCACATATAAATAAGTTAGATACATTTATGAAAGGAGTAAAATCATTAATAAACCCAAAAAGTGGAATATTTCTCACAGAGTCACATTACGCTGGAAATATTATAGATCAAATGCAATTTGACTCTATTTATCATGAACATTTAAGATTTTTTTTATTAAAACCGTTAATTCTATTGTTAAAAAATTACGGTTTCAAAATTGTTGATGCTGCTAAAATTCCAAATTATGCAGGCTCGATTAGGATAGCAGCAACTTTAAATAAAAAAGCAAAAATTAAAAAAAGTGTAAAGAAAATTCTTGATGAAGAAAACAGAAAAAACTTTTATAAAACATCGAAATATATTAATTTTTCTAAAAATGTTAATAAAGTAAGAAAAAATTTATCTCAACTATTGTGGAGTCTTAAATTAAAAAATAAGAGAATAGTTGGTGTCGGTTGTCCTGGTAGAAGTATTACTCTTTTATCTTACTGCAATATTACCAATCAAATCATTGATTATATTGCTGAACAAAGCACTTCTCTAAAATTAAATATGTTTACTCCAACGACTCATATTAAAATAATCGATGAGAAAAATATGATTAGAAAGCAACCAGATTATGCGCTGATATTGTCTTGGCATTACGGAAAGAGTGTTATGAAAAATTTGAGAAAAAAAGGTTACAAAGGAAAGTTTATAATACCTTTGCCATCACCAAAAATTATGAATTAATTTTCCAAAAAAAATGCTAAATAACAATAGAATACCCCCAGTGACAAAATTGTTATATTAAAATTTTTATTTAAATATTATTTTAAATAATAAATTAAAAAAAAGGTTAATATGAAAAAATATATAAAGTACACTATCTATTTTTTAATATATATAACTTTAGTATTTATTTTAGCTGTATTTTTTTTGAAAAACGGAATAACTTTACTGTAAATTTAATACTTCCCTATCTTTTCTGACCCACTATAAAATATTTTAGACAACTCATCATTTGCCTTTTTTCTAGTTTTAATTCCACTTTGACTCATTAATTCTTGAGCTCTTTCCACGTGCTCATGGTATTTATAACGATCTTCACCTCTTGCCTGCTGAACATACATTTTTCCCAGAACTTGATTTACATTGGTACCTATGTAGCTTTGAATAACAAAACCAATTCTTCTATCGTTGCTTTTATTTAAACCTGACCCATGAACAATAGTTGGATGATGTAATGACATTTGTCCAGATTTTAAAACTACAGGTTTGGTCTCATTGTAAGGAACATTTTCTATAGTTTGGCCTCTGGTTAATAAATTATTCTCATCAAATTTTTGATTATGATATTTAAGTTCATATTTATGGGAACCCGACCACATTCTCATACATCCATTTTCTTCATTTGTATCAGTTACTGCTATCCATGCAGTTACCCAGTTATATGGTTCTAATCCAATATATTTTGCATCTTGATGAAAACTTACAAAACCTTTCTCTTTTGGATTTTTAATAAAAAGAGTTGTTCCACAGATAAGTATATCTTTACCAATGATACTCTCCACAGCATCTAATATTTTTGGATTATGACTAACTTTATCAAATATATGTGAAATTAAATGAATATAATTTCTTCCTAAGCCTTTAAGTTCATCTGGCCATTTTTTTTCTATTAATTCAATCTCTTCTCTTATTTCTAAAGCTTCATCTTTTGATAAAACGTCTAACGGTGCAATATATCCATCATTTTTATATTGTTGAATTTGAGCTGATGATAATGACGACATTAATTTGTTTTTTTAATTAAAAAAACAAAAATTAATGAAGTAGCAAACATTATCAAAGAATATATAGCAGCAGGAATTAAGTAAGTAACATCATTAAAAATTTGCGTTGCAACAAATATAGCAAGTGTTCCATTTTGAAGACCACATTCAAGAGAAATGCATTTTCTTTGTTTTATTCCAGTTGCAAAAATTTTAGCAACATAAAAACCAATCAACATCATGATTATATTTAAAAGGAAAGTAATTGTTCCAGCTTTCATCATATACGGAAGAATATTAGCTCTCTCTTGAATTATTGCTCCAAAAAGAACAATAAGAAATAAAATTAATGAGATAGTTTGAATAGTTTTTTCGTTAGAGGAAACAAAATTATTTGCAAATCTTCTTATAATCATTCCTAAAATTACTGGTAAAGTCACTACTAAAAACATTTTTATAGATATACCAGTCATTGAAATTTCATTTGTACTAGCTGATGCATTTAGTAAATCTATAGATTTAAAAATTATAAAAGGTACGGTTATTATGCTTAATAAACTTATGATTGCGGTCAAAGATATAGAGAGAGCAACATCTCCATTTGCAAACTTAGTTAAAATATTTGAAGTAACTCCACCGGGTGCAGCGGCTATTATCATTAAACCAACCGCCAATTCGACCGGAGTATCTAATATGAACACTAAGGCAAAAGCGATAATAGGTAAAAAAATTAGCTGACATACCAAACCTACTAGAAAATCCTTAGGTTGTTTTACTACTCTGGTAAAATCTTGGACTGTTAATCCCATGCCTAGAGCAAGCATAATTAAAGCTAAAGATAATGGGGCAATTTTTGTAACTATTTCCATTTTAAGACATTTTAACTTACTATATACACATTTGAAATTATATATAAAAAAAAATATTAAAAATGTTATCGAATAAAGAAACTATTTGTCCAGATAACTTGTTAAATGTCGCTCATAAAAAAAAAGGTGTACCAGCAGCAATTGTCAATGCTGGAATGCCCTTGCCAATGCTGTCGACAATGGATGCTGTTAATGAAAATCTAATTACACCAATACTAATTGGAGACAAAAATGAAATTGAAAATTGTGCTAATAATTTAAAATTTGACATTTCAAAATATGAAATTATCCATGAGCCGGTAGAAAATAATACAGCAAAGGCGGCAGCTAAAATTGCATCTGAAAAAAAAGTTAAAATAATTGTAAAGGGCCACATCCACACAGATATTTTAATGAAAGAAGTAATTAAAAAAGAATATAATTTACTTGGAAAAACAAGATTAAGTCATATTTGGCATATGACATTAGATAAAAATGATAAGCCTCTAATAATAACTGATGGGGCATTAAATGTTATGCCGAATGTTAAAACTAAAATGCATATTCTTAGAAATGTTATTGATTTTTCTCATAGAATTGGAATAGCAAGACCAAAAGTTGCTGTTTTATCTGCTACTGAAGAAGTACTTGATAGCGTTCAAAGCTCAACAGATGCAAAAGAAATCACTGAGATAGCTATAAAAGAAAAATTAAATGCTGATGTTTTCGGACCTCTTGCTTTTGATAATAGTATTTCAAAAAAATCTGCTGCTATAAAGGGAATAAAAAATATCGTTGCAGGTCAAGCAGATGTAATATTAGTTCCTAGTGTTGAAACTGGTAATGGATTAGTTAAGATGATGGTTTACTTTATGGGTGCTTGTGCTGCAGGAGTTGTAATAGGCGGTAAGGTTCCTGTTGTAATAACGAGCAGATCAGATGATGCACCAGCTAGACTTGCGTCAATTGCAGCTGCAGTAGTTGCATTAGATTAATTAATGATTTAAAAACTTTTAAAATTTTATGGCAATTAAATACTTAAAAAAATCACCAAAGACTCCATCAACAGATGATCTGAAAACAAGAGAAATAGTTCAAAATCTTCTTAATGATTTAGAAAAATCAAGAGAAGATGGATGCAAAGAACTTACAAAAAAATTCGATAAATATGATGGTAACATTATAGTGTCTAAAGAAAAGGTTGAGGAAATTAAAAAAAACCTAGACCAAAAAACTAAAGACGATATTAAATTTTCTCATGACAGAGTAAGGAAATTCGCTGAGGCTCAGTTAAAAAATTATGGACAAGATTTTGAGGTTGAACTTTCAAAAGGTTTATATGCCGGACAAAAATTAATTCCAGTAAATACTGCTGGATGTTACGTTCCTGGTGGAAGATACGCACATATAGCTTCTGCAGTTATGAGTGTAACAACTGCTAAGGTTGCTGGAGTTAAAAATATTATTGCATGTAGTCCACCTAAAGAAAGTATTGGTGCGCATCCTGCTATTGTTTATACAGCTGACCTCTGTGGAGCAGATGTAATATTAAATTTAGGTGGTGTTCCAGCTATTGCTGCAATGACTTATGGAATGTTTGGTAATTCACCAGCTGATATTTTAGTTGGTCCAGGTAATCAATTTGTTGCAGAGGCAAAAAGAATTTTATTCGGCAAGGTTGGGATTGATTTATTTGCAGGACCTACTGAAATTGCTGTAATAGCAGATGAAACTGCAGATCCAGAAATTGTTGCTGTTGATTTAGTTGGTCAAGCAGAACATGGATATAATTCTCCAGCATGGTTGTTTACAACAAGTAAAAAAGTTGCTGAAGATGTAATAAAAAGAATGCCAGAATTAATTGCAGAGTTACCAGAAGTCCCAAGGATGAGTGCGGAAGCAGCTTGGAAAGATTACGGAGAAGTAATTCTTTGTGATACCGACGAAGAGATGGCTACAATAAGTGATGAGTACGCACCAGAACATCTAGAAGTGCAAACTAAAAATTTAAAATGGTTCCACGATAGATTAAAAAATTATGGGTCATTGTTTATTGGTGAAGAAACAACAGTTGCTTATGGTGATAAATGCTCAGGAACTAATCATATTCTTCCTACTAAAGGCGCTGGTAGATATACTGGAGGTTTGTTTGTTGGTAAATTTATTAAAACATTAAGTTTTCAAAGGATGACAAAAGAATCCACGAAAGAAGTTGGTGCGACTGCAGCAAGAATCTCAAGGTACGAAGGTATGGAAGCTCATGCAAGAACTGGGGATGCTAGGTTAAGAAAATACGGATTTTCAAACTAAATCTAAAATATCCATAAATACATAGCTGGATAAAACAGTCATGAATATAATAATAAAAAAGTTTATAGCCTTCCAAGTATTTGAATTAATTAAATAATTTGAGAAAAATTTTGCTAAATAACCCAATGAAAAAAAAAATAAAAAAGATGCAATAGAAGCTCCTATTCCAAAAAAATATTTGTTAGTAATTAAAAAATTCTTTGAAAAATTTCCTAAAAAAAAAACAGTGTCAGAATAAACATGCGGGTTTAAATAAGTAAATCCTAAAGTTTTAGTTATTATATTGTTTAAATTTAAAGTACTATTTTCAAAATTAATTTCTGAACTTTTGTATAAAGATCTTACTTTATTATAAATAAAATAAACTAAAAAAATAAAAAGCAATATATTAAATATTAATTCAACGTTTTTTGTGAAGTAAATTTTAAAATATTCAAATAGGAATATTCCTAAAAAAATCAAAATTAAATCTGATATAGAGCAAATTAAACACACTAAAAAAACATATTGTTTCTTTAGCCCCTGCTCTATAACAAAAACATTTTGTGCTCCAATCGCAAGGATTAAGCTGAGACCTGTTAAAAAACCAAGTATTAAAAATTCCATTTGTTTCTTTTATAATTTCTAATTAAAATAAAAAGTATATTTTATTAATTTTATGAAAAGAAGAATTATATCTAATCCATTAAATCTTAAATTTGAACCTTTCGATAATTATGGTAAGTCAATTGAGGGTATGAGTTGGCATAAAATAAGTTATGAAAAAGAAAAAGGACAAGGTAGTTATATTTTGAAAATGGAACCCGGTGCTAAGAGCATTCCCCACGAACATGTTAGTTATGAAGAATTTTATATGCTTGATGGAGAATTAATTGATGCTGATGGAAAAGTTTTTAAAAAGGGAGATTTCATAAGTTTTGAACCTGGATCAAAACATTCCTCAATTACAGAAAAAGGTTGTTTAATTTTAGTTTTTATGAGATCAAGAAATAAAACAATCTAATCAAAAAAAATTTATGATCGGAATATTAGGTGGAATGGGAACGCAAGCAGGCTTGGATTTTTGCAATAAGCTTGCAATTTTAAATAGAGGTAAGATAGATCAAAAGTATCCTCTTTTTA
The DNA here is from genome assembly GCA_902557385.1 of uncultured Pelagibacteraceae bacterium. Classification (GTDB taxonomy): domain Bacteria; phylum Pseudomonadota; class Alphaproteobacteria; order Pelagibacterales; family Pelagibacteraceae; genus Pelagibacter. The sequence goes on from CACDZF010000001.1 coordinate 167,010, forward strand.
TGCTTTATAACAAATCAAACATTCCAAATAGACCTAGAAATCTTAAAAAATATTATAATGTTTTAAAAAGTTTAATTAAAGGATGTCATTTGCTTCAAAAAAATAAATGTAAATTTATAGTAATGCCATGTAACACAGCTCATTATTGGTATGACGACCTTAAAAAAAAAATAAAGACTCCGATAATAAGTATGCCGAAAGAAGTTTATCTTTATACAAAAAAAAATTGTAAAAAAAATTCTAAAATAGGTTTATTAAGTACTGAAGCTACTTTAAAAACAAATGTCTATAGCAGATATTTTAGTAATGATTATAAGTTAGTAAGTCCTGGAAAAAGTTTACAAAAAAAAAGTGTAAATAAGGCAATTAAGTATGTGAAAATGGGAAAAGTTAAAGAGGCAGAAAAGATTTTAAGGCCAGCAGTTAATTATTTAATTAAAACAAAATGTAAAAAAATTATACTTGGGTGTACTGAACTACCAATTGCAATATTTGCGTACAAATCTTTTAAAAAAATAAAAGAGTCTAAAGTTTTTATTGATCCAAATTTATTGTTAGCTCAAGTTTCAATGCAGAAATATAAACGTTAAAAAAAACCAACAATCTTAGAGATAAGATTGTTGGTTTAATTTTTTATTCAATTATTTTTGTGGATCTGGTACTTTTCTTAAATAAGGTTTTATAGTTTCCCATCCGTCTGGATATATTTTTTTCGCTTCTTCGTTTGTAACTTTTGGTACTATAATTACTTTTTCACCTGGCTTCCAGTCAGCTGGTGTTGCAATTTTATGTTTTGCAGTACGTTGCATAGAATCGATAGCTCTTAATATCTCTCCAAAATTACGACCAGTAGTCATTGGATAAGTTAGAAATAATCCAATTCTTTTATCGGGTCTAATTACATAAACAGTTCTAACTGTTTCGTTATCTACTGCTGTTCTACCCATAGAAGTTGTTCCTGCATCTCCTTCAAGCATATTATAGAGCTTTGCAACTTCTAATTTTTCATCTGCTATTATTGGATACGAAGGTTTCATTCCACAAACATCTTTAATATCTTCTAACCATTTTACATGATCAGATACTGGGTCTACACTTAAACCAATCACTTTTACATTTCTTGCATCAAACTCTGGTTTCATTTTTGCTAATGAACCAAGTTCTGTTGTGCAAACTGGTGTAAAGTCTTTAGGGTGTGAAAATAATACTCCCCAACTATCTCCAAGCCACTCATGAAAAGAAATATCCCCTTCTTGAGTTTGAGCTTTAAAATCTGGAGCTAAACTATTTATTTTTAATGTCATTAATTCTCCTTTTTAGAATTGTTATAATTTATAAATCAAATATATCAAAGAAATCTAGCATTTGAAGACAACTTCTAGGATGTATATCAAATCATAGATAAAAATGTTAGATTTTGCTCTAAAGAGACAACTGGAGTAAACATTTATGAGTCATTCAAACGTAATTATTGTTGGTGGAGGTTGTGCAGGAATATCTGTCGCATCAAGAATAAACAATTTAAAATCAGACTTAAGTATTTCAATAATAGAACCATCAGAAAAATCATTATATCAAGCTGCTTGGACACTTGTAGGTGCTGGTGCTTATAACGTTGATAACACTATAAAACCAATGTCAAAAGTTATGCCAAGCTATGTTAATTGGATCAAGGAACATGCAGAAGAATTTATGCCAGAGTCAAACTCAGTTAAAACTAATAATGGTACTTATACGTACGATTATCTAATTGTTTGTCCTGGGTTAAAAATTAATTTAGATGGTGTTGCTGGTCTTAAAGAAAATCTTGGAAAAAACAATATATGTACAAATTATTCAGCTGAAATGGCTACATACACATGGGAATGTTTAAAAAATTTAGATGGTGGAACTTTGTTGTTCACTGAACCACCTATGCCAATAAAGTGTGCTGGAGCACCTCAAAAGATTGCTTATCTTGCTGCTGATCATTTAAAGAAAAAAGGTAAGCTTAGTGAAAGTCATTTAGAATTTCTTTGTGCAAAACCAGTTATTTTTGGAGTTCCGCATTTTCAAGGTCCTTTGAATGAAGTTTGTGATTCATATGGAATTAAGAGAAGTTTTCAACACAATTTAATTTCTGTAGACGGTAATGCTAAAGAAGCAGTGTTCAAGCAATCTGATAAAGATGGTAACACAAAAGAAGTAACTAAAAAATTTGATTTTATACATGTAACACCACCACAAACATCACCTGATTTTATAAAGAATAGTCCTTTGGCTGATGCGGGTGGATGGGTAGATGTCGATCATAAAGTTGGAACATTAAGACATACTAAATTTGAAAATATTTATAGTTTAGGAGACGTGATGAATGCTCCAAATGCAAAAACAGGTGCAGCAGTTAGAAAACAAGCTCCTATTGTTGCGCATAATATAGTTAAAGATATCAATAAATCTTCCGAAAGTTACAGGCACTATGATGGATATGGTGCATGTCCTTTAACAGTTGCGTACGGTAAAGTAATGCTAGCAGAATTTTGCTATGCAGGAAAAGTCACACCTAGTTTCCCATTTGATCCAACAAAACCAAGCTCTTTATATTGGCAAATGAAATCAAAACTTTTTCCTTGGTTGCAGTGGAATGTAATGTTTAAAGGAAAAGAATGGAAGAAACCTACTCATAAACCTCTTGAAAAATAATTTAAGGTAAATAATATAAAAATTATTACCTTATGATATTTGAGCAACTATTCGATAACAAATCATCTACTTACACTTATGTAATCTCAAGTGGAGAAGGACGGGAGGCTTTAATTATAGATCCTGTTATAGAACATACAGAAGAGTATTTAAAAATTTTAGAAAAACTAAAGTTAAGGTTAGTAAAAGTAATAGACACTCATATTCACGCTGATCATATAACAGGTCTAAATGAATTAAGTAAAAGAACAAATTGTACAAAAATTATGGGAGAACAATCTAAATCAGAAGTAGTTGATATAAAAATAAAGGAGGACGATAAAATCGAAATTGATAAGATTGAAATTAAAGCTATTTATACCCCAGGTCATACTGATTGTTCATATAGTTTTTTGATGAAAGATAGAATTTTTACTGGTGATACTCTTTTAATAAATGGCACGGGAAGAACTGATTTTCAAAACGGAAGTGCAAAAACACAATACGACTCTTTGTTTAATAAAATATTAAAACTTCCTGAAAAAACTCTTGTTTATCCAGCGCATGATTATAACGGAAAAAAATTTTCAACAATTGGAGATGAAAAAAATAACAATCCTAGGCTTCAGGTGACTAATGTTGAGGAGTATATTGAGATAATGAATAATCTCAATCTAGCTAACCCAAAAATGATGGATATTGCAGTTCCAGCTAATGTAAAAGGAGCTACATTAGATCAGTTATAATAGTTAAGTAAAAATTAGTTATTGTAATTTAATTGATAATACCTATATTTTTAATATGGCGTGTAACAACCCTAAATGTAATTGTACCAACTGCACATATGATGCTTGCACATGTAATGGAAGCAGACTTTGTGAGTGTAAACCAGAAGATGCTATTTGCTGTTGTAGCAAATAATTTTTAGTTAATAAAAATTCTCTAAAAAAATTATGAATGAATATTTAGAATCTATTATTAAAAGAGACCCAGCCGCTAAATCTAAGCTTAGTGTAATTTTGACTTATCCTGGTGTTAAAGCTGTATTTTTTCACCAAATTGCAAATTTTTTCTCTCTAGCAAAATTTGATTTGATAGCGAGAATTATATCTCAATTTTCAAGATTTTTAACAGGAATAGAAATACATCCAAAAGCAAAAATTGGAAAAAATTTATTTATTGATCATGGTATGGGTGTTGTAATTGGTGAAACTTCAGAGATTGGAAATAATGTAACTATTTATCATATGGTTACTTTAGGTGGTATATCGCCAAGTATAAATTCTGATGATCAAAGAAATACTAAAAGACATCCAACTTTAATGGATAATGTTGTTGTTGGATCTGGTGCACAAATTTTGGGACCAGTAGTAATTGGAAAAAATGCAAAGATTGGTGCTAATGCAGTAATAACTAAAGATGTTCAAGAAAATTCTGTGATGGTTGGAATACCTGCAAAAAATGTAGGAGAAAGCTCTCCTAGCGATGAGACTTTCAAGCCTTATGGTATTACTAAAGAAAGTGATAAAAATTAAAATGAAAAATGCTCAAAACAGTTTTATCGAGGGCATCGGAAATACTCCACTAATTAAACTTAAAGCTGCATCAGAAATAACAGGATGTAATATTTATGGAAAAGCTGAATATTTAAACCCTGGTGGTTCTGTAAAAGATAGAGCGGCTCTAGCATTAATTAAAGATGCAGAAGAAAAAAAACTAATTTCAAAAGGTGGAACAATTGTTGAAGGTACAGCGGGTAATACTGGAATTGGATTATGTCTTATAGGTAACTCAATCGGTTATAAAACAATCATTGTTATGAATGATAACCAAACCCAAGAAAAAAAAGATATGCTAAGAAATATTGGGGCAGATTTAAGGTTAGTGCCACCAAAACCTTATAAAGATGATGGTAATTATGTAAAAGTTGCAGGAAAACTTGCTGAGGAATTAAAAAGTACAAATAACCATGGTGTAGTTTGGGCTAACCAATTTGATAATACTGCTAACGCTAAGGGTCATTATGAATCTACTGGACCTGAAATTTGGGAACAAACTGATAGAAAAGTTGATGCTTTCGTTTGTTCGTCGGGAACAGGCGGAACAATAGCGGGTGTTAGTAGTTATTTAAAAGAAAAGAATAAAAATATTAAAATTTATTTATCTGATCCAGCCGGTTCTTCTCTTTATAATTATATACAAAATGGTGAACTGAAAAGCGAAGGTGGTTCAATTACCGAAGGAATTGGATCAAGTAGAATAACAGCAAATTTTGCCGAAGCTAAAATAGATGGAGCATTCTCAATAAGTGATCATGAATCTTTACCTGTAATTTTTGATTTAATACAAAATGAAGGATTAAGTTTAGGAACTAGTTGTGGAGTAAATATAGCTGGCGCTATTAAACTAGGTAAAGAGTTAGGACCAGGTAAAACTATAGTAACAATACTCTGCGACAAATCAGACAAATACAACTCTAAGCTGTTCAACAAAAAATTTCTTCAAGAAAAAGGTTTACCATTTCCTAATTGGATATAAGACCGCATACCTGCATTGTAATAAAATCTTTACATTTTCTTAATTTTTTAAGTTTAAATATATTATTAATCAAAGGAGGGAATATGGATGTAAAAGAACAAACGAGAAAAGCATATGAGCTTTTTGGTAAAGGCGATATGGAGACTTTTTTTAATGAAATGATTGATGATAATATTGTATGGACATTTCCAGGTAAAGAAGGTGTGCACCCACTGTCAGGAGTTCACAAAGGTAAACAAGCTATGATGGCTGCAATGTCAAAAATTCCAGCAACATGGCCAAATTTTCATTTAAAAATTTTAGATATGATCAGTGAAGGCAATAAAGTATTTGTTAGAGTACATGCAACTGCTGACAACATGGATACTATGTTTGGTCATTATTTTGAAGTTAGTGATGACGGAAAAACTAAGATCATGATGACTTTTGATGACACTCTTAGCATGTTTAATGCTATGAAAAAATAACCATTTTAAAAATAAAGGAGAAAAAAATGGAAAAAGAAATGTTAGCTTTAGTTAACCTTAAAGAAGGTAAACTAGAAACTTTTATGGGGTGGATGCAGTCTGATGAAGGCATGGAAGTAAGAAAAAGTGTTGCTTATCCAGAAAAAACTATTGGAGCCATGAAGCCAGATAAAAGTGGTATTATGTTTAAGGTTTCAGTTCATAATGAAGCAGGAATGAAAGAATTTGTTGCTGGAAATAATTCAACAGCTAAAAATATTTATGCTGAATGTGTAGAGAATATACAACTATGGGAATTATCTAAAGTAGAGGTTTAATTATGAAAAAATTATTTTTGGTTTTATTTAGTATCGTTTTTATTAACTCAGCCAATGCAGGAGATTTAAGCAAGAAAGATATGGAAAAAGCCTGGGATTGTGTTGGTATATACATGGCTAACTATTTTTTACCTCCGGGAGAGACTTTTGAATACAGCATGAAAGAAAAATCTATATCATCAGTTAAAGTATGGAAAACATATGCTTTAGAGATTGGTATTAAAGAGAAAGTTTGGGACGTAGGAACTAATAAAGCTGTAGATAAACATTATGGTTCTAAGTACGACAAAGAGTTGACTGATAGTTGTCATGCATTTTTAGAGAAGACAATTCCAAATGGTAAAGAACGAGTAGAAAAAGTTGTGCAAACTTTATACTAAAAAGGAGGATACATGGCTAAGTTTTATTTAATTGGCAAAATAAGTGGAGAGTTAATGAAGAGAATGCAGAATGAACCAACTGCAGACAGATTCGCATCTACAAAAAAGGTAACAGAAGCTGCTGGTTTAAAACTTATTTCTTACGAGTGGGTAAGAGGTAGATTTGACGTAATTTCTTGTGTTGAGGGTGAATACGAGCAAGCCGTTGCCTTAAAAATAGCTTTTAAAAATTCTGGCCTTATGGATGATTTAATGGTGCATGAAGTTATAGATTATAATAAAGCTTTTCAAAATGCTGCTAATGCTGCAAATACGGTTATTAAACCTGGCAAATAATGACTGGTTATATTATAGCTCAAGTTAATTTAAAAAAGAAAGATGGTTTTAAAGACTATGCAAATAAAGTTCCAGAAACTGTAAAAAAATATGGAGGTGAATATCTTGTGAGAGCAGGAGAATTTAAGTCATTAGAGGGTAAATGGGCTTTTACAAGAAATGTAATAATAAAATTTCCAAGCTATGAAAGAGCTTTGGAATGGTATAACTCAGATGAATACAATCAAATCAAAAATATAAGATTAGAAAACTCTGAGGGTAATTTAATAATAATAAAAGGAGTATAAATATGTCTATGTTACAAAAATATACTGATGCAATAAAAAATAAAGATGAAGCATCTATGAATGAACTTTTGCATGATGATTTTAAATTTACTATGCATAAATCAGGTAATACTTTAGGAAAATCAGATGTAATAAAGTGGGCAATGAGTGGTGATATTAAACAAGATAAGACAAGAGTGGTATACGAAAATAATGAAGTAGGTATACACCATGCATTTGTTACTTTTGATGATGGAAATGTTGAGGCTGTAATGGCAGTTTATAAATATAAAGAAGGAAAAATCATCAGTCTAGAGACTGGAGCTACACCAATGTCAAAATAAGTGAAAAAAATATTTTTTATATTAATTATATTTTTATTTTCTTTTGGAACATTTGCCCAGAATTACACTGGCGCGGAATTAGATAATCTATTTGAAAAATTAAAGAAAATAAATAATCCTAAATCTGCAAAACAAATTGAGAAAAAAATCTGGAATTTATGGATAACACACCCTACAAAGAAAAGTTTAACTGATCTTTTGGCAAAAGGTTCAGAGTACATGTTTCAAAACCAATTAAATAGTGCTCATAATGTATTTTCAAAAGTAATTGAGTTAGATCCTGATTGGGCTGAAGGATGGAATAAAAGAGCTACTGTTTTATATTTGATGGGAAAATTCGAATTGTCTCAAAAAGATATTGATATAGTTTTAAGTTTAGAAAAAAGACATTTTGGAGCTCTCTCTGGTCAAGGTTTGGTTCAAACAGCGTTACAAAATTATCAGAAAGCTATTGACAGTTATGTTGAAGCGCATAAAATTTATCCTGCTATGGAAGCGCCTTTGATTATGATAGAAAAACTAAACCTGCTTATGAAGAAACAGTCTATATGAATAATATAATTAGTTTTGTAATGGTTGGAACTAATGACCTCGATAAATCAAGTAAGTTTTATGATCAAGTATTAGCTAACCTTGGAATGAAAAGAGTTACTGTTACAAAAAGATATATTGCCTATAGTCATTCAAGCGGAGATGATAGTTTAAAATTTTATATTACAAAACCACAAAATAAAGAAAATGCTACCGCTGGAAACGGTACGATGGTTGCATTGTCAGCGGAAACAAAAGAAGCTGTAGATAAATTTCACAAAATAGCACTAGAAAATGGCGCAGTAGATGAAGGTAAGCCAGGATTAAGATCCGATGGAAATTACTATAGTTATATACGTGATCTTGATGGTAATAAAATAGCTTCAAGATTTCTTGTAAAATAAATGAGCAATATTGATTTTTATTTTTCTATTGGAAGCACATACACATATCTAACAATAACAAGAATTTTAGATGTTGAAAAAAAACATAGTGTAAAATTTATTTGGAAGCCTTTTAGTGTAAGGGCGATAATGAAAGAAATGAATAATATTCCTTTCCCTAAAGAAAAAGTTAATAAAGTAAATTACATGTGGAGAGATATTGAAAGACGTGCAAAAGGTTATGGATTTTTTGCAAAAACCCCTGTTCCCTATCCTTTAACTCAATTTGATCTAGCTAATAAGCTTGCAATTTTGGGCTTAGAAGAAGGTTGGGGTGTTGATTACGTAAGGTTAACTTATAAGAGATGGTTTCAAGAAGGAAAGGAGCCTGCAGTAGATCCAAGTATATCTGAAATTTGCAATGAATTAAAAATTGATAAAAATAAAGTAATCGAAAAAGCAAACTCCGATAAAATAGAAAAAGAATATTTAGCAAATACCGAGAGTGCTAGAAAAAATAAAGTTTTTGGAAGCCCATCATTTATAGTTGGTAATGAAATTTTCTGGGGAGATGATAGAATGGAAGATGCCATTACTTGGTCAAAAAATAGTGTTTAAAATAAAAATTCTTTTAATATTCTTTGTTCTTATAAATTTTAATTTAAACGCAGATGAGTTTAAATTTAAAAAAATCGCTAATTTAGCTAAACCGTGGGGATCATCTTTTATTAATGAGTCTGAATTAATAATCTCAGAAAAAGTAGGAAAGATAAAAATCGTCAATATCAATGATGGGAAAATAATTGAGGTAAAACATAATTTAAAGTTTAAAAATGTTGGCCAAGGTGGTTTATTAGATATTGTTTATAAAGATAATTATGTTTGGATTGCATACACCGAGGAAGTAGAAAAAAGAATATACAGCACTTCAATTGCAAAAGGTAAATTAAATAAAAATAAAATAAAATTTAAAAATATATTTCAATCAAAACCAAATAATGTCTCAACTGATTATCACTTTGGTTCTAGATTAGCAATTAAAGATAACTATTTGTTTGCCTCAGTTGGAGAGCGAGGATTAGGCGACTTAGTTCAAGATCCCAAAAACCATCTTGGAAGTATAATTAGAATAAATTTAGATGGAAAAATTCCAAAAGATAATCCAAAATTTATTGATAAACCTGATTGGCTTCCTGAAATTTATCAATTAGGAGTTAGAAATAACCAAGGTCTTACTGTGTCTCCGTTTGATGGAAAAATTTACACAAGTAATCATGGAGCAAAAGGAGGAGACTGGTTTGGAGAAGTAAAAAAAGGCGAGAATTATGGTTGGCCAATTTTGGGTTGGGGAGGAACAAATTATGATGGATCTACAATAGGACCTAAATGGAAGCCAGGATTTACAAAAGCTATACAATATTGGGTTCCATCAATAGGAGTGAGCGCAATAACTATTTACAAAGGAAAAGAATTTAGTGAATGGAATGGAAAAGCTTTAATAACTTCATTAAGAAATCAATCACTTAAAGTGATCAACTTTAAAAATTTACTAGATATTAAAGAGGAAACAATTTTTAAAGACAAGATAGATCGTATTAGAGATATACAAGTACACCCTATAAATGGTAAAATATATTTTTTAAGTGAAAAATATTATGGAGAAAAAGGCCCTGAAGAAGATGGGCTGTGGTTAATGGAAAAAAAATAATGGGAAATATTACTGCTTATATTATTTTAATCATTGCTGTAGTTTTAGGTACTGCTGCAAATGGTTTTGCAAAGAGTGCTCAGGGTTTCACTTTAATAATCCCTAGCATAATTACAGCAATAACTATTGTAGGGTGTATGTTTGCATTGTCACTTGTTATGAAATCAATTCCAGTTGGAGTTACTTACGCTTCATTCGCTGGTCTTTGTATAATTGCAACTAGCTTGGTTGGACTTATTAAATTTAATCAAGTTCCTAACCTATATGTTATAATTGGACTTGGATTAATTGTCGCTGGTGTCTTAATGGTAAATTTATTAGGTAAAACTAACACTTAATTGTCTCATAAAATTATAATAACATTGAAAAACAGATATTAAACATTAGTTTAAGTTTTTAGAATCATTCTAAATTTATGAACTCGTTATACAAAGTAATTATTACATACGAATTAGTTTTTTTATTATTTTGGAATATTTTATATTTATCTAATTCAGATATCGAAAACTGGTTCACAGAAAAATTTTTAACTGCAATTTTTGTGTTTTTGTCAACTATGGCTTTGGGGGCTACATTAATGTACATCATATTTGTTAGCTTAAGATTAACTGGCATCTCTAAAATTTTAAAAGGTATTAAAGATCCTAGAAAAAACTAAAAATGAGTAAGTATTTAATTTTTGGAGCCACAGGATCTATTGGGTCAAATCTTGCAGAAAAATTATATAATTCTGATAAAGATGTTCATTTATTAGGTAGAGATGAAGAAGAACTTAAAAAATTATCTTCAAAGCTAAGCTCTGAATATACAGTTATAGATTTTTTAAATGACGATATATCAAAAATTATAAAAAATAGTTTTGATAATGTCGATGTATCAGGTGTTGCTTATTGTGTAGGGTCAATTGATTTAAAACCTTTAAAAAGTGCAAAAAAAGAAGACTTTAAAAAGTGTTTAGATTTAAATTTTTTTCCTGCCATTGAAATTATTCAAAACCTACAAGATAATTTAAAAAAAAACAAAGGTTCAATTGTTCTTTTTTCTACAGTAGCAGTAAGAAAAGGTTTTACTAACCATGCTATTATTTCATCAGCAAAAGGTGCAATTGAAGGACTGACAGTGTCTTTAGCTGCTGAGTTTGCTCCTAATATTAGAGTTAATTGTATTGCTCCAAGTTTAACAGATTCAAAAATGTCTAAATCAATATTAAAAAGTAAATTAATTTCCGATGGTATTGCAAAATCACATCCTATGAAAAGAATTGGAAAACCTGAAGACGCAGCATCAATGGCTAAATTCTTGTTATCTGATGAAAGTCCATGGATAACTGGACAAATAATTGGTGTTGATGGTGGTAAATCGTCTCTAAGTTAATAACAAATAAACCTAATGAAGCCCTATATTGATGAAGTCATTGGAATGGCTTGGTCCGATAAAGTTTCATTTGAGGAAATTAAAAAAAAAACAGGCCTTAATGAAAAAGAAGTTATATCGGTAATGAGAAAAAATCTAAAAAAAAGAAGCTTCATCCTTTGGAGAAAGAGGGTTAGAGGCCGTCTTTCAAAACATAGAAAAAAAACTAAAAATAAATATGGATTTTAAACCTTCTCGAGATTTTGCTATTCAAGCACTTAATGAATTTATTGAAAAAAATCTTGTTGAATATTCTAGATTAAGAAATTTTGATTTTGGACCGGATAAAAGATCTAATGTTTCTTGTTTGTCACCCTATGTAACACATGGAGTTATTAGTGAGATAGAAATTATAAAAAAATCGTTAAAAAAATATTCTTTTGTAAAGAATGAGAAATTTATTCAAGAAGTTTTGTGGAGAGTTTATTGGAAAGGATGGCTTGAGCTTAGACCTGATGTATGGACAGATTTTATTATAGATTTAAATAAACTAAAACAGGAATACAAAAATAATAAAAATTATTTAGAGGCTATTGAAGGTAAAACCAAAATAGAATGCTTCAATACTTGGGTAAATGAATTAAAAAATTATAATTATCTTCATAATCATGCAAGAATGTGGTTTGCTAGTATTTGGATTTTTACTCTTGGTTTGCCTTGGCAACTAGGTGCAGAATTTTTTATGAGATACCTTTTTGATGGAGATAGCGCATCAAATACTTTTGGCTGGAGATGGGTCGCAGGCATTCAAACAAAAGGTAAAAATTATGTTGCTTTAGAATGGAATATTAAAAAATTCACTAATAATAGATTTAGTAATATAAAACTTAAAGAAAATCCAGTTCCAGTCATTGATGATAGAAATTATCCAATTGTAAATAATGACTTTATTAATGCAAATTTATCAAATAATCAGGATCTATTAATATTTGAAAATCATCTCTCGTTTGAAAAAAGTGATTTTAAAGATCATTCTTTTAAAAACCTTTATTTTGTATTTAACGAAAATGAAACAAGGCAAATAAAACTAGATGAAAAAGTTATAGATTTTAAAAAATCTCTAATTACCGACCAAATAGAAAATTTAAAAAATAAATCGTTAAATTGTAAAATGATTAATATTAAAGATCTCAAAGATATGAAGGAAAATCTGTTTGCTTTATATCCATCTGTTGGTGAAAATCTTGATTACATAAATTCTAATAATTTTAAGAATATTAATTTTTTATATAGAAAAATTGATCAGTATTCTTGGAAATATTGCAATAAAGGTTTTTTTAATTTTAAAAACTATATACCCAAGATAGTTCAAGAATTTATTTAGCAGAGCATCTTTTAGAACAATACTTCACTTGATTCCAATTTAGTCTCCATTTTTTTCTCCAAACAAATGGTCTTTTACAAACTGAACAAGTTTTAGAAGGTAAATTTTGTTTTTTCATTTTAGTTGGTGTTTATTTTTTAAAAATAAGAAATAGGCTATTACTTCATAACCATAGTGGAATAAAACGAATAAAGGTTTAATTGAAAATATTTTAGCAAGGAAATTATATTTGGGAATTTTTGACCATATTATAATAAAAGCTTTTGCGCCCCCTATTACTTTTCCATCATCAATTACATGCAATCTTCTTAATAATTCTTCCTGTGATTTGGAGGTTAGTTTTAAAGCCGCTTCGTTATTTGTAATATCAATCCATTCTAAATTACTATCAGCAATTTTCTTGTAGTGATTTATCTCTAATCTACAAACATTACAGGAATTGTTAAAAAAAACTTTAATTGCCATATGTATTTTTATTAATAAATTTTTCTGCCTCTGACAATATTAATTTTTTTCTATCTGGTTTCATTTTATCAAAAACTCTAACCATCATTGAAAGTCTTGGATTTTTAATAAAAAAATTTCTATTTCTATTTATAAATCTCCAATACAAGCCGTCCATAGTGTTACACCACTCACCCTTTTTAAAATCCATCATTTTCATAAAATAACTCGATCCACATATATAAGGCTTGGTTGCAAAAATCCCTCCATCGCTAAACAATCCCATGCCATAAACATTTGGTACCATCACCCAATCAGAAGAATCTACAAACATTTCCATAAACCATTGATAAACTTTTTTTGGTTTTATTTCACAAAGATTCATTATGTTTGAGAGTATCATTAATCTTTCAATATGGTGAGACCATCCATGTTTTAAAGCATTTTTGATCGCATAGTCTAATGGCGGCAATCCAGTAGTGCCGTCGTACCAAGAATTTTTCATTCTTCTATTTTGTTTAAAAAAATTTTTGCTTTCCATTTCTAAACTATAGTTCTGATATATGCCTCTCATAAATTCACGCCATCCAATAACTTGTCTTATGTAGCCTTCAAGTGAATTTATTTTAATTTTATTTTTTTTATTAAAATCTATAATTTTTTTAATTATCAAATCAGGTGTAACTAAACCTAAATTTATATACGGACTAAGAGCACTATGAAAAAGAATATTATTTTCTTGATTGACCGCATCCTCATAATCACCAAATAAATTTGCTTTTTCTTTTATAAAAAAATTTAATAATTTAATTACTTCATTGTATTCAGTAGCAAACCAAAAATCCTTTGTGCTACCAGGATGATTTTTGAAGAGTTTTTCAATTATAGGTGCTAAAATTTTCGTATGTTTTGTTTGATTTACTTTCGGAAATTTTGGTATTGAAATATTCTTCGGAAGTTTATTTCTGTTATCTTCATCAAAGCTCCACTTCCCTCCCTCAGGAGTGCCATTTTTTTTCATTAAAATATTAAATTTTTGCCTTTTCTCCTTATAAAATGTTGCCATAAAAGGTTTTTTTGTTTTTGATAAATAACTTTTAAAATCTTCTCTAGAATTCAAAAACATTGGTGATTTTATATAATTCAATTTAATCTTTGATTTATTTATGAAAGTTTTAATTTTGGCCTCGAAAAACTTATCTTCAATTTCAAAACAAGTTATTTCCTGTATATTTTTAGATGAAATAACTCTTTTTAATTTTTCTATATAATTTTTTCTAAAATCTGTTGAGTCAATTCTTGAGTATTCTACTTTAAATTTATCTACTTTTAAACTTTCAGCATACGAGCGCATAGAAGAAAGAAATAATAAAATTTTTAATTTGTGATGTTTTTCATATGAACACAACTCATAGTCTTCAGACATAAATACAATATGGTCATGCCTGTATTTATCTATGTTTTTCAAAGGGAATAATTGATTTCCAAGAATTAAAAGTAATTTCATAATCTGAAGAAAAATATATATATCAAAAAAATATTTTTTCGATGCGGCAGGATCTCTCTATTTTTAATCCAATTTCTTAAATTGGTAAAATATGATTTCCTTCTGCGTTTATATTGATTTCATAATCATTATAAACATGAGATATATCTAGATGAGCATAAAGATGTGGAAACATATTTCCATCTGATGCTTGCTCATATATTAAATTATTTAACTTTAATGCTTCAACTTTTAATAAAACTAAATCTTTTTGATTTAAAAAATATTTACTTAGTGTTCCTTTCAATTGATCTTTATTAGAAAAATGAATGAAACCATCCTCAATATCTTTTTTTGATCCTAAAAACTTGCCCTCTTTTTTTGCTTTAAGCCATTCGGCTTTAGTACAAATTTTATAAATAAATTCAAAGTCCATTTTTAACTTAAAATTTCTTATTTATAAATATTGTCTACCTCAACTTGATATGAGTCTACTAATTTATTATTTTTATTTGCCAGTCCAACTACCGCAAACATTTCTTTCAACATTTCATCAGTAGCTCCCTTTTTTTTTGCAGCTGCAGAGTGTGATTTAATACAATATTCACATCCGTTAGTTATAGATACCGCAACATAGATAAGTTCTTTTGTTACCGGGTCTAAAGCACCTTTTTTCATAATTTCTTTCAAAGAATTCCAAGTTCTATCTAATTCATTAGGATCGTTTGCTAGCATTTTCCAAAAATTCGGAACTTCTGTAATTTGTCTTGTTGTTTTTATTTCATCATATATTTCTTTGACTTTTCCTTTAGCATTATTTTCTTCTATCGATTTAAATATTGGCATTTTTCCTCCTAAAAAAAAATTTAGATTAATTTATTGCTGGTTTTAAAAGTTTCAACATTTTTTTGTGAATATTTCTATTTGAAGAAAACAAAATATTTCCAGCATATTTTGCATCTCTATTGTTCCACGTTGAACCAAATCCACCAGCTGCAGAAATGATTGGAATCACTGCGTGCAGATCCCAGATTTTATTTTGACATTGAAGCACAACATCAATTTTACCTTCACAAAAATGCATATAGCTTAGAGCATCAAAACACGGAAACTGCATTAGTTTCAAAACTTTAGGAATTTTGCTTTGTTTTTTTAATGATAACCAGCCATGAAATGCTCCAGCAACTTTAATATTTTTAAAGCTAGCTTTTTTATTTACAAAAAGTTTTCTTTTTTTTCCTTTTTCAACAACGTATGCATTTTTTTTTGATGTATTAAAATAATATTTATTAAGCTCTGGAAAATTTGCTAGGCCAAGTATTGGATTTCCTTTATAATTTAATCCAATTAAATTGCTCCAGGTAGGGTTTCCAATTATAAATGATCTAGTTCCATCTATTGGATCAATAACCCAAGTAAAATCACTTTTAGTTTTTTTGTGGCCAAACTCTTCACCAATGATTTCATGTGAAGGAAATTTCTTTAGAATTTTAGTTCTAATAAACTTTTCAAAAGCTCTATCCGCTTTAGTCACTGGATCGTAACCTTTGCCTTTGCTTTTATTAATTGCCTTAAAGGGTTTGTTTAATTTAAGATAATAAAACCTAGTCATATCTTTTGCTAGCCGATTTAAAAAACTAGCAAAAATCTTAATATTTTTTGAATTTAATTCAGACATAAATGATCACATACTATTTTATTTATCTTGATTAAAGCTAAATTTTAAATAATCCTCAAAAAAGCATATGAAAATTGAACTAAATCAAAACAAGATTTTCTTAAATAACAACGGATCAATTGAGGAGATCCACCCTTTTTGGTTACGTGAAAGAGTGGATGGTGAAGAATTTTTAGATAAAGGTACTCAACAAAGATTATTTGACCCATCAACTATGAACGGAGAAATCATAGTTAAAAAAGCAGAAATTAAGAATGGGTTTCTTGAAGTCAATTTTAATGATGGCGTTAAATCAAAACTAGATATAAATAAACTTGAAACTGAATTTTTAAATAAAGACACTGTTATAAAAGCAATACCCAAAAGAAAATGGGACTCTTCTCTAAAAAATGTAAAAAATTTTGAGTTTAAAGAAGGATTTTATGAGTCCAAAGAAATGCATGATTTATTAGTTTCTTTTTATGAGTATGGATTTGTAATTATAAAAAATGTTCCATCTGAAAATAATTATATAGTTAATTTTGCAAATTCAATTGGAAGTGTTAGAAGAACTAACTTTGGAGAACATTTTAATGTTAAATCTAAATCAAATCCAAATGATTTAGCTTATACAACTTTACATCTAAGCCCACATACCGATAACCCCTATAGAAATCCAGTTCCTTGTATTCAGTTATTACATTGTATAGAAAATGAAGTTAGTGGGGGTTATTCAACGCTAGTAGATGGTTTCACGGTTTCTGAAAAATTAAAAAAAGAAGATCCAGAAGCATATAAAATTCTTACAGAAGTAAAAGTGAGATTTAAATTTACAGATAAAAATGTAATGCTTGAAGACTGGGCAGAACTTATTCAATTGGATGAAGAAAAAAATTTTAAACAGGTAAGATTTAGTCCAAGATTGGATTATGTTCCTATACTAGAGAAAAAAAAATTAGATCAATATTATAAAGCACGAAAAAAACTATCAGATATGTATAATTCAGAAAAAAATAGAATAGAATTTAAGTTAGCACCAAAAGATCTTATGATGATGGATAATTATAGAGTTTTGCACGGAAGAACAAAATATGATCCTGATGAAGGTAACAGATTTTTACAAGGTTGTTATATTGATTTTGATAGTACCGAAGGAAAATTAAGACATCTAAAAAGAAAATTCAAAATTTGACTCTTCGCGACTCATTAATAGCTGCGATAGTTCCAATTTTTTTAGGATTTGGTTTTGTTGTTGCAAAGCCAGCAATGGAGCATCTTCCTCCTTTTTTATTAATGGGTTTAAGGTTTACTTTTGTTGCATCACTTTTAATTTGGTGGTTTCCAATACCAAGAGGTTATCTTAAAAGAATATTTTTTGCTTCTCTTATAGCTAATACTCTTCAGTACAGTATTACCTACACTGGATTAAGTTTTATTGATGCTTCGGCTGCAGTATTACTTGTTCAAACTGAGGTTCCTTTCGGTGTTGTATTTGCATACTTTATGCTTAGAGAAAAACCAACAGTTAGAAGTTTAATTGGAATAGCTATTGCATTTGTTGGGGTCTATATTTTAACTGGCTCACCAAATTTAGACGGCAAATTCATAGGTGTAAGTTTAGTAATTATAGGATCAGGCGTTTGGGCATTGGGTCAAGTTTTAGTAAAACCATTAAGTAAAAAAATAAATCCATTAACACTCGTTGCTTGGTTAGGTTTATTTTCTGGTCCGATATTAATAGGACTTTCTGCTATTTTTGACGGAAACCCAATTAATTACTTTAAAGCTGCACCTTTTGAAGCTTGGATGATTGCGATTTATTTAGGATTTATTATGCAACCAATAACTTATGGCTGCTTCTACTATGTTTTAAAAAATAATCCTTTATACAAGGTATTGCCTATAGTTACTATGGGTATTCCACCCACAGGGCTTTTAGCAGCAATTTTTCTTTTAGGAGAAGAACCCACTAAAGAGCTATTCATCGGTGGGGCTATAATTATAATTGGAGTTATACTGATAGTTTTTAATAAGCCTCAAAAAAAAAATTAACCAATTTTTTCTAAAAACGGTAAATATTTTAATATAAAAAATCCTAATACTTGAAGTTGATTAGTGGTAATTAAAATACCAGTTAAAAGTAATAAAATACCCCCTACCTTCTCAATTAAATTTATTTTCTTTTTTAAATTTTTAGAAATTAAAAGGAATTTTTGAAATAAATATCCTGATAAAATGAAAGGAATTGCTAGTCCTAGAGAGTAAGAAGACAATAATAGAATTCCTCTAGCAATTACTTCTTTAGTTGATGCTAAGGCTAAAATTGATCCAAGGATTGGTCCTATACATGGGGTCCAACCAAATGCGAAAGCCATACCTAGAACAATGGGACTAAAAATATTTTTACTTTTATTAGCATAAATTCTTTTTTCATAATTTAAAAAATTAATTTTAAATACACCCAATATATGTAGTGAAAAAATTATAATAATTATTCCTGCAATAATTCTTAATGGAAAAGAATTGCTTAGAAGAAATTTACCCAGAAAACTTGCTGATGCACCAAAAGAAACAAATACTATTGAAAATCCAAGAGTAAATAAAATTATTGGAAATAAATTTGTTTTTTTGCTTTTTATTAAATCTTCTAAAGTATTGCCCGAAATATAAGATATATAACCTGGTATAAGCGGTAATACACACGGAGATAAAAAGCTTATAAACCCTGCTCCAAAAGCAATAAACAGTTCTATCATTGAAAAAATTAATTAAATAAAAAAACTATTGAAAGTAAAATAATAAATGCCGCTCCATAATAAAATGGCATAGCTTTTCTCCATGAGAATAAAATTTTAGCTGCATTTTTTTTTTCTTTTTTATTCATAATTATCCTTTTATACCAAGATGAGTATATTTAATATTTAAATAGTCTTTAATTGCCATTGAGCCGCCCTCTCTCCCATCTCCTGTTTGTTTAATACCGCCGAAGGGTGCCTCGGCTTGTGCTACCAGAGGTGTATTCACTGCAACTGCCCCTGTTTCTATTTGCTCAGAAGCCTTTGTTGCTAATTCCATTGAATTAGTACAAATGTAGCTTGCAAGACCTAGTTCATGATTATTTGCTCTTTTAATAACTTCATCAAATGTTTTAAACGACAGCATTGGACATAAAGGTCCAAAGGGTTCTTCTTTCATGATTGTAAAATCATCTTTTACGTCATCAAAAATTGTTGGTTCATAATAAAAACCTTTATTAAACCCTGAAGGTTTTTTTCCTCCCAGTAATACTTTTGCTCCTTCTTTTTTGGTTTTTTCAACCAAATCCTCAATTTCATTAAGTCTTTTTTTCGTTGTCATGGGTCCTAATTGAACATTCGAATCCATTCCATTTCCTATTTTTAATTTTTTAGCTTTTTCTACAAATAAATTTATAAAATCTTTTTTCTTATTATCTTGAATGTAGAATTTACTTGGAGAAATACAAACTTGACCATTGTTTCTAAATTTTGAGGCTATTGCCATGTCTGTTGCTTTCTCTATATTTGCATCGCTAAACACAATAAATGGTGCATGACCGCTTAGCTCCATAGTAACTCTTTGAACTTTTTCAGCCGCTTGTTTAAGCACTAATTTTCCAACTCTTGTAGATCCTGTGATAGAAATTTTTTTAACTATATCTGACGAAATTAATTGAGAGGCTATGCTTGGAGGGTCGCCAGATAATAAATTAACAACTCCTGGAGGAACTCCGGCTTCTCTGCAAATATCAACTAACTCCATCACACCACCTGGCGCAATCACATCAGGTTTAATTATAACAGAACATCCTGCAGCTAAAGCAGTTGATATTTTTCTTCCTGATAAAACTAAAGGAAAATTCCAAGGAGACATTGCTGCAACAACTCCAATTGGTTGATAGTAAACATGAATTCTGGTGTCTTCAAATCTGCTTTCTACTGTTTGACCATAAATTCTTTTTGTTTCCTCTGAATTCCACTCAAAAATATCTGCTGTAGCTCCTACTTCACCTTTGCCTTCAAGAAAAGGTTTTCCAACTTCAAGCGTTATCCATTTTGCAAGAACATCTTGTTTTGCTCTTATTAGATCAGCAATTTTTCTAATAACTGAAGACCTTTTCCAAGGAGATGTTTTTTTCCAAACTTCTAAACCTTTTTCAGCAGATTTAAGTGCTCGATCCACATCTTCTGGAGTAGCTTTTGATGCGCGACCTATAACTTCTTCATTAGCTGGGTTTATGACTTCATATGTCTCTTTGTTGGAAGATGCTTGCCACTTTCCATCTATAAATTGTCCAAATTTTTCGTACATTAATTTAATTTAACATTACTATAGGTTGTGTCTACTATGCAATTTACTCATTATTACATTTTTGCAATAATGATATTCTAAAAATTAAGGAAAGGAGATCATAATGGCTAAATACTATATAATTGGAAATTATACTGCTCAAGCGTTTAAAGGATTTATAAAAGATCCTAAACAAGATAGAGCTGCTGCAGCAAATGCATTAGCAAATGCATTGGATGCTAAAATGGAATCATTTTCGATAACAAGAGGATCCTATGATTTTGTTGGATGTGTTAGCGGAAAAGACTTTGAATCAATGGCTGCAGTTAAATTGGCAGTTGAAGCTTCAGGTGCGATTAGTAATTTTACTATATTAGAAGAAATGGATATGGCTAAAACAGCTGAGATGGCTGGAAAAGCAATGGGTCTTTATAAACCTGCAGGATAAATTATTAAAATTAACTTCTAGTCTTAAGGGCTAGAAGTTAATTTGCTTCATATAAGGTTGGAAACATTTTTCCACCAAGTGAATCTCCGTTTTTGTATCCAGCCTCTTGCATAGATTTTCTATAATTATAACTTGTCCAGTCTCCAACATAACTAATTTTTGCATCTTCCTTTGCTACTCTTAAAGTATAACGGCTTAATGTTTTTTCAGGTATTGAAGAACTAAGAGTTCCATGAAGTGTTCTCATATCAAATATTACACAATCTCCTAACTCACAATCCCATTTTAAAAATTCATATTTATCTTTATTTCCCAATATATCAGGCGGAAGTTCATATTTTTTTCCATCAACAATACATTCATTTCCTTCAACTTTGTGACCATCTTTAAATAACACTCTTAAAAATAATTTATTCCATAAATGAGATCCCTTAACCCATACAACTCCCTCGTTTTTACTTGTTGCCTGCAAAGGTAACCATAGAACACACATGGTGCCATCCATATCAAAGTAACTTATATCGTGATGAAATGGAGTTGTGGATTTAGAACCTCCTTCTCTTAAAAACCAATTATCCATAACAAGATTTATTTTTTTTGCAGACATTAATTCAGAAGCTATTTTTGCATATGGTGAGTTAAAAACAAAGTCCTTAAACTCAGGTACTAAATCCCAAGTCCAGTAATCTTCTAGATAGGCAGGGACATTTTTTTCTATTGTATGTGACTTAAATCTAGGACTAGGATTTTTAATATCTCTCTCAATACCTTTTTGAAGTTTTTTTATCCAATGAGTATCGAATTTGCCTTTTAAAAATATAGCGCCATCTTCTTTAAATTTACTTATTTCATTGTTAGATAAAATTTTTGCCATTTCAATTTATAAAAATAAATTAATCATTTTAGTTAAAGAATAATCTAGATTTTTATATTTTAATTTATTTTTTTTTAACAAATTAATCATATATTCGTGAGCTTGATTTCTTTTAATCCACCATTTTTTTGAATATTTTTTTATGTTAGACATAATACCACCGTCAGTCTCTCTATAAATTGTAATATTTTCCTTTAAAATATAATAATTTTTAAAAAAATTAATCGCCAGAACATTTATTCTAAAATCTATTTCTAAGAGATTAAATTTATCTAAAACCTTCATATCCAAACATTTTTTGAAAAAACTTCTTTTCATGCTAATAGAACTAGTTGGAATAATTGTTGGCCAAATATCTTTCTGAAATTTTTGTTTTAACTTAAATTTAATTTTCTTATTTTTTTTCTTAATCATTGGTAAATCAAAAATTACATTAATTTTTTTCTTTAATAAGAAAAATTTTTTAATTTTTTCAATTTTTTTAGTATGGTAATAATCATCTGCATCCAGCAAACAAATTACTGAGCCTTTTGATATTTTGTAAGCTTTAATTAATAAATCAATTTGATTTAAGCTTGGAAATTTACTTACTTTTCTTTTTTTTAAAACTTTTACCTGTTTTGAATATTTTTTTAAAATCTTATTCGTTTTATCATTTGAGTAATTATCCAATAAAATAATTTCACAATTTTTATATGATTGGCTTATACAGGACTTAAGACATTCTTCTAAGTACTTTCCTTTGTTATAACTTGATATTAAAATTGAAACTAGAGGTTTTTTTGACATTGATATAATATTTAAATCTTATTTATAACAAAATTATTTTCTAAATTATATTAATTTTTTAAATAATTATTAGTTTCAAACTTATGAAAAAAATTAAATGGGGAATTGTTGGTTTAGGTAAAATTGCTAGGATCTTTGCAAAAGGTTTTAGTTTTACAAAAAATAGTGAACTTGTTGCTGTTGCCAGTAAAAAAGCTAGTAATTTAAATTATTTTAAAAATAATTTTTCAATAAAAGAAAATTATTGTTTTAATAGTTATAAAGATTTAGTTAATTGCCCAGATGTAGATATTGTTTATATTTCTTTGCCTAACTCTTATCATTATGAATGGATAATGGAATGTCTAAAAGCTAACAAAAATGTATTTGTTGAAAAACCTGCAGTTACAAATTTTGATCATATAAAAAAATTACAAAATTTACTTAAAAATAAAGAAATTTTTTTTTCAGAGGCTTTCATGTACAGACATTGCCCTCATATTAAAAAACTATCTGAAGAAATTAAAAAGGGAACAATTGGTAAAATAAACCATATGGAGTCATCATTTCATGTAAAAATATACAATTTTATTAAAATTTTTGGATTAACAATAAAAAAACCCAATTTTTCAAATAGATTGTTTAATTTAGATCTTGGTGGAGGATCAATATTAGATTTAGGTTGCTATCCTGTATCTTTAAGCACTTATTTAAATTCAATAATCAACCCATCGAATAACTATTATGTGAAATTAGAAAATATAAAAAAAAATATTTGCCCAAGTGGTGTTGATATATCTTCATCCGCTAATATAAAATTTAATAGTGGCTTCACATGTAAAGTATCAAGTTCATTTGAAAATAAATATAATCAGGAAACTATAATTTATGGAGATAATGGAAATATTAAAGTTTTAGATACTTGGAGCCCAAATAAAGTTTGTGAAATTGAATTAAATAATAATTCTGAAAAAAAAATAATAAAAGTAGATTTAAATGAAAATATTTACTCTTACGAAATAAGTAATATTTCTGATCAAATTTCAAAAAAAGAATATATCCCATACTTTCCCTCAATTAATGTAGACGAAATTATGCTCAATACATCAATATTAGAAAAATGGGTTAGTTATAAATAGTTAATTACCAAAATTTTTCTGATAGAGTTTTTTATTTACCAGCTGAATTTACTACATATGTAGAAACAATTTCTATTTCTTCAGGTGTTAGAATCTCATCCTCTCCATATGCAGGCATAACTCCAAGTCCATGAGTAACCATATCGACCACAGACTCAAGCGTTAAATCTACCGTATCAAGATTTGGTCCTACGTTGCCTTCGGCACCTGCTGCTTTCATTGTATGACAACCAGCACAAGCTGCAGTTTCATTAAATATTTCAAGACCTTTGAGCATTTTAGCTTCGTCAGCAATTAAATTTTGAATACTTAATGGAAAATAAAATAAAATAATTAATAAAAATCTCAAAATTTTCATTAATTTATTTTATAACTGTTGTTAATATTATACTACAGTAATATTTACGCTGTGGTCTTTCCAGCCGTTGTGAGCGTAACCTCTTCTGTTTTCCATTCTCAATTCTGGTTGTTTTTTAGAACCATTAGAAGCTAAACTTGCTAAATTATAAGTACCTGATTTTAGATCAGCCTCATAAACGAACTGTCTCCAAGCAAATTTACCTAGATCTGGTCCAATAAATTTTGCTCTCTTCCAGCTTTTGCCCCCATCAATAGATACTTTAACACTTCTAACTTTTTTAGTACCACCCATAGCAACACCAACTATCTGGACTTTGCCAGCTCTTACTGTTCCTGTTTCATCAGTTGGTCTTGTAATCCAAGATTTTACTGGCATTTCCCAACATGAAGGATATTGAGATCCTTTTTTACCAATTGGTGAAATTCTATAACTTTTTTTCATATATTTTACTGAAGACTCTTTTTCTGTGAAAGCTACTTTTCCAAGATGCTTAACATTATTAATTCCAAAGTAGCCTGGAGTAACCATTCTTAAAGGTCCGCCGTGAGCATTTGGTAATGGGACACCATTCATTTCCCAGGCTAACATGGCATCTTTAAAAACTTGCTTTGGCACTGATCTTTCAACCATTGCTTTTTTTGGATCTAATCCAGTTGGTTTATGATCAACTCCTGCAGATGTCATATATACAGAGCTAGCATTAATTCCTCCACATGCATCGACAACAGCTTTCATAGGTACACCTGTCCAGAAAACACAAGCTGCCGCTCCTGTTTCCCACTGTGAACCTCTTACTTTGTGCTCAAAAAAACCTCGGCCATTACCTGAGCATTGTAAAATTGTTGCAATGGTTGTATGACCTAACTTTTTAAGTTGTGCCAGTGTGAAGGTTTTTGGGTTTTTTACTCCTTCAATCGAAACTTTCCAATTATTTCTATCACCGATCTGAGCATCCGTCATAGTTGGCATATTGTTTCTAATGTATACATTTCTATTTGGAGTAATTAAACTTTCTCCAATTGCACTTCTATGTGTCTCAATTCCTTTATCTGAGTGTACTATTAGGGCATCTCTATCTTTCCAGCTTATAAAATTTGGCAGTCCTTTTTTGCCCTCTGTATGATTTGCATTTGAAATGCTTATAGGAACAACTGACGCTGTTGCAGCCAATCCGGCAATTGATGCTGTGCTAGCTAAAAAATTTCTTCTTTTTAAATTTAATTTTTTTTCTTTTTTTCTCATATATCCCCCTTTAAATAATCTAATGTTAAATTTATCAAAAAAAATGGGCGCCAAAAATAAAAAAATAAAATATTTTCAATTAATAGTTTTGCAATTCTAAGTTGTATAAATCTGTATTTCCTAACAATTGTTAAAAAGTTTTGAATTTATAAATCATTTTTTCTAGTATAAATTTAAATTGTTATGCAAATTCTCCAGGACAGTTTTGGTAGAAGTTTTCCTTACATCAGGATGTCAATAACAGATGTCTGTAATTTTAAATGTGGTTATTGTTTACCCAATGGATATCAAGTTGATAAGAGTGACAACAGAAAATTTCTTCATTTAGACGAGATTAAAAGACTTGCAAAGTGCTTTTCTGAATTAGGAGTTTGTAAAATTAGAATTACTGGTGGAGAACCAACTGTTAGAAAAGATTTTTTTGAAATTATAAAAACTTTAAAAACTGACTCAGGGGTTCAAAAAGTTGTAATTACAACAAATGGTTACCATTTAGATCAAAAGGCGAAGCAATTGGTTGATAGTGGCCTAAATGGAATAAATATTAGTATAGACAGTCTTGATCGTGAAACTTTCAAGAATGTTACTGGTCATGACAGACTCCCTGAAATTTTAAAAGGAATTAAAAACCTTCAAGATTTAGGTTTTGAAAATATTAAAATAAATGGTGTTCTTTTGAATGGGATTAATGCATCAGAAAAAGATTTCGATAGCTGGTCTGAGTTTATTAAAAACAATAAAATTGATTATAGATATATAGAATTAATGAGAACAGGGGATAACTTAGATTATTTTAATAAATATCATGTATCCTCAAAAGTTTTTAAAGATTATCTAAATAAAAATAAATGGATTTATCAAACTCATGGTAAAGACGCAGGCCCATCATTAAATTATATAAACCCTGATTATAAAGGTAAATTTGGAATTATTGCTCCATACTCTAAAGATTTTTGTAAATCATGTAATCGTTTAAGAATTACATCAAGAGGAGATTTAAGACTATGTTTATTTGGTAATACTGGAATAAGTATTAGACATTTGTTACAAAAAGATGATCAACTTGAAGAATTAAAAGATCTTATATTAAAACAAATGAAATTTAAAAAAGAGTCTCATTATTTAGAACTTGGTGACACAGGTTCAACTAAAAATTTATCAAAAACTGGAGGATAATGAAAAACTTGAAGATAGTAAATCAACAAGAATTAAAAGATTGGGCAAAAGAAATTTTTAAAAAAAATTCTTTTAATATGATTGATGTATCTTCAAAAAAAGAAACTTTTAGAAGAGCTCTAGCATCAGGCAAAATTTATGTAGGTAAAGAAGTTTTTGATTTAATTAAAAATAAAAAAATGCCAAAAGGTGATCCTATCAGTTTAGCAGAAGTGTCGGCTGTTTTGGGTGTTAAAAAAACAAGCGAGTTAATACCGTTGTGTCACCCACTACCAATTGATCATACGGCAACAAAAATTGTAATGAATGAAGTTGATAGTTCCTTAGAAGTATTTTGTGTAGTTTCAGCAGTTGCAAAAACAGGTGTGGAGATGGAAGCAATTATGGGTGTTAATGCAGCATTGATTACAATTTATGACTTAAGCAAAATAGTTAACCCACATCTTAAAATAGATAATGTAAAATTATTAATTAAAGAAGGTGGAAAAAGTGGATTATGGACTAACCCTGATGGTTTGCCAAAATTTCTAGAAAATATTTTTTAATTATGAAAGTAAAAGTTGAACTATATGGTGCAAGTAGAGATCTTAGTGAAAAAAATTTTATTGAATTTAATTTAGATAGAAAAAGCTCAATTAAGGATCTTAAAAAAAAAATATTAAATTATGTTGATAGTAACTTTAAAGGGAATGATAATTTTAAAAAAATAATTGAATCATCAGCTTTTTGTTCAGAAGATGACAATATTGTTTCAGATAATTACGAAATTAGTAAGGATCAAAAAATTGGAATTATTCCTCCTATCGGAGGTGGTTAATGCTTCATGCAAAGGTAATTGATCTTGAAAAAGAAAAGATAAAACCTGAAAATGCAGAGGAGTTTATTGCATCATCAAAATTTGGTGCTTCAATAGTCTTTTACGGTACAGTAAGAAATAATAATGAAAACAAAAAAGTTACTGGTATAACTTATGATGCACATGACGTAATGGTAGTTAAAAGTTTCAAAGAAATTTATAGTGAAACCGATCAAAAACTTAATATAAAAGATAAATCAGTTTTTATTGAACATGTTAAAGGATATGTGGGGCTTGGTGAAATAAGTATTATTATTGCAGTTGCTTGCCCTCATAGAGCTGAAGCTTATACTCTTTCAAGATTTATTATTGAAGAAATCAAAAAAAGATCACCTATTTGGAAAAAAGAACATTACGAAAATGAGGATAGCGAATGGCTAAAAGGTAATCCTATCCAAGCTAATTAAAGTCTCTTTTATAATCAAAATCTTTAAAAATTTTATTTGATGAAACCTTAATAAAATTTGTGTTTTTTTTTAGTTTTTTCACCATAAACTTAGCCCCAACATCCCCTTTGATTTTTTGAAATTTGTTTAATACTAGAATATCAAAACCAATTGGGTTTCCTATTTTATTTTTAAACTTTAATGCATGGACTAAAGATTTCCCTTTTTTTATAGAATTATAAATTTTATTAATATCAGATGATTTTATAAAAGGCATATCAGATTGAACAATCACGAATCCTTTATCTTTTTTAGATATTTTTTTTAAGCCTGATTTAATTGATGTTGAAATTCCTAACTTAAATTTTTTATTTATGACATATGTGATTTTTTTATTTTTTATAGTTATTTTTTTAAGTTTTTTACTTTGGTAGCCCAAAACTATAATAATTTTATTTATTTTACTTTTTACAAGAGAGCTTAGAGCATGATTAATAAGATGTTTATCTTTAAACTTTTTAATTAATTTATTTTCGCTTCCTAATCTTTGAGATCGACCTGCGGCCAAAAGAATTGCATTAATCATTTATTAATCACCAATTAAATGATGAGATAATACTCTTATTTGTTTTTCAATTCGATGTTCAAATAAATACAAACCCTGCCATGTCCCAAGAATTAAATTTTTATTCTTTAAACTTAAAGTTAGTTGATTGTTAGTAAGTGCAGATTTTATATGTGCGGGCATATCATCTTTACCTTCTGTTGAATGTTTATATAGTTTTTCATCCATAGGGACTAATTTATGAAAAAAATTTTTAAGATCATGAAGTACATCAGGATCGGCATTTTCTTGAATAACTAGGGAAGCACTTGTGTGCATTATGTTGATATTCAAAATCCCATTTTTAATTTTTTGATTGTTTAACCATTCTAATGTTCTTTGAGTAAAGTTATAAAATCCTTGCCCATTAGTTTTAACTTTTATTTCTTCAAAAACTTGCTGCATATTACTTTTTATATGTTTCGGAAACTAGTTGTGAAATAATTGATAAAGCTATTTCTGGTGCAGATTTCCCTCCTAATTTAATTCCTATCGGTCCATGGATTGATTTTATTTCATCTTCGCTAAATCCTGACTCTCTTAATCTTTGACATCTGTTCTCGTGAGTTTTTTTACTTCCAAGAGCACCTATATAGTAAAATTTTTTTTTTAAAGCATGTTGTAATGCTGGATCATCTATTTTTGGATCGTGTGTTAACGCAATTAATGCTGTATTTGTATTTGTTTCTATTTCTTTAAATGCTTCATTTGGCCATTTATTTATTATATTCATATTCGGAAACCTTTGTTCAGAAGCAAAATAGCCTCTTGGATCAATAATTGATATTTCAAAGTTTAAACTTTTAGCATAATCAACCAGATATTGAGCTATATGAACGGCACCAACAATTATTACCTTAATAGGTCTTATATAAGTTTCTATAAATACATCTGTATTATCAATTACACCATTTTTTTTTGATTTATAAAAATTTTCAATTTGATCAGTGTATTTATTAAAATTTTTACTTAAAGGTTTTTTATCTATAAAAATTTCACTTTCTCCAGTTGAAAGTTTAGTAACGATTGCAAATTCAGATTTATTTTCTTTTTTTTTTATTATTTCTTTTAAAATTTCTAATTTCATTAGTTTATTTGTTCTAAATAAACAGCTATTTCACCACCACAAGCGAGTCCTACTTCCCATGCACTTTCGTTAGAAACTTTGAATTCAATCTTTTTAAAAGGTTTGTTATCTTTTATAATTCCAATACACTCTCTAACTACTGCTGACTCAACGCAACCGCCAGAAACAGATCCAGAAAAATCTCCTTTTTCATTAACGATCATTCTACTTCCAACTTGACGTGGAGACGATCCCCATGTTTGAATAACAGTTGCAAGTACTACCTTTTGGTTGGTTTTTATCCAATCATTTGCTTCTTCTAGAATCTTTTCATCAAATGAGTTTTTCATTAGATGTAAAGGTAATACTGATATATCTAATTAGCAAGCTTCAACGGCTTTTTTTGCAAATATTTTTACCATATTTGCTCTATAATCTGCTGACGCATGAACATCAGAATTCATACCACTTGATGAAATCTTAACATTGTCTAAAGCAGATGAAGAAAAGCTTTTTGATAGAGCGCCTGAAATATTTTCGTCATTATAAACACATGATTTAGCGCCGGTAACTCCAACATTAACACCGCCTTTATGTTTCGCAACATAAACTCCTACTATGGCATATCTAGATGCAGGATTTGGGTATTTTTTATAACAAGATTTCTCAGGAACTTGAAATTCTACAGCCTCAATCAACTCTCCTTTTTTAAGAGATGTCTCAAACATTCCTGTAAAAAATTTATCTGCACTAACTTTTCTATTGTTTGTATGGATTGTTGCGTTAAGTGCTATACATGCTGATGGATAATCAGCTGAAGGGTCATTGTTTGCAATTGATCCACCGATTGTTCCTCTATTTCTTACTTGCGGATCCCCAATACCCTCAGCCAAAGCAGCTAAAGACGGAATGGCTTTTTTAACTTCTTTTGAATGGGCAACTTCTGCATGCTTTGTAGTTGCACCAATAGTTACAGTTTTGCTACTCACTTTTATTCCAGATAATTTTTTTATTCTTTTAATATCTATAATGTCTTTATAAGAAGCTAATCCTAATTTCATTGAAGGAAGAGTAGTCATACCACCAGCTAAAAAGGCAGAGCTCGATGAAGCTAGTTTTGTTGCTTCTTTTACATCTTTAGTAGAATGATAATTAAATGTTTTCATATTTATCTCCTATGCTGCTTTAGAATTTGATTTGTTCATTTTTTGACAAGCCTTCCAAACCTTTTCAGCAGTTGCAGGCATAGACACTTCAGTGCCAACTGCATTCATTACTGCATTCATTACTGCAGGCGGAGCAGCTATTGCTCCTGCTTCACCACATCCTTTTGTACCTAATGGATTTGATGTTGCTGGTGTACAAGTAAATCCTAAATTAAATTCTGGAAAATTATCTGCTCTTGGCATTGTATAATCCATATAAGATGCTGTAACTAATTGACCTGTATCATCATAGTGGCAATTTTCATAAAGGGCTTGTCCAATACCTTGAGCTAAGCCTCCATGAACTTGACCTTCTACTATTAAAGGATTTATAATTGTTCCAAAATCATCAACAGCTGTATATTTAACTACTTCAGTATTTCCAGTATCAGGATCAACTTCTACCTCACAAATGTGAGAACCAGCTGGAAAAGAAAAATTACCTGGATCAAAAAATGAAGTTTCTTTTAAACCTGGCTCTTCACCTTCTGGTAATGGAGATTTTACCTCACCATATGTTCCTGGCAGATAACATGCAAAAGCAACTTCTCCAATAGTTTTCTTTTGATTTGATTTTGCTACAATAAATTCACCATCTTTAAATTCAACATCGCTTTCATTAACTTCAAGCATTTTTGCCGCAACTTTTTTTCCTTTTGCTACTATTTTATCACAAGCTTTAACAATGGCAGTTCCACCGACTGTTAAAGATCTCGAACCATATGTGCCATATCCGAAAGGACCTTTATCGGTATCGCCGTGTGAAATTTCTATATTTTCTAAAGGAACACCTAATCTATCTGCAGCTATTTGAGCAAATGTTGTGTCATGTCCTTGTCCATGACTATGTGAACCAGTAAAAACGGTAACATTTCCTGTTGGATTGAATCTCACTTCAGCAGACTCCCATAAACCAATTCCACATCCAAGAGACATTACAACAGCAGAAGGTGCGATACCGCATGCCTCAAAATAACTACAGAAACCTACACCTCTTAGTTTTCCTTTAGACTCTGATTCTTTTTTTCTTGCTTCGAAACCTTTGTAATCTCCAACCTCCATAGCTTTTTTTAAACCTGCATTATAATCTCCTGAGTCTACTGAATGAACTAAAGTTTGTTGAAAAGGAAATTCTGTTGGAAAATTTTTCATTCTAATTTCTGCAGGATCCATTCCTAATTCTCTCGCTGCTTTTTCTACAAGTGTTTCTATAGTGTATGTTGCCTCAGGTCTTCCAGCTCCTCTATAAGCATCTACGGGTGCAGTATTAGTAAACACTGCTTTAACATTACTATAAGCGGCAGGCATTTTATAAACTCCAGTTGCACATGGACCAAATAAATATGTTGGAGTTACAGTTCCAAAAACTGAGGCATAAGCTCCAAGATTTGCTATTGTTTCATTTTTAAATCCTAAAAAAGTACCGTCATTTTTTACTGCTAATTCAGCATGAGTAACATGGTCTCTTCCATGGCAATCAGACAAAAATGACTCTGTTCTATCAGCAACCCATTTCACTGGTCTTTCAATTTTTTTAGATGCCCAACTACAAACCACTTCTTCGGCGTAAGGATAAATTTTTGATCCAAATCCTCCACCAACATCTGGTGCTATTACTCTTAGTTTATTTTCTGGAGCGACACCGTTAAATGCTGAAATAATTATTCTAGCTAAATGTGGGTTTTGACTTGTTGTATATAAAGTTATTTCTTCTGTTGAAGGATTATAATCTGCATTTGCAGCTCTAGGTTCCATTGCATTTGGAATTAATCTGTTATTAATTAAATCAATTTTAATAATTTTATCTGCTTTATCAAAAGCTTCTTGAGTTTTAGCCCTGTCACCTAACAACCAATCAAAGCATAAATTTTTTGGAATATCTTTATAAATACTTTCTGAGTCCATTGCTTTATCTGTTTTGACAACTGCTTTTAGAATTTTATAATCTACTTTTACTAATTCAGCTGCATTTCTAGCCTCATCAAGGCTCTCAGCAATTACTACAGCTACATGATCACCAACATAATTTACGCTCTCATTAGCTAATGGTGGATGTGCAGGCACTTTCATATCTGAGCCATCTTCACTTTTAATTCTCCACCCAGCTATTAATCCACCAATTTTATCGTTGGCAATATCTTTACCGGTAAGCACAGCAACTACTCCTGATGCTTTTTCTGCTTTTGAAATATCTACATTTTTTAGTTGTGCTCTTGCATGTGGAGAACGAACAAAATAAGCGTATGTTTGATGAGCAAAAGTAACATCTGCTGTATACTTGCCTCTTCCTGTTAAAAGTTTTTTATCTTCTTTTCTCTCAACTCTTGATCCAACTAAACTAGCCATAATAAATTTCTCCTTCCATTACATTTTTGTAGCAGCTTCT
The DNA here is from genome assembly GCA_902557385.1 of uncultured Pelagibacteraceae bacterium. Lineage (GTDB taxonomy): Bacteria > Pseudomonadota > Alphaproteobacteria > Pelagibacterales > Pelagibacteraceae > Pelagibacter. The sequence continues at coordinate 200,084 of CACDZF010000001.1, forward strand.
TTAACTGCAGCTACTATATTTTGGTAACCTGTGCATCTACAAATATTTCCTTCCAACCAATCTCTTATTTCTTTATCGCTTGGGTTTTTTTTGTGATTAAGTAAATCAATGGCGCTCATAACCATTCCTGGTGTACAAAATCCACATTGTAAACCATGTTCTTTTTTAAATGCTTCTTGCATTGGATGCATTTTTCCATTTTTTACCAGTCCTTCAATAGTAGTAACTTTTGAACCATCTAAATCAGCCGCTAAAGCAGTGCAGCTTTTAATAGATTTTCCATCTACGTGCACAACACATGCACCACATTGACTTGTATCACACCCAACATGTGTGCCTGTTAAATTCAAAACTTCTCTTAAAAAAACCGATAAAACTGTATGATCGGCAACTTCTTTACTAATTTTTTTACCGTTAACTTCTAAATTGACTTTTTTCATAGCTTCCCCTCTATAAAAATTTATTTATTTAAACATAATCTTTGATCACCTTCAATTATATATAAGAATTAAATTCTAGTTGAGCGCGAATTAAAATACGAAATATCCAATAATAATGATCATTAGAAGAACTATTGATGAATAAATGTAAATATTTTTATTTGATTTTTTAGTAACTGGTAATTCTTTTTTAACTTCATTAGATTTTTCATTTTTTGGTACTTCTTTATTTGAAACTAATTCTGAAAATTTTCCAAAAAAAATATCAGCCATTTTTTTTGCAGTCATATCAATAAGTCTTGATCCAACTTGCGCTATCTTACCGCCAACATTTGCATCTACCTCATAATTTAATTTTGTACCACCTTCAAAATCTTCAAGACTAACTTTGGCTGAACCAGATGCAAAGCCAACAGGAGAGTTGCCAGATCCTTCAATAACATAACTGTTTGGTGCATTAATATCTTTAAGTTCAATATCTCCTGTAAAACTTGCGTTAAATGGACCAATCTTATTTGTAGCTGTTGCTGTAAATTCTGTATCAGAATTTTTTTTAAATTCCTCGCAACCAGGTATTGATTTTTTTAAAATTTCTGGATTATTTAAAGCCTCCCAAACTTTTTGTTTTTCTAAATTTATTTGATATGATCCATTAAGTTTCATAAATATAAAAAAACTTAACATAAAAAATTATGGATGATAATATAAAAAAAGAATTACAATCTGCCACTTTAGATAGGTTAATTAATCACCTTAGAGAAAGAAAAGATGTTCAAAATATAGATTTGATGAATCTTGCAGGTTTTTGTAGAAACTGTTTGTCTAAATGGTACAGAGAAGAGGCAGAAAAAAAGGGTGTCGAAATTTCAGATCAAGATGCAAGAACTCATGTTTATGGAATGCCTTATTCTGAATGGAAAGAAAAATATCAAAAATAAATACTTTTCTTTTTAATGATTAGGCTGTTCCCTTTAATATTTATAGTTCTTTGGTCCTCAGCTTTTATAACTACAAAACCTATTGTTGATTATAGCGATCCTTTTGCTGCTTTATCATTCAGATTTGTAATAGTAGCATTTGGTTTTTTTTTATTTTCAATTTTTAAAAAACAAAAAATTTTGGTACCAAAAAAAAATGCCTTTGAATCGATATTTAGTGGTGTTTTGTTTCATGGTTTATATCTTGGTGGTGTATTTTTTTCCATTTCAAAAGGTTTGCCAACAGGAATAGCGGCATTGATAGTAACTCTTAATCCGGTTCTAACTAACGCATTAGCGGGTCCATTGCTAAAAGAAAAAGTTACATTGAAACAATGGATTGGGGTGATACTTGGTTTTTTAGGTGCAATAATTGTTTTAGGCTTTGACGTTGGTTCAGGATTACCAACAATTGGTATAATTGCAGTTTTTATTTCACTTTTAGCTGTAACTAGTGCAACTTTATGGCAAAAAAAATTAAGTAATAACTTATCATTACCAGTAAGTAATATGTATCAAGCTATTGGTGGATTTATATTCCATCTAATTATAGTTTTGTTTTTGGCAAAACCTTACATTGATTTTTCTCCCACTTTCATTATTGCTATGAGTCATCAAATTTTATTAGTTTCCTTTGGTGCTTTTACAATCTTAATGTATTTAATAAAACATAATTCAGCTAGTAAAACAGTGTCTATATTTTTTTTAATTCCAGCTACATCTGCTTTTATTGCATGGATTTTTTTAAACGAAACTTTAAGTATTTATGATATTTTTGGTTTTGCGATAGCTTCTATTGGAGTATTTATTGCAACAAGAGAAAATAAATGAGTTTTATTTTTCCTTAAGTCTTGGAAACAGTTCTACAAAATTACAAGGTTTATGATTAATATCTAATTGTTTTATCAAAATTTTATCCCAAGCATCAGTAACGCCACCTGAAGATCCAGGTAAAGCAAATATATATTTGCCGTTAGCGAGAACAGCGGATGCTCTAGATTGAATTGAAGAAGTTCCAACTGTTTCTAAGCTATAGTATCTAAAAATCTCTCCAAACCCTGGTATATGTTTATCTGCAATTTCATCTAAGGCCTCAGGAGTGATATCTCTTCCTGTTAAACCTGTTCCACCTGTTGTAATAATTACATCTATATTTTTTTTCTTAATCCATTTTTTTAAAATTTTTTTAATATCTTTTTTATTATCCTTGCAAATTTTACGCTCAACTAAATTATGTTTAGCTTTTTTAATTTTGTTTACCAAAATTCCTCCCGATTTATCTGTTTTTATATTTCTAGTATCGGTTACAGTTAAAAGTGCTATATTTACTTTCATAAAATAAGTTAATTTCTAATATGATTATATTATCAATTTTATTTTTTGTAACTGCAATATTATATGCAAGTGTTGGGTTTGGAGGGGGCTCAACATACTTGGCTCTACTTTTGTTATGGGGAGTTCCCTACTTCATTTTTCCTATAATTGCTTTATCATGTAATATTATAGTCGTCTCAGGAAATTGCTTTAATTATATTAAAGCAGGAAACCTTAATTTAAAATTATTAATACCGTATCTATTTGGATCTATACCACTAGCTTTTATTGGTGGATCTTTGCCAATAGAAAAAGATTTTTTCGAAGTAATATTATGTGTTGTTTTAATTATAGCGGGAATATTATTATTATTTAAATTTAAATCATTTGACGAAAAGGAAGAAGTTTTTAGAGAAATTCCAGTAATTGTCTCAGTTTTGATTGGGGGAATATTAGGTTTTATTTCTGGAGTTGTGGGTATAGGTGGAGGAATTTTTTTAAGTCCAATTCTTTTTTTAATAAGAGCTGGGAAACCAAAACATATTGTAACTACCGCCTCTCTATTCATATTAATAAATTCCTTATCAGGAATTGCCGGGCAATTAACAAAGGCTATAGTTTTAAGCGAAATTCAAAATTACTGGTTTCTTTTGTTAGTTGTTTTAATTGGAGGACAAATTGGTAATTATTTAAATTTGAAAATATTCCCAACTCGAATATTAGCTCTGATTACTGCTGTACTAGTTTTATTTGTTGCAGTTAGAATGGCTTTAAAAATATTTATATAAATTTATGGATAAAGATTTTTTTAAAAAAATAAGAATTTTAGATGCGGGCATGGGTCAGGAATTACTTGCGAGGGGTCTAGTATCTAAAGGAACTCTATGGTCTGCTACCTCGTTAATAAATGAAAAATATTACCAATTGGTAATAGATACTCATTTATCTTCTATTCAAGCTGGGGCCGAGGTAATTTTAACTAATACATTCACTACTAGAATGGTAAGAATGGAACAAAATCAAGTTGCAGACCATTTTCATTTTGCCAATAAAAAAGCTTGTGAACTTGCGCTGAAAGCAAAAGAATTATCAAAAAAAAATATTTTGATTGCTGGAAGTCTTCCTGGTCAAAACGATACTTATACAGCTGACATGAGAGATAAAAACATAATTGAGAATAATTTTTCTGAACAAGCAAGTATACTTAGTCCACATATCGATTTTTTTTATTTAGATGTTTTGTCAAGTGGCAGAGAAATTGAAATAGCATTAAAAGTTACCCAAAAGTTTAATAAACCAGTTTTAGTAGGCATACATATTAAAAAAAATGGTAAACTTCCATCTGGAGAAACTATAACTGAAGTAGTTCAAAAATACAAAAATGATAGTTGGTTAGGAGTAATTTCAGCGTGTGTCTCCTTAGAAATTATAGAAAAAACTTCTGATGAATTTAAAAAATTAGGTATACCTTTTGGTTTTAAAGCAAATTTATGGGGTGTGGAAGAACCTTTGCCAGTTCATAGATTTAATACTGCTGGGTTTAATGAAATTGGAAAAAATCCAAACATTACACTTGGAAAAAGAGATGAGGTTACTGACAAAATTTTTGCTAACTTCACAAAAAAAATTATTAAAAATGGAGCAACTATTTTAGGTGGATGTTGTGAAACAAATGCTTCACATATAAGAGAAATTGCACAGCTTAAGTAATATTATTTTTAATAGAACGTCTTACAAAATAAATTCCTAAAACTACTGCTGCTACTGCAACGATTACTTTTGGTGTAATTATTTCACCTAAGAAAACATAACCTAAAATAATTCCAAATATTGGTATTAAATAAGCAACCTGAGCTTGAAAAACTAAACCATTGTTTTTTAATATTCTAAATCTCATAAGCCAAGCAATTCCAGTAGAAAATATCCCAAGATAAATTAGTGAAATTGTCGAGTCTAATCTTGGTTTTAAATTCCAAGGTTGCTCCGTGTACGCTACAATTGGAATTAAAAATATTGTGGCCCATATTAATATCGAAGCTGTAACATTTTCGTTTTTTTTATTACTCACTTTTAAAGTTAGTAATCCACCTATCACGTAAAAAGTTGAACCTCCTAAAATAAGCAATGCTGAAAAAATGTTATTTTCATTTATTAAAATATCATCTGAAAATAAAAAGACTATTCCTGAAAATCCAATTAATACACCAATAACTTTTATAAAATTTATTTTTTCGTTATCAGTAAATATGTGAGCTAAAATAGTTGCACTAAGTGGTGTGCTTGCCATTAAAATAGCAGCAAGATTACTTTGCACTTTTTGGACTCCGTATGCTATTAAAAAAAATGGTATAACTAGATTTATAATGCCTATGGATGCGAACCAATACCAATCTTTTGAAAAAGCTTCTATTTTAATTTTTTTGAATAAACAAAGCCCTACAACTGGAATTGCGCCTAATAATATTCTAAGAAATGCAATAGTTACTGGTCCATATGAGTATGTAGCAATTTTAATATTAAAAAAAGCAGATGCCCAAATAAGAGCTAGCACAATAAGAAAAATATAATCAGTCAAATTAGGTTGTCTCATTCAGATATATCCATAATTTTACCTTTGGTAATTTTGTTTAAGCTATTTAAGTCAATTTTAAAAACTGCATTAGGATGTCCTGCGGCTGCAAAAATATCTTGAAATCTATTCAGCTTATCATCAATCAAAATCTCTAACTTATTGATAAGTCCTACTGGTGAAACCCCACCTATTGTAAAACCAGTTTGTTTTTTAACATCATCTGCATTAGCCATACAAACATCCTTTTTCCCAGTTATTTTCTTAACTTTATTTAACGAACATTTTTTATCTCCAGAAACCAAACATAAAACAAAACCATCATCTGCTTTTAAAAGAAGACTTTTTACAATAGCGCCTACCTCGCATTTTAATGAGCCTGCAGCATCAATTGCTGTTCTTGCTGAACTATTTAAAACTTCAATCTTTAATTTTAAATCAAATGTTTTTAAATCCTTATCAACTCTTTTAACCGATTCTTTATTTAAAACATTTTCCATACAACTAATAATTGTAACAATATGTGAATTGATAATTTCATATTAAATACCATTTATATATGTAAGAAATGCATAGGTGATATCTTAATAATAAACAACATTAATCTATAAATTTTTGATATTAAGACGCATCAATAAAATTTTAAGGATATAAAATGAGCTCAAATGAAGTATTGAAACTAATCAAAGATAAAGAAATAGATTACGTAGATTTAAGATTTACTGACCCAAGAGGAAAACTACAACACTTAACAATGGATAAAACAGTTGTAGATGGCGATATGTTAAATGAAGGAGTTTTCTTTGATGGATCATCAATTGCTGGTTGGAAAGCGATTAATGAGTCTGACATGATTTTAAAACCTGATCTAAGTAGAAAAATTATTGATCCTTACACTTCGCACAATACCCTTGTATTGTTTTGCGATATTTTAGATGCTGTTAAAAAAGATCCATACGAAAGAGATCCACGAGGTATTGCAAAAAAAGCTGAAGCATATTTAAAAAAAACTGGCATAGGAGATAAGGCTTATTTTGGTCCAGAGCCCGAATTCTTTGTGTTTGACGATGTAAGAATTAAAAATGATATGAACGAAACAGGCTTCTCAATTGACAGCACCGAAGGTCCTTATAATTCTGGAAGAAAATATGAAAACGGAAATATGGGCCATAGACCTGGTATCAAAGGTGGTTATTTCCCCGTACCACCAGTTGATAGCGCACAAGATATGAGAAGTGAATATTTAAAAGGTTTAAGAGACGTTGGTATAAAAGTTGAAAAACATCATCATGAAGTAGCGCCAAGTCAGCATGAGCTTGGGATGTACTTTGGAACTTTAGTAAACCAGGCAGATAACGTACAATTATATAAATACGTAGTTCAAATGGTATCTCATTCATTTGGTAAAACAGCTACTTTTATGCCAAAGCCTGTGAAAGGTGATAACGGTTCAGGTATGCATACTCACCAATCAATATGGAAAGGAAAGACTCCAGTTTTTTCTGGAGATAAGTACGCTGGATTATCTCAGACTGCTTTATATTACATAGGTGGTATATTAAAACATGCTAAAGCAATCAATGCATTTTCAAATGCAACTACGAACAGTTACAAAAGATTAATTCCAGGTTTTGAAGCACCAGTTCTATTAGCATATTCAGCTAGAAATAGATCGGCCTCTTGTAGAATTCCAATAACACTAAGTAAAAATGGTGCAAGATGTGAAATAAGATTTCCTGATGCTTCTGGAAACCCTTATTTAACATTTGCTTCGATGTTAATGGCGGGATTAGATGGAATTAAAAATAAAATTGATCCAGGTAAATCTTTTGATAAAGATTTATATGCTCTATCAGAAAAAGAAGTTAAAAAAGTGCCAACAGTATGCGGATCTTTAAGAGAAGCAATGGAAAGTCTAGATAGAGATAGAGCTTTTTTAAAACAAGGTAATGTTTTTACAGATGATCAAATTGATGCCTATATTGCATTAAAATTTGAGGAAATACACAATTTTGAACACACTCCTCATCCGATTGAGTTTGAAATGTATTATAGCTGTTAAATTTATTTTTTACTTTTTATAATTTTGTCGTCAGCTATTTTGTTTTTATTTACACCCTCTTTGATAGTGTAATCTAAAGTGCCGTGTGCTCCTGCTTGAACTTCTTTTCGCAAAGTTCTAAACAAGGTTTTCTCTTTCTTGCTATCAGCAATTTTATTAGAGTGTTTTTCTAAATGTTTTGTATCTCTCATGTTTCATCTTTATACCTTAAAAGATTCTCCGCATCCACACCTTTCACTCTCGTTAGGATTTTTAAATACAAAAGATGAGGAAAAATCACCTTTTTTATAGTCCATTTCGGTGCCTAATAAATACATAACTGCAGACGCATCAACGAAAACTTTTACTCCTTTTTCTTCAATCAACTCATCGCTTGGATTAGTTTTGTCTGTATACTCCATTACATATGACATTCCTGCACAACCGCCACTTTTAACACCAACTCTTACTCCAATAGAATTGTCTTTAGCTGAAGACATTATTTGTTTAATTCTCTCTGCAGCACTATCACTTAAAGTAATTATTTGTTTCGTCATAAATTTAATTCTAATTTTGCAGCCTCAGACATCATAGATTTATCCCAAGGAGGATCCCAAACCAAATCGAGGTCTACTTTTCCGACGCCTTTAATTGCAATAATACTATCCTTTACTTCTTTTGGCAAACTCTCGGCTACTGGGCAGTTTGGTGATGTTAATGTCATTTTTACACTTACATCATTATCTTTAATAGAAACATCATAAATTAAACCCAGTTCATAAATATTTACAGGAATTTCTGGATCATAAATTTTTTTTATCTCAGTAATGACTTGATCTTTTAAATTCATTAAATTTCTTTGCTTTCTATATTAATTTCGTTCTGGGATTTATCAATTGCAGAAATTAAAGTATGCCACGATAAAGTGGCGCATTTAACTCGCATTGGATACTGTTTAACTCCAGATAAACACATCAATTTTGTTTTTTCATCCTCTTCTAAAAGTTTGGTATTTAAATTATCTTTTTCTTTAATCATTTCTAAAAAATCATTGATTATCTCTTTTACTTCATTTTCTTCCTTTCCTTTAATCAAGTCAGTCATTATTGATGCAGAAGCCATAGATATAGCGCAACCCTGGCCCTCAAAAGATATATCTTCGACTTTTTTATTTTCATTTAATTTAAGAAAAATATGCACTTTATCACCACATAAGGGATTATGACCTTTTGCGTCTTTATTAAAATTATCTGTCTTCCTTAGATTTCTAGGATTTTTACCATGATCTAAGATGATTTCTTGATAAAGTTCTTTTAGGTTCATTTATTCAAATATTTTTTTACATTTGTTAATTGAGGAATTAAGCTGGTCAAGATCCTCTTTGGTGTTATATACGCCTAGAGATGCTCTTGCGGTAGCAACTAAATCTAATTTTTCATGCAAAATTTGACAACAATGATGACCTGCTCTAATAGCAACTCCATCCTCATCTAAAATTGTTGCAATGTCATGAGGGTGAATACCATCTATTGTGAATGATAAAACTGCTCCTTTATTTTTAGGGTTGCCAATTAATTTAACTGAATTATTTTTTCTTAATAATTCTTGACCATACTCCATAAGTTCATTTTCATGCTTAACAATGTTATCTATTCCTATTTTATTTAAAAATTTAATAGACTCATTGAAAGCAATCACTTGAGCAGTTGCCATAGTGCCAGCTTCAAACTTATTTGGTAAATCACCATATGTTATACCTTCTTTTTTAACCTCGCCTATCATTCCTCCACCACCTTGATATGGTGGTAATTCCTCAAGCCACTTTTTTTTTGCATAAAGAATACCAAGACCTGTTGGTCCATACATTTTATGACATGAAATAGCATAAAAATCACAATCAAGGTCTTGCATATCTAATTTTAAATGCGGTGCACTTTGACAACCATCTATCAAAACAGGAATACCTTTTGAATGAGCAAGTTTTGTAATTTCTTTCACAGGTAATATGGCGCCTGTAACATTAGAAAGATGTGTAATAGCGATAATTTTAGTTTTTTGAGTTATTTTTTTTTCAATACTTTCTAAGGTCACTTCGCCATTTTCATTCACATCTGCAAACTGAATTTTTATACCCTTGGATTTTCTTAAATAATGCCAAGGAACATAATTAGAATGATGTTCAAGCTCTGTAAGCAAAACTTCATCGCCCTCTTTTAAATATTTTTGTCCAAAAGTGCTTGCAACAAGATTTATTGCTTCTGTTGCGCCTTTGGTAAATACAATCTCATTTTTATCTTTTGCATTAATATATTTTTGAACTGAAGTTCTTGTATTTTCATATAAATTTGTTGCAGCAACTGCTAAATAATGAACACTTCTTCCAACATTTGAAAATTCTTTTGTATAAAAATCATAAATTCTATCAATAACTACTAAAGGTTTTTGAGATGAATTAGCGCTGTCCAAATAAACAAGATCGTTATTTTGAACTTTATTATTGAATATTGGAAATTCTTTTTTGATATCTTCTATTTTCATTCTTGCAATCCAATCATTTTCTTAATTAAACTTTTAATTTCACTATCTGTAATTTTTTCAATAACATCTAATAAAAATCCACTTATTAAAAGTTCTTTAGCTTCTTTGTAGTTAAGTCCTCTAGACATTAAATAGAATATAGAGTTTTCATTTAAGCTCCCAGATGCAGAGCCATGAGAGCACTTTACATCATCAGCATAAATTTCTAATTCAGGTTTTGCATTAAACTCTGTTGTTTCATCAAGAAGAATTGCCTTACTTAATTGATAACCGTCAGTTTTTTGAGCTTTAGAACTAACATATATTTTTCCTTGATAAACAGCTTTTGCATCATTCTCTAAAACACTTTTGATTAATTGAGAGCTTTTTGTATACTCTGTTAAATGATTTATACTAGTTCTAATTTCATGGTGTTTTTGTTTATTTAAAGAAAATATTCCATTAACAAATGCTGAAGAATGTTCCCCATTTAAATTACAATTTATCTCATTTTTAATAAAATCAGATCCAGATGATGCAATAAATGTTTCCGATAAACTATTTTTTTCCTGTTCAATATTAGTAAATATATATTTAATATTACTATTATTTTTAATATCTATTTTATAATTTTTTAAAATTGCATCTTGACTTATTTTAAAATTATAAAAAGTATTTATAAAATTTTTTTCTGATGCGTCATTTAAAACATCAATCAATTTTAAAGAGCTATTTTTTTCAAGTACAAAGTTTAATCTAAGATTTATATTCTTCGATTTAACTTTTTTATTGGTATAATGATAAATAACTAATGGTTTTTTGAAAGAATAGTTCTCTTTAATAACAATTTTAAAACTTTTATCTACAAACGCATTGTTTAAATTAATTAATGAATTAATATTTGAATAATCTTTATTTAACTCAAAATCATCTAATATTTCTAGTTTATTTTTTTCTTCAAATTGAAAATCTATTTTTTCGGGTCTTCCATTAACAAAAACTATTGAGTTTTGTTCAAGTCCATTAAGATAAATAGATGGATCAATTTTACTTGGAGACGATATATCATTATAAAAACTAAGATCACCAATTTCTTTTTTAATAATCTGACTTATATCTGAAAATTTCCAATTTTCTAAACTTTTATTAGGTAAACCTTCCTTAATAAATTTATTTAAAAATTCTTTTTTAACATTTATATTTTTTGTTGAAAAACTTGAATTTTTAAAAGATTTTTCAAAGTCAATTTTTAATTGCTCTTCCATTTAATTAAAACTTTCGTATCCTTTCTTTTCTAACTCTAAAGCAAGTTCTGGACCACCTGATTTAATTATCTTTCCTTTCATTAATACATGTACGTGATCGGGTTTAATATAATCAAGTAATCTTTGATAATGGGTAATAATTAAAAAAGAATTATTTTTTCTTCTTAAAGCATTTACTCCATTTGCAACAACTTTTAGTGCATCAATATCTAATCCTGAGTCAGTTTCATCTAATATTGAAAGTTTTGGATTTAAAATAGACATTTGTAAAATTTCATTTTTTTTCTTTTCTCCTCCTGAAAAGCCTACATTAAGTTGTCTATTTAGTTTTTCTTCATCAAATTTTAATTCTTTAGACTTTTGTTTAACTAATTTTAAAAATTCTAGTGCATCTAACTCTTTTTCACCTCTGGCTTTTCTAATGGCATTTAGCGAGGTTTTTAAAAATATATTTGTATTCACTCCTGGTATTTCCAAAGGATACTGAAAAGCTAAAAAAATACCTTTATGAGCCCTCTCTTCGGTTTCAAGAGAAAATAAATCAGAATTTTCAAATAATACTTCTCCAGAAACATCGTAACCTTTTTTTCCAGATAAAATGTTTGATAAAGTACTTTTACCAGATCCGTTTGGTCCCATAATTGCATGAACTTCCCCGGGGTTTATATTAAGAGAAAAACCATCAAGAATTGATTTTTCCTCAATTTTTGCTTTCAGATTGTTAATTTTAAGCATTAACCAACACTCCCTTCCAAGCTAATTCCAACTAACTTCTGAGCTTCCACAGCGAATTCCATTGGTAATTGCTGAAGTACCTCTTTGCAAAAACCATTAACAATTAATCCTACAGCTTCCTCTGAATTTAAACCTCTTTGTTGACAGTAATGCAGTTGCTCCTCACTGATTTTTGATGTTGTTGCTTCATGAGCAAGGTTTGAATCAGAATTTTTATTTTTAATATAAGGAATTGTATGAGCACCACATTTATTTCCCATTAGAAGAGAGTCGCATTGTGTATAATTTCTTGAGTTATTTGCTTTTTTAGAAATATCAACCAAACCTCTATAAGTCATATCAGAAAAACCAGCGCTTATTCCTTTTGAAATAATTTTACTTTTAGTATTTTTTCCTAGATGGATCATTTTTGTACCTGTGTCAGCTTTTTGATGGTTGTTGGTTATGGCTATAGAATAAAATTCACCAATTGAATTATCCCCTTTTAATATACAGCTTGGATATTTCCAAGTTATTGCTGAACCAGTTTCTACTTGTGTCCAAGAAATTTTTGAATTTTTACCTTTGCAAAGTCCTCTCTTGGTTACAAAATTATAAATACCACCTTTGCCATCTTTGTCTCCTGGGTACCAATTTTGAACTGTAGAATATTTAATTTCAGCATCATCTAAAGCTACTAATTCTACATTTGCTGCATGAAGTTGATTCTCATCACGCATTGGTGCTGTGCATCCCTCCAAGTAACTTACATAGCTTCCTTTATCAGCTATAATCAATGTTCTTTCAAATTGACCAGTATCAGAAGCATTTATTCTAAAGTATGTAGATAACTCCATTGGGCATCTGACTCCTGGGGGAACGTATACAAAAGAACCATCCGTGAATACCGCTGAGTTCAATGTAGCAAAAAAGTGATCAGTTAATGGTATAACAGACCCTAAATATTTTTTTACAAGCTCTGGATGTTTCTGAACTGCCTCAGAAATAGAGCAAAAAATTATTCCTTTTTCAGTTAATTTATCTTTGAAAGTGGTAGCTACAGAAACTGAATCAAATACCGCATCTACAGCTATATTGTTTAATCTTTTTTGTTCCTGCAAAGGAATGCCTAATTTTTTGTAAGTTTCTAATAATTTTGGGTCAAGATCATCTAAACTTTTAGGTTTTTCTTTAAAACTTTTTGGAGCTGAGTAATAATATAAATCTTGATAATCTATTTTTGGATATTTCGGCTTTTGCCAATTTGGTTCTTTAAGAGCTTTTAATCTATAGTATGCTTTTAATCGCCAATCTAAAAGCCATTGAGGCTCTTTTTTTATATTTGAAATAAACTTTATTACTTCTTCGCTCAATCCTTTTGGAGCTTTTGTGCTTTCGATATCAGTAGAAAATCCGTATTTATATTTTTTTAAATTTTCAATTTCTTTTTCTCGTGAGGTTTGACTAGATTCTATTTTCATTTTTACCCCTTACTAGATCGCTAAGATTTTTTTTATTAAAAAAATCGTTTATATGTATTTCCAACTCATCCCATAAGTTGTGTGTAATGCACTTAGTAGATTTGCCATTACAGCCTTTCTTAGAATCTTTTTTACAGCCAACTGTTTTAACATTTTCTTGAACAGCTGAAAAAATATTTGAAATTTTTATTTGCTCAGGACTTTTAGTTAATTTATAACCACCATTCGATCCTCTCACACTTTCCACTATTTGATTTTTTTTTAGCATTGAAAAAATCTGTTCAAGATAAAGAAGAGAAATTCCTTGTCTTAGAGAGATATCCCTTAATGGCACAGGCATGTCTTTATCAAATTTAGCAATATCGGCTAAAGCCATTACTGCGTATCTACCTTTTGTACTTAGTTTCATAAAATCCTTTATTTGCACCAGTTTATATATATACCATAGTAAAATAGTCAAGTTTAGATAATTAAAAATAGCAATTTGTCGCTCACATATGGTAGACATGTTTTTTTTTTAAACATTAAGAGAAATTTTTTTGATATTAATTATCAATTGCAATTATGGAAAAGAATAAAATAGTAGAAATATTTATTCCAGGGCCGGCAGGAAGACTTGAGGGAAAATATTTTAAAAGTAAAAAAAAAACTTCTCCAATAGCTTTAGTTTTACAACCGCATCCTCAGTACGGCGGAACTATGAATAACAAGGTCGTGGTAGAAACCTTCCAAACATTTATGAATAATGATTTTTCGGTTTGTAGAGTAAATTTTAGAGGAGTTGGAAAAAGTGATGGAGAATTTGATAATGGCCAAGGTGAACTTGCAGATGCTGCTGCAGCATTAGATTGGTTAGAAAAAGAAAATTTTGATAATTCACAATGTTGGATATCTGGTTTTTCTTTTGGGTCATTGATTGCAATGCAATTGCTTATGAGAAGGCCTGAAATAAATAGATTTATTGCAATATCACCACAGCCTAATGTTTATGATTTTTCTTTTTTATCACCATGTCCTACTTCTGGTTTAATGATTTATGGTAAAAAAGATGAATTGGTTCCAATCGAAACAATAAATGAATTGGATAAAAGATTAAGCTCACAAAAAGGAATAAAAGTTGAATTTCAATCAATAAGCGATGCAAACCATTTTTTTGCAGAATCTGAAGAAAATTTATCTAAAACTTTAGATAAATATATAAAAAAAGAAACAACCCTATTTTAGTTTTAAATATGTTTGGAGAATTTTTAAATATAATATTTCGTTCCTTAAAGTTAGATAAAAGTCTTTACAAAGATAATGCTAATTTTGGTGAAGCAGCGATATATTTTGCAGGCCTTATAATGATTTTAGATGGTGTTGCAGGTGCCGTTGCTGCCAACACAATCGTAAAGACTGCAATTGGTTTGTCAGGTTTAACGGCTATACTTACTTGGTTAATTTGGGGAATATTTATATATGTCATTGGTGTCAAATTATTTCCAGATAAAGAAAATAAAATTCCGTTTAAAAAAGTTCTAATTGGCGTTGGATACGCTCATGCTCCAGGAATATTAAGATTTTTTGCTTTAACTCCAGACCTAATAATACCAGTAATCTTTATTACGCAATTTTGGATTTTTGCTGGATTAATAATATCAACAAAACATACTTTAAATTTAAAAACTAATTTCAAAGCATTTGGAATAGTAATTTTATCTTTTTTAGTTATTGCTTTTATTTCTATATCTTTTGTAATGAGTAGACTAAATACTTTGCCAGTGAGCATAATAAGCTAAACTGGAAAAATACTTTTAGACAATTTACAAGAATCGCAAATTTTAAATCCTGTTAGAATTAAGTTGTGAGTTACGCTTTTATCTTCATTGCTACACTCTTCACAAATATTATTCTTCTCTTTAAACTCCTCTTTTTCATTTTCTTTAATCATTATCTGTAAGCCCAGCACCAGCTGCTGTTTGTTTTAATTCTTCACTTTCATCAACAAAAGTTTCTTTAGATAATCTGTATAATTCATTCCATTCACTTTCACTAAACGAATTTTCATTTTCAATGAAAACAATCTTAACATTTTTAGCCTTTTCTAGGACATCCCTATCTAAGTGATTGGAAAAAATCGAATGATTAAAATTTAATAAATATTTTCTTTCATCAATTTTTAAGAATATTTTTTTCCCAACTATTTCCGATGATTTGCTTAAGAATGGTATAAAAAGAATTGGAAAGGCAACATTCTCAAAATCTATTTCAATCATTTCATTAAGAGTGAAAACCTGATCTAAAAAATTAATACCTGATATAATTGGGCAATAAGATATTTTTGAACTATTTGTTTTTGAAATTAAACTCACATTCTGGAATTTCTTATTTTTATACGCTTTGAAGTATTGATTAAGGTTTTTTAACCCTGGTAACCCAAACATTTCTAAAAGGCTTATACTTTTTCCGACCTCCTCTGCAATTCCCCAAGAAAAACCAACAGCCTTACTGGCTCTTTTTACTGTATTATCTATTTCACTTAAACTAATCATGAGTTAAGGGTGTTATAAATCCACTCATCGTCAAGAGACTTTAAATCGTTCAACAAAGGTGCCCCTTGAAACATACAAATTCTCAACCATTTATCCGACCTTGGATCAAATTTTACTGCTCCAAAAAATGACAGCTTCAATCTTAACATGTCAATTGGCATTAATTTAGATCCAATAGTATTATCCTGAATTTCAGCATATGGAAAATTTTCTGAAATAAAAGCTCTTCTTACTACATGCCTTAAATCATTATTTTCCATCAAAAATTTTCCTATTGATAAACTATTTTTTTTATTTGAAATCCTTTCATACAAAATTTTAATATCTCGAGCAATTGCTAGAGGTTGCTCCAGCTCTGAACCACTGTCAAGATATCTATCTGCTAATCTTGGTTCTTCTTTGTTTTTAGATATAAACCAAAAATTTTGATTATTTTCCTTTTTTGAAAAATCAATTTTAATTATTTCGGAATAGTTATTTTCTAAAATATTTCTCAAATTTTCAATATTTTTTTGTGTAGGTATATTAAAATGCTTTTCTTCATCAGAACTCATTTTTTTAATTAAAGGATTAATAATATTGTCATATGGTTCCATCATTAAAGATACAATATATTCAATGCATTCATCGTTTAAATTTTTTTCACACCACAGATATAACTCGTTAAATGAATATTTGCCTTTAAAATTAAAATCCTTATTTATGAAATTTATCAATTTTTCCATATCTTTTAGTAATCCAAATATTTTTTTTTTTTGAAATTCACTGTCTGTATTCCAAGAAGAGATATTTTTAAGTGATTTTTTTAAAATTTTTTTAAATAATTTAAAATCATTGTCTTTGATATTTTCAATTTCTCTAATTTTTTTTAAAGATATTTCTCTAGCAAGTATCCAATTATTTAGTAATGTTGGATGGTTTACTATAAAAGGAGCCATACCTAAACCAGTGGAATTTCCAATTCCCAGATTTCTACAAATATCTAAGTCTAATGCCACAGCTTTTTTTGGATTTTTTTGTTTAGCAATATGGTTAACTTGATCAAAAGTAAACTCTCTTACCAAATAAACTAACATCATCTCTAGTCTAAATGGACCACAAATTTCATCTCTATTTTTAATTCTAAATCTATCTGCAAGGCCAAATTTTCCAGATCCATATACTGCTGTCGTTCTATATAAGTATCCAACTTCCATAAGTTTATTTTTATCTGGTTGTTTTCCTTTTGATAAACTTTCAACAACATGATTAAATATTCTTAGTGATTTATTTGCTCTAGATAAAGTTAATTCTTTAAATGAAAGTCTACCCACTTCTTGCTTGGGAACATCATTGTAGAGTCTGTCTAAATCTTTTTTAGTTGGAACTCCGTCATGAAGTGTAAATGCTGTATCCCATTTTGTCGCTATAACTCTATCAGATCTTTCATCATCCTTTATATGATTAGCAAAACAAACTAATGAATAAGTTCTGTTGTTTTGGCTTAGTGAATAAACAGCTCTTCCATGACCATTTTCATCTAATTCAAATAAATCCTTCTTATGTTTCCAGTTTTTAAATTCTTTTAAAAATGATCTTAAAAAAGATAATTTTGATTGGTGAAATGATCCTAGTTTTGATAATTTCATAACAATTTTTGGATCTCTTAATTGCACTTCCATTAATTAATTCCTTTATAAAAATTAAACCAGTTATTTCCCAATATATCGTTGACCTCTTCGGTGCTAAACCCTACTTTTTTTAAACCAGCTTCTAAATTCTTGAAACCTCTTGCGTCTATAAACCAATCGGGTTGCTTTGGAAAACCTGGTTTCTTTTTCGATCCCTCTCCGTAGTTTTTTCTTTTTGACCATGTACCATTTCTCATCCATTCAACAACGCTATCTGGTTGATTTAAACAAAGATCTGAACCAATTCCTACATTTTTAACTCCCATTATTTCACAAGTTTTTGCGGCCATTTCACAGAAACTGTCTAACTTGCAATTAGTACTATCTTTTAGATGGTGAGCGTACAAAGATAAACCCAACATTCCACCGCTCTGGCTTAAAGCTTTTAAAAGTTTATTTGATTTATTCCTCAAAGCATTGTGCCAAAAAGATGGGTTAGCATGAGTTATAGCTATAGGTTTCTCGCTAATTTCAATAGCATCAAAAGTACTTTTTTCCGCTGAGTGAGACATGTCAATTACAATTCCCAATCTGTTCATTTCTTTTATTGCTTCTCTTCCAAAATTTGTAACACCTCCATCGTTTTTTTCATAACAACCGGTCGCAAGAAGAGATTGGTTATTGTAGGTAAGTTGCATAAATCTACATCCATGATCGTAAACTTTTTGAAAAAGTTCGATATCATCCTCTATTGGAGAACAATTTTGAAAACCAAAGAAAATTGCAGTTTTTTTATCAATTTTTGCCTTTTCTATATCTTTAAAGGTTTTTCCTAAAAAAATTAAATCTGAGTTTTCAGAAAAATATTTATTCCATTCTTTAGTTATATTTATAAATTCATCGTAATCCTCATGATATACCAAAGTAACATGGACCGCATCGAGGCCTGCCTCTCTATTTATTTGAAATACTTCTCTAGACCATTTGCAATATTGTAGATTATCAATTTTATAATTCATATTATTAGATATATATTAGTGCTAAATTTTTTGATATTAAAAGATATAAATGAATTATAAAAAAAAAAGACCAAAAGTCGCTATCATTATGGGTAGTCAATCAGATTATTTAACCATGAAACTTTGTCAAAAAGTCCTAAAAAGACTTAAAATTAAACATGAAACAAAAATTGTATCTGCTCATAGAACACCAGATAGAATGTATGAATTTGCAAAATCAGCAGAGAAAAATGATGTTTCCGTAATTATAGCTGGAGCTGGAGGATCGGCACATCTCCCTGGTATGGTAGCAGCCTTAACAGCAATTCCAGTAATTGGCGTTCCAATAGAAAGTAAAAAACTTAAAGGCCTTGATAGTTTATTGTCAATAGCTCAAATGCCAAAAGGAATACCTGTTGCAACTGTTGCTATTGGCAAAGATGGGGCTGTAAATGCAGGTTTGCTTGCTGCATCAATAATCTCGATTAGTGATAAAAATATTAAAAAAAATTTAAATCTCTGGAGAAATAAACAAACTAAGTCTGTAAAAAAGAAACCTAATTAAAATGATTAATCCAATCATTGGAATTATTGGTGGAGGACAGTTAGGTAGTATGCTAGCCATAGCTGCGAAAAAAATAAATATTAAAACAATTATATTCAGTGATGACATTGACTCTCCAGCAAAAAACTTTTCAGATGAATTCTTGTGTGGAAGTTATGACGATGAAAATAAAATGAAAGAATTTATTAACAAAGTTGATATAGTGACATTTGAATTTGAAAATATTCCGTATAAAACCCTAAAAAAAATAAATGAGAGCAAAAGAGTTTTGCCGAAACCTGAAATTAATAAAATAGTACAAAATAGATTGTCCGAAAAGGATTTTTTGAATAAGATTAATATTAACACAACTAAATATGTATCAATAAAAAATGATAAAGATTTAAAATCAAATATAGATTTGTTGCCAGGAATGTTAAAAACTTGCACAATGGGTTATGATGGAAAAGGTCAATATAAAATTAATTCAAGTCAAGAACTAGAAAATTTAAAGTTAGATTTTAAAAAAGAATTTATTTTAGAAAAGTTAATAAATTTAAAAAAGGAAATTTCTGTTATCATTACAAGATATGGTAGAGAACGATACGAAATTTATGAGCCAATAGAAAATGTTCATGAGGATCAGATTTTAAAATATTCAAAGATACCCTCAGATATAAATACTACTATCTCAAAAAAATCAGAAGATTGGGCAATTAAAATTTCTGAAGAATTAGACTACATAGGAACTTTGTGTATAGAATATTTTATTGATAAAAATGACAATCTATATGTTAACGAAATTGCTCCAAGAGTTCACAATTCAGGTCATTTAACAATCAACTCTCATAATATTAGTCAATTCGAAAATCATATCAGGGCAATTTCTGGCCTAGATCAAATTAAAATTAAAAAAATTTACGATGCAAAAATGATAAATTTAATTGGTGATGATATTAGCACTTATAGAAAAAAAAAATTTAAGGATAACGAATTTTTTTTTGATTATTTAAAAAAAGAAATAAAAAAAAAAAGAAAGATGGGACACTTAACTGTAATAGAAAAATGTTGAAATATAATCTTAGATTTTGTAATTAATCATGTGTCAAAATTTATAATAATCTTATTCATACTAATAAACTACAATACAATTTTGAATTCTATGGAAAATAAACCTTATCATCATTTAAAAGATGGAACTTTCAGAAATCCCGAGGGATCTCCAGTAAGAGATAAGAAATTTAACTGGAGTTATAAAATATTTAATAAAGAAAAAAAAAAACTAGATATGAATATTCCAAAAGAACACGTTATTGAAAAAAATGAAGTAATAAAATCTTTGGAAGAAAATAAAAACAATGATTATATACTCTGGATTGGTCATGCAACGTTTTTGATAAAGTTAGGAAATACAACTATCATTACTGATCCAGTCTTTGAGAAGAATATGGGACCACTAATATTTGGTCCTAAAAGATTTGTTGATGCAGCTATAAATTTAAATGAGTTACCTAATATTGATTTGTTTCTTTTGACACATAATCACTATGATCATCTTAGCACCAGAACAATACAAAAATTTCCGTATAAAAAAGCTAAAGTTGCAACTGCTTTAAAACTTGGAAAATACTTTTCAAGAAATGGTTTTAATGATGTTAATGAACTAGACTGGTATGATCAAATAAAAATTAACGATGTAAAAATAACACTTGTACCTGCGGTACACTGGTCGAAAAGAAGTCTTTGGGATACAAACAAAACTTTGTGGGGAAGCTTCTTAATTGAGTACAAAGACAAAAAATTTTTCTTTGCATGTGATACGGGCTATGGAAATATTTATAAAGAACTTGGCAAAAAATTTGGGCCAATAGATTTAACGTTTATAAATATTGGTGCTTATAATTTTTATCCTATGGCTCCTAAAAAAGATAAATCAATTTACCATACTAATCCTGAAGAAGCTCTTAATATTGGAAAAGATTTAAAAAGTAAAAAAGTTTTAGGAATGCATTGGGGAACAGTTGTTTTATCTTTAGAGCCAATTATGGAGCCTGGAAAAAGATTTAAAAATTCGTCTAATCAATACGGTTACCACCCTGATGATGCTATTATTTTTAAAATTGGACAACTTGAAAAACTTGAAAATATTTTAAAATGAAATCTATAGAAGGAAATTTTGATAACAAAGAAGTAGATGAACTATTAAATAAACATTTTATCGAATTAAGATCAGTCTCGCCTGAAGGTAGTACGCACGTCTTAGATATAAAAGGTTTAAAGGATCCCACAATAAAATTTTGGAGTTTGTGGGAAAGCAATCATCTTATTGGATGTGGCGCTCTAAAGTTTTTGGATAAGAATCATGGTGAATTTAAATCAATAAGGATTGCTGATAAATTTAGAAAAAAAGGAAATGGTATAAAGATTATTAAACACCTTATAGAAGAGGCTAAAAAGCTAAATATAAAAAAAATAAGTATAGAAACTGGTGCTGGTATTTTTTTTAAACCAGCTAGAGATTTATTTATTTTGAGTGGATTTAAATCCTGTGAACCCTTTGCGCACTATCAGAAAGATATTAATTCTGTTTATATGAGTTTGCTAATTAATAATGATAATGCTTAATTATTAAAAAAGTATAAATTGGTCCTCTAAAATTTGTTTTGAATCAGGTTCTATTTTTTTTTCAACTTTAAGAGCTAATTTTTTCTTAGGTTTCCTTAAAACTTCTTTAAAATCATCGACGTTATCCTTTAAAATAAGGTTTAAATCACCTTCAAACTCGTCATCGGGGTCTAAAAAAGAAGTGACATGTTCAATCGTTGATTTGCCAGTTGTATGATAAATAATATTATTGGAAGCATAAGATATACCGGCCTGATAAACATTACCTGAAGTTCCTACTGTTATAGCGGGACCTAAAAACGCAGTAGCTTCAATACATCCATTTAAAGTTATCAAACTTATGAACAAAATGCTTAATTTTTTTATTTTCACTGATTCGGCTCCCGTTTTTAATTATAGATAAATAAAAATTATAACAACGAGCTTTTTGAACTTACTAACAGGTTCAAAATTAAACTAAAAGTAGAATTAGGTGTATTAATTATTTTTTTTAATTATTAGTAGATATGTTTTTGTTTTAAAAATAAGTTAATAAAATTGTAACAAATGAAAAATAAAAACATCTTAGATTTATCTAAACAATATAATAATTATATTTATCCAAAGCCAACTGAAAACTTACATGAAGAATGGATTAAAAAAAATCGTTTTCAAATTTGTGATCCTAATTACTGTTGGCATAGATTGTGGCCCGAGAAACCATACAACACGAGAAGACTTGATGTTTTAATTGCTGGCTGTGGATCAGATCAGGCTGCAATATTAGCAAAATGCAACCCTAACCATAACTTTGTTGGTATAGATTTATCTGAAAATAGTCTCAAACATGAAAAAAAACTTATTGAAGAAAATAAAATTGAAAATTTAAAGCTTCATCATAATGATTTTAGAGCAGTAAAATTTAAGAAAAAATTTGATTATATTATTAGTTCAGGAGTAATACATCATTTGGATGATCCTGGGACAGGTCTGAAATATTTTAATCAAAACTTAAAAGACGAAGGTATAATTTATATAATGGTTTATGGAGATAAAAAATCATATGCAACAAATCAGGTAAAACAATTATTTAAAAAATTAAACTTAAAACAAAATCAAGAATCCATAGATTTTGTAATGAATACCATTAATAAATTAAATAACTTACACCCAGCAAAAATATTTGCAAATACAGAGATAAAGCAAGATTTAACACACTCTTCTGGAGTTGTTGATTTTTTTCTACATAAAAAAGAAAATTTTTTTTCGATTAAGGATTTTATTAAATTGTTAGATAAAAATAAATTAATTATAAAAAATTTTGCCAATGGAAGAGTAAAGCCTTTAACTAAATTTTTTACTGATGCACCTCTACATATTAAAGAAAAAATTAACTCTTTACCCATCGAGGATAAGTTAGAAATTTCACAAATATTAAATTGGAATGATCGAAAAATTGATCTCATTTGTTGTAAAAGTGAAAATAAAAAAAACTCTGTAGTCTATAATAAGATTAATTTTGAAAAAATTTATACTTATCAGTATCATGGGGTTGAGTATAAAATCGATGGATCAAATATTAAAATAAATGACAAAATTAATAACGGATTTTTTAATTTAGATTTTGCAAATAATAAATTTAAATTTTCAGATATTTTAAATGGAAAAAAAACTCTTCTAGAAGTAACAAAAGATTTTGATAAGACTGAAGGAAAAAATTTTATTAATAAGATTATTTTTATGATTGAAAATTCTATATTAGATTTTTCCTATCATCCTATTGCCGACTACAAAAAATATTATTCTATTAAAACTAATTAATTAAATGCTTTTATAACCGAATTCCAAGCTAGCGTCTGTTATAGAGTGATATAAAGACTCTCCAAAACTCCTTAGTACAAATAATCTTATTTTTTCTGGAGAATCATCTATCAAATCAATGGTAAGTGTAATTCCATGAAAAATTGAGTTTGCGCAATTATTTTTATTTAATTCGTTAAAATTGAAAGGGCATCCTTTTTTTAATACCTCTTTTGAATATTTCCCTTCAATTTCAATAATAGCTCTTGAATATGATAAATCTGTAATTGCAAAATCAGTTTCTTTAAAAATATTAGTTACCTTTGATAATATGTCAGCATTTTCTGATGCTACTAGCCAAGTATTTGGTGATGACCATAAAATTCTTGTTTCTTTATTTGTAACAACCAAATTTGGTTTATCACTTAATGCGAGTCCATCAATTTTTAAATCTGTTATAGAAACAATTGAATTTTTATATTTTGCAATTTGTAAAATTTTAAGATTACTTACTTCTTTGACTTTAATAAGATCTTGTTCATTTTTATTATCATAATCTCCATATATTCCTTTCTTATGTATTTCTTGAAGGGGTGACTGGTTTTTCATGATCTTACCCTTTCACCTTTTGGATCTACATAATGTGATGAAACTATTTCCACAGGAATAGACTTGTTTTTAAGTGGAGAAAGTGCATAAAGTTTCTTTCCAATCATATTTTTTCCATCTTTTAAAATAGCTAAAGAAAAAGGATTATTATATTCAACACTCCAACATGATGCTGAAATGTGTCCCAATTTAGGATTTGGTAGTTTTGCGTTTGCTTCTTTGACTAAATGTGATCCTTCTGGAATACTTGTTTTTTTATCCAGTGGAACAACTCCAACAACTTTCTGTCTCTCGTTTGAATTAAAAGCTTCTCTATTTAATGATCTTTTTCCAATGAAATCTTTCTTTTTACTTATTAGACCGTCTAGTCCATTATCGTATGGTATAGTTCTGCCATCTAATTCGGTTCCGGCTACGTGTCCCATTTCAATTCGTAAAGTAGATAAAGCCTCTGTGCCATATGGTTGAATGTTAAACTCGTTACCAACTTCAATTATTTTTTCCCACATGAAATTACCAAAATCTGACTCAACGTTTAATTCGTAAGCTAGCTCTCCAGAAAAAGAAATCCTAAAAATTCTAGCTGGTATACCGAATAAATTTGCTTCAGTATATCCCATGAAAGGTAAACCTTCATTTGAAAGATCTTTATCTGGAAATAGTTTTTGTAATAATGTTCTAGATTTAGGACCAGCTATTGCCGCTCCTGCCCATTGTTCAGTTGTTGATACAACATTTACATTTAACTCTGGCCAAACTAATTGTAAATAATATTCTAAGTGGGACAAAACATTTGCTGCTTGAGCAGTTGTAGTTGTCATATGATAATGGTTTTCAGAAATTCTTGTAGTTGTACCATCGTCCATTACTATTCCATCTTCTCTCAACATTACTCCATATCTTGCTTTACCAACCGGCAACTTTAACCAAGCGTTTGTATAAACTCTATTTAAAAATTCTGCTGAGTCTGGGCCCTTGATATCTATTTTTCCTAATGTAGTAACATCACAAACTCCTACATTTTTTCTGACATTCTCAGCCTCTCTTTTTGATGCTTCAAATAATCCTTCATTTCCTTTTTTATAGTATCTTGGTCTTAGCCATATACCTGCATCTACAAATACTGCATTGTTTTTTTTATGCCATGAATGCATTGGAGATTTTCTAGTTGGTTTAGAGTGTTTTCCCACTTCTCTACCTACTATTGCCCCGATTGAAACTGGAGTATAAGGAGGTCTAAAAGTTGTATGACCGACTGAAGGTACAATTTTATTTTCTACATCGGAGACGAGTTGCAAACCATTAAGATTACTTGTCTTTCCTTGGTCAGTCGCCATTCCTAATGTGGTATATCTTTTTACATGTTCAATTGATCTATATCCCTCCCTTAAAGCTAACTCTATATCAGAAACAGTAACATCATTTTGAAAATCTAAAAATCTTTTATAATGCTTTTTATCTGGTAGTGGCACACACCAAAACTTATCATGACTAGTATAATTTTTTTCAGAAACTTGAGGAATTGAAACTTTGTTATCCTTATTAGTTATTTTTTTGGATAATTCATATCCTTTTTCGAATGAAGTGTTTATTGTTTCTTCTAGATTAAATATACCATTTGCAGAGCCAATAGTTGTTTCGTTTTGTTTTGATTTGCCAGGAACAAAAGCGTCAATTTTATCATCAAACTTTGTTTTATTTCCTGATTGAGAAGACAAGTGAATACTTGGTGTCCAAAAACCAGATACACAAATACAATCACAATTAATTTTTTCTATTATTCCTAAATCCTTTTTATTAGCTGATATTTGAGCAATTTGTGCTGAATTAACTTTCTTATATCCATTTGCAGCAACTACCACATGAGAAAACTTTATATTTATACCCAAATTTTTAGCCTCATCTACTATTTCTGATTTTGGATTCGATCTTGTGTCTAATATAATTGGTTCAATTCCATTATTTTTAAATTCAATAGCTGTTTCATAAGCACTATCATTGTTTGTAAAGATTATAGGTTTTTTACCAACCAAAACTCCATAAATTTTTAAATATTCTTTTGCAGCTGAAGCTAGAACGACTCCTGGTGTATCATTATTTCCAAATACAATAGGTCTCTCAATCGAACCTGAGGAAATTAAGACTTCTTTAGCTCTTACATACCAAAGTCTTTGCTTTGGAATATATTTTTTTGTTTTTGGTAAGTGGTCACTTACTTTTTCAGACATTACTAGCATGTTATGATCGTAATAACCAAATACTTGTGCTCTATTTTTAACCGTTACATTTGGCATTTCTCTTAGTTCGGCAATAATTTTATCTGCCCAGTCTTTGCCACTTTGGTTGCCAATATTTACGTTACTTGTTAATAAACTGCCCCCGAAACGTGGTTTTTCTTCAGCTAAAATTATACGTGCACCATTTTTTGCTGCTGCATAGGCACCAGCTAAACCTGCGGGGCCCGAACCTGCAATTAATAGGTCACAGTATTCATACTTGTGTTCATATCTTTCACTATCATATTTAGTAGATGCAACTCCAAATCCAGCTGCTTTCCTAATGAATGGTTCATAAATTCTATACCAAAAACTTTTTGGCCACATAAAAGTTTTATAATAAAAACCTGCTGGTAAAAATTTATTGAAAAAATTGTTTATTGCTCCAATGTCAAAGTTTACACTCGGCCAACAATTAACACTTTTTGCCTCCAATCCTTCAAATAGTTCTTGCTCTGTAGCTCTTACATTTGGTTCAGTTTCATTATTTCTCACCATTTGAACAATTGCATATGGCTCATCAACTCCAGCTCCAAAAAAACCTCTAGGTCTATGATATTTAAAACTTCTACCAACCAGATGAACTCCATTAGCTAATAGTGCAGATGCTAAAGTATCACCTTCATAACCAAAATATTTTTTCCCATTAAATTTAAAAGATATTTTTTTATCTCTATTAATTAATCCAATATTATTTAATCTATAAATTTGACTCATAATTTATATATCCTTATCAGCCTCTACTGTTTTAAAAATTTCGTGGGTTACTGTGTCTCTTTGAACTTTAATCCACTGTCTACATCCTGAAATATGATGCCAAAGCTCTATATGTTTACCTCTTGGACTTTTTCTATTGTAAACAAAATTATTCCATTCTACATCTGAAATTTCTTTGTTTAAAGCTGGCCTTTTTACAGTTCCATCTCCACCATACGCAAATTCATTTTGAGATCTTAATCCGCAATAAGGGCACTTAATATACAACATTTAAGAAATCCACGTTTTTGTACCAAGGCCTTTTTCATCAATTAAATATCCTGTATTAAATCTATTTAAATTAAATCCAGCATTTAAATCATGCACCCTGTCTTGTGCAATCGTATGTGCAAATGTCCAGCCTGATACTGGTGTAGCTTTAAAACCACCATAGCACCATCCACAGTTTAAATATAATCCATCTATATGTGTTTTATCAATAATTGGAGAACCATCCATTGACATGTCCATAATGCCACCCCACGTTCTAAGCATTTTAAGTTTACTTAAGAACGGAAGCATCGCTATTCCTTCAGTAAGAACATGTTGCAAAGTAGGTAAATTTCCTCTTTGAGCATAGCTGTTATACCCGTCTAAATCTCCTCCCATTACCATTTCACCTTTGTCCGACTGGCTACAATAAAAATGTCCTGCGCCAAAAGTTACAACATGATCTAATAAGGGTTTAATTGGCTCAGACACACAAGCTTGTAGCAAATGAGTTTCTAAAGGTAATGTCATATTTAACATTTCTGCTAAAATAGAAGTGCTTCCAGCAACACAAAGTCCAACTTTTTTTGCCTTAATATTTCCTCTTGATGTTTTGATTCCTTTTATTTTTCCATTTACAACGTCAAATCCATTAACCTCACAATGTTGTATTATATCTACACCCATTGAGTCAGCTTGCCTTGCATAGCCCCACGCCACAGCATCATGTCTTGCAGTTCCACCACTTGGTTGCATTAATCCACCAAAAATTGGAAATCTTACATTTTCTGAAAAATCTAATATAGGAACTAATTTTTTTACTTCTTCTCTTCCTAAAAGTTGAGCATCAATTCCATTTAATCTCATAGAGTTTCCTCTGCGTGCATATGCATTCATTTGTGCATCGGAGTGAGCCAAATTGATTATACCTCGAGGAGAATACATGACATTAAAGTTAAGCTCTTGACTCATATCCCTCCATAGCTGCATCCCTTTTTCATAAAACAATCCATTTTCGTCATGCATATAATTTGATCTTAGTATTGTTGTATTCCTGCCTACATTTCCTCCACCTATCCAACCTTTCTCTACAATAGCAACATTGGTAATATTATGTTCTTTGGCCAAATAATATGCTGTAGCCAGACCGTGACCCCCACCACCAATTATTATTACGTCATATTCCTCTTTAGGAGTCGGGTCTTTCCAGGCAACTTGCCAATCTTTGTGGCCATTTAAGGCGTTTTTAAATAAACTAAAGGCTGAATATTTTTGCATAAGAAAATTTTATAGTAATAAGTATAATTAGTTCTTTATTTTTTTTATATATAATTTTTAGAACTTTCAAAATTCCAAAAAAAGAGATACTAATCCAGCTTCAAATGGTTTGGAGGGCTATAAAAAGCCATTATTTATGAGAAAATTTAAATCAGATATAGAAATTGCCAGAGCGGCAAAAATGAAGCCCATTCAAGAAATTCTTGATGGTATAAATGTCCCAGATAAACCTGAGGCCTATAGTCCAATTGGAAGATATATGGCTAAAATTAAATCAGATTATTTAGAAAAAATAAAAGATAAAAAAAATGGAAAACTAATTTTGGTTACAGCCATTACACCAACGCCTGCTGGTGAAGGTAAAACAACAACATCAGTTGGTCTTTGTGATGGTTTAAATAAAATTGGAAAAAAATCTATAGTTTGTCTTAGAGAGCCAAGTTTAGGACCATCATTTGGAATGAAGGGAGGAGCTGCTGGAGGTGGTTATGCACAAGTTGTTCCAATGGAACAAATAAATTTACATTTTACAGGAGATTTTCACGCTATTACTTCTGCACATAATTTACTCTCAGCGCTAATAGATAATCATATTTATTGGGGTAACAAATTAAATATAGATGTAAGAAGAATTGTATGGAAAAGAGCGATAGATATGAATGATAGATCATTAAGATCTATTGTTGTCGATCTTGGAGGAATTGCAAATGGATATCCAAGACAAGATGGTTTTGATATATCTGTAGCTTCTGAAATTATGGCAATCTTTTGTTTGTCTAAAGATTTAAAGGATTTAGAAAAAAGAATTGGAAATATTACTATTGGGTATACAAGAGATAAAAAACCAATTTATGCTAAAGATCTTAAGGCAGAAGGACCAATGACTGTTCTTTTAAAAGATGCAATTAGACCAAATGTTACTCAAACTTTAGAAAATAATCCTGCTATTATTCACGGAGGGCCATTTGCGAATATCGCTCATGGATGCAATTCAGTAATTGCAACAAAGGCTGCATTAAAATTATCAGATTATGTAATCACAGAAGCTGGATTTGGAGCCGATCTTGGTGCTGAAAAATTTATAGATATTAAATGTAGAAAATCTGGTTTCAAACCAGATTGCGTTGTCATAGTCGCAACAATAAGAGCTCTTAAAATGCATGGTGGTGTAAAAAAAGATGAATTAAAAAAAGAGAACTTAGAAGCGCTAAAAAAAGGACTAGCTAATTTAGAGCGACACATAAATAATACCAGAAAATTTGGAATACCTGTAGCAGTTGCTGTAAACCACTTCGCAGCGGACTCAAATAAAGAAGTAAATTTTCTAATCGATTTTTGTAAAAATTTCGGAGTAGATATATCTTTGTGTACTCACTGGTCAGATGGGGGAAATGGTACTAAAGATCTAGCCAGCACTGTAGTCAAAATTTGTAAGAAGAGTAAAAACACTTTTAGGTTTTTATATGAAGATAAACTTCCTCTGTTTAAAAAAATTGAAAAAATTGGCCAAGAAATTTATCATGCGAGTGAAGTCGTTGCTGATACAAAAGTTCGAAACCAGCTAAAAGATTTTGAAAAAAAAGGATACGGAAAACTTCCAATTTGTGTTGCTAAAACTCAATATAGCTTTTCTACAGATCCGAGTTTAAAAGGCGCGCCTACCGGGCATGTTCTTCCTGTTAGAGAAGTAAGGCTTTCTTCCGGCGCTGAATTCATTGTAGTTGTATGTGGGGAAATAATGACTATGCCTGGATTACCTGAAAGACCAGCTGCTGAAAATATAAAGGTAAATAAGGATGGCGAGGTAGAGGGATTATTTTAGTTTTTCCAGCTCATTCCAAAAATCAATTGCTAAATTTTTTCCTGTTAAATTTTTATACTGTGGCAAACCAGTAGGAGAAGTTACATTAATATCTCCTATTAAATACCCACCAACTAAATCAATTCCTGCAAAAAAAATACCACTTTTCTTTAAGCTAGTAGCAACAATTTTAGAGATTTTTAATTCTTTTGAATTTAGTTTAGTTTTAAGAGCAATTCCACCTTGAGATATATTGGATAGTATTGAGCCTTTTCTTGGCAATCTTCTTATGGCTCCTTTTACTTTACCGTTAATGATAAAAACCCTTTTATCTCCTTCTTGAACCTTATATAAATATTTTTGAACCATTACGTGATCAAACTTCTTAATATATTTTTTTAAAATTCCTTGGTTTAACGTTTTATTAATGTAGATAATATTTTTACCTGCATAACCATGAATTGGTTTAACTACAATTTTTTTATTTTTCTTCAGAAAAGAACTTATTTGTTTGATGTTTTTAGTGAAAATTGTTTCTGGCATATATCTTAAAAATTTAGTTGAATAAAATTTTTCAGATACGTTTCTTATTGAAGTTGGGTTATTAATTATTTTTTTTGTTTTAATGTGATCCAAAAAATGAGTTGAATTAATATAATCCATATTAAAGGGTGGGTTTTGTCTAATAAAAATAACTTTTGCGTGAGCCAAATCAAATTTAATGGTTTTTATTACTTTATAAAATTTTTTAGATTTATCATAAAATCTTACCTTTTTTCCCTCAACCAAAACTTTTGAATTAATTAAATTTAAATCTTTAGTTTCATACCAAATAATTTGATAATTTCTTTTTTGCGCCTCTAGAGCTAATGAAAGCGTTGTATCAGTTTCTATATTAATTTCGTTTAAAGCATTTGATTGAATTGCAAGTATTTTTTTCATTTTTTAATTTCTTTTAATGTTTGTTGTGCCTTAGTAAGATTATTTAATAAAATATTATCAATATTTTTTAGATAAACTATTTCATTATTTTTATTCTTATTTAAAAAAGATCTTTTTTCTAAACCTTTTTTTGAGATCTCAAGTAACTCTTTAGACCAAAATAAAAAATCTTTACCGTTGATAATAGTATTCAATCCATCTTTGTATGAAATAGAATAAGCCTTTTTAACATCTTTTTTTTCCCACTTATTTACAATGTCATATGTTTCATCCAAGCCACCGTACAGTAAACCTGTAAAAAACGCAGGTCCTGCACAATGACAATCCCATTCACATGCATCAATAGATCTTAATTCAATATATTTTTTTAATCTCAATTCAGTAAATATTGTAGATAGGTGCAATTGAAAATTTTCTGTATTAGCTTTACCTTCTTTGATTAAATCTCTAAAAGATTTTTTGTTTGGAGAAATATATTTATTATTTTCAATGAGAAATAATAATGGAAAATCTAAACTAAAATCTGCATATTTTTCAAAATCCATTTCTTCTAAAAAACAATCTGGCAAACCTCCTCTTGAAGTACTTTGCCACACTTTTGATCTATAAGACAAGAAGCCTGTTGGTTTATTTTTTTTTATAGCTGAGTTAGAAAAAAGAGCAATTGTTAATGGAGTTAAAAAAGAAATAACTTTAAATTTTTTTTTAAAATCGCTCTCTGAAGTATAGTCTAGGTTAATTTGTGTTCCACTTGTAAGATACATCATCTCAAGACTTAAATTGCCATTTTTTGGCATCTCTTCTGTCATTATATCGTATCTCTTTTTTGGATTATTGGGCACGTCTTTTAAATCTGTTATTGGATCGTAACCAATTGAAATAGTTTTTAATCCGTATTGATCACAAGCTTCATCTAGTTGTTTTTGAAAAACATAAGACTCAGAGCATACTTCATGAATATTTTGACATAGGCCGCCAGCTAACTCTATTTGATTTCCTGGCTCTAGTGTTATTGATTGTCCACTTTTATTTAAACCAATTATATTTGAATCTTCGTAGATTTCTTGCCAACCAAATTTTTTTAAATAGATTAAAATATTTTTAACCTGATCATAATTAGCTCTTGTATTTGATTTTATATCAAATAAAAATTTTTCATTCTCAACACCTATAGATAAATTATTTTTACAACCACTATTAAAGTATTTTATAATATCTTCTTTAGAATTAATTTTCATTTAAATATTGTAACCAATTTTTAAGCTCTTGCATCCTAGAGTGTTTATCTGTGACTTGATTTTCCTGCTCAATATTTTTAATGTGATTATCAATATCATTTTCATTTTCAAAAGCTTTTCTAAAGTTTATCAATCTATCTTTTCTAAAATTAATCAAACTTATCATTTTTTCATAAGTTATCTCTGGGTGATATTGTATCCCCCAAACTTTACTTACTCCAATTTCAAATTGTAACCCTTGTACATTATTAACTGGATTTGAAGAAAGTAATGTTGTTCCTTTTGGGAGAGTTTCTACTTCATCAAAGTTAAAAGCTGGAGTATTAAATAATGATTTTTTATCTTTATAGATAGGGTGTTTCAAACCCTCACTATTTATTTTAATATTTTTTGCAATACCAATGTGAGCACCATTTTTTGATTTTCTAACAACACCACCAGCAGCAGTCACTGCAACTTGCATACCCCAACAAATAGCAAAAATATTTTTTACTTTTTTAAAACACTCTTTCATAAAGTATATTTGTCTTCTTATTTCTGGTGTATCATTATAAATATTTAAACTACTGCCTCCCCAGACAATTCCATCAAAACTTTCAAGTTTACTAATTATTTCATTAAAGTTTTTTTCACTGGATGGATTTAAAACGCTATAATTAATTTTGTTGTGATAGTTTGCAATACTTTCCTTTAAACTTTCAGTGTGAGTTTGTATTCCGGCTTCCTTAAAGTTTTTATTTTCGCTTGCCAAATTGCCTTCAACAACCAATAAACTTATTTCTTTCATTAAAATAACTTGCCCTCTATACTATATTGATACATTTTTCTAAAATCTTCTTTTGTAAGTTTAGTTGGATTTGTAGTGGTAGAAGGATCTTCTAAAGCCATCTGTGAAAGTTCTTCGAGTTGATTGGGATTGATTTGAATTAATTCTGATAATTTATGAGGAATTTTAAGCTCCTTTCTTAATTTAATTATCCAGTCTAAAAAGCTATCAAATGTATTTTCTAAACCAATAAATGCACTTATTATAGAAATTCTTTTTTCGATAAATTTTTTATTAAATGTTAAAACATAAGGCATAAAAATTGCATTTGATAATCCATGATGCATATTAAACTTAGCATTTATTGGATGGCTTAATGAGTGTATCGCTCCTAACCCTTTCTGAAAAGCTGTTGATCCCATTGATGAAGCTGCCAACAAATTTTGTCTAGCTTCAATATTTTTTCCATCATTAAACGCTGTCATAAGCGAAGTCTTTATGAGATTAATTCCCTCCAAAGCAATTCCGTCAGCCATTGGATGAAAACCAGGAGCGCAAAATGCTTCTAAATTGTGTGCTAAAGCATCCATACCAGTTGCTGCGGTTAATCTTGGTGAAAGATCTAAAGTTAAAATTGGATCTAAAATGACTATTGAAGGTAAAAATTTTGGATGAAATATAATTTTTTTTACTCCTGTTTTTTTATTAATAATCGCTGATGCTCTACCTGTTTCTGAACCTGTTCCTGCTGTTGTTGGGATTGCAATTATAGGAGCAATATTATCACCATTTGCTCTTTTCCAATAATCTCCAATATCCTCAAAATCCCAAATTGGTCTATTTTGTCCAGACATGAATGCAACTGCTTTTCCAACATCAAGAGCACTTCCTCCTCCAATAGCAATGACACCATCGCTATTATTTTTTTTAAATATCTCTACACCCTCTTCAATATTTTCACCTATAGGATTACCTGTAAAATTTGAAAAAATATTAAACTGATTAAATTTTTTTTTTAAATTAGATATAATATTTTTAATGAACGGCAATTCTATTAGATCTTTATCAGTTACAAATAAAGGGTTAACAATTTTTAAGTTTTCACATGCATTTGGCAAATCATCAATTCTATTTTTTCCTACCCAAACAGTTGTTGGATAATTCCAGTTGAATTTCATATCTTTATACTAATTAATCTTTAATTTTTTGTTCTTTAAAATAGCTTTAAATAAATTAGTCATTAAAGGAACTTTTCTTTTATCAATTTTTTTAATTATAAATGGTGCAATTTCTCTAGCCAACTGTTCACCTTCAACAGTGTCTTTTTTCATAAATTTTTTTTTAGCTATTTTAAATGTAAATCCTTTACCTAAATAACTTCCCATTTTACTATTTCTTCCACCAGCAGCACTTACATATAAATCGCCAACTCCCGCAAGACTTTCAATTGTTGTTTCTTTGCCTTTAAAATATTTAGTTAAGTATTTCATTTCAACTAATGATTTTTGAAATAAACTAGATGATGAATTTAAACTTTGACCAGCACCTATAATCATGGAATATATATTTTTAATTGCTGAACATATCTCTACCCCAATTATATCTTTAGAATATTCTATTAAATAATATTCAGTAGAAATTTGTTTTCCAATCCATTTTGCAACATTTATATTTTTATTAGCTATAATTACGCTTGTTTTATTTTTTCTCGCTAACTCTTTCGCTAGACAAGGTCCTTTTAAAGCAGAAACATTTATTCCATTATATTTTTTTTTAAGTAATTCTGAAATTGTAAATATTTTATTTATTTTTTTTTCATATTTTAATCCTTTTGTTAGAACTAAAATAGGCGTTTTAATTTTAAGATTTTTCAATTCTTTGCCTATAAAATCTATTCCTGAAAGACTCAAAGCAATAACTATCAAATTAAATTTCTCACGCAATAGTTCTTGGGAAAATCGTTTATATATCAATTTTTTTGGAAGTTTCATCTTTAAGGCAGAGTGAAACTTATTTTTTGATGAAAGGTTTTTTATAAATACCTTGCTATAGGGTTCAGTTATCGTAACTTTATTTTTATTTTCAAGACATGGAATTGAAAATGCCGATCCCATAGCTCCACCACCAATAATTAAAATTTTTGTCATAACAAAATTATGCTAAAGTTTTTCTAATTGCTTGTTTCCATCCTTGCAATAACTTATTTCGATAAGTTTTGTTCAATTTTGGTGTAAAATCTCTTCTTTTTTTCCATTTGGATTTTATATGACCAAGAGATTTGTAAACGCCAACTTGGTATCCTGCCATAAAGGCTACTCCCAATGCTGTTGTTTCTTCTGTTTTAGATCTTATTACTTTTATATTTAATATGTCAGCTAAAAATTGTGAAAACCAATTATTTGCAACCATTCCACCATCAACTTTAACAATTTTTGGTCTTAAACCATCTTTTCTCATAGACTCAAATAAATCAAAACTTTGATAAGCTACTGACTCAACAACTGCTCTTACCAAATCTTTCCAATCAGTATTTCTTGTAAGACCTGTTATAAGCCCTCGTGAGTTTGGGCTCCAGTAAGGTGCACCTAAACCAGTAAAAGCAGGTACAAGATAAATGCCTTGGTTGCTTTTTTTTGATCGTGCTATTTTTTCGGTTTCATATGCATTGTTAATTAATTTAATTTTATCTCTTAACCATTGAACTCCAGCACCAGCTATAAAAATTGAACCTTCTAGGGCATAAGTTGTTTTATTATTTAAACGGTAACAAATTGTACTAAGTAACCTATTTTTTGATATTAATTTTTTGTTACCTGTATTCATTATAACAAAGGCTCCGGTACCGTAGGTACTTTTCACTGATCCTTTTTCAAAACAACCTTGGCCAACTACTGCTGCTTGTTGATCTCCGAGTACGGCAGAAATAGATATTTTTTTTCCAAGAATTTTTTTACTTGTGAAACCAAAGTTATCAGCAGAATTTTTAACAACTGGTAGAATATTTTTCTTTATTTTAAAAATTTTTAAAATATCGTGATCCCATTTATTTTTATTTAGATTAAAAAGCATCGTTCTAGAAGCGTTTGTTGCATCTGTTGCATGTAGTTTCCCTCCTGTCAATTTCCAGATTAAAAAACTATCAATTGTTCCAAATAGCAAAAGGTTTTTTTTTAAAAGTTTTTTTGCTTTTGCAACATTATCTAATACCCATTTAATTTTACTTGCTGAAAAATAAGGATCAATAAATAAGCCTGTTTTTTTTCTAATTAAATTTTCTTTATTTTTAATTTTTTTACAATAATTTTCGGTTCTTCTATCTTGCCATACAATTGCGTTATAAACTGGTTTGCCGTTTGTTTTGTCCCATAACACAGTTGTTTCACGTTGATTTGTAATTCCAATTGTAATAATTTTTATTTTATTTTTTTTACATTTTTTTCCTACATTTTTTATTACTTTTAATGTTTTTAACCAAATTTCATTTGGATTATGTTCAACCCACCCATTTTTTGGAAAATATTGCTTAAATTCTAGTTGTGATGAAAATAATTTTTTACCATCGATTGAAAAAGCTATTGCCCTTGTTGAAGTTGTGCCTTGATCTATAGCTAATATAGCCTTCATTATTTTAAGGCTCTTCTACCCATAGAAAAGTGGGTTAATAAGTTAATTTTCATAATAAAATATTATTTCAATTATTAGTATTTTGTTAGTAAAATACATTTATAAATTTATCTAATTGGAAAAAATTTTATGACAAAAGTAGCAATTATAGGTACTGGGCCATGTGGTTTGTCTATGTTGAGATCTTTTGAACATGCAGAAAAAAAAGGTGAAAAAATCCCACAAATAACATGCTTTGAGAAACAAGAAGATTGGGGAGGTCTCTGGAATTACAGTTGGAGAACTGGTTCTGATCAATATGGCGACCCAATTCCTAATAGCATGTATAGATATCTTTGGTCAAATGGTCCTAAAGAATGTTTAGAATTTGCTGACTATTCATTTGATGAACATTTTGGAAAACAAATTCCTTCATTCCCACCGAGAGAAGTTTTATATGATTATATAACTGGTAGAGTAAAAAAAGGTAATTCAAAAAATAAAGTAAGATTTAACACTAGTGTTTCTAGTGTTGTTTTTAATGGAAACAATTTTGAAATTACTTCTCACGATAAAATAAATGATAAATTTTCAAAAGATGTTTTTGATTATGTCGTTGTGTCTACTGGACATTTTTCTGTTCCTTTTATTCCAGAGTACCCAGGAATGAAATCATTTCCAGGTAGAATCATGCATTCCCATGATTTTAGAGATGCAGAAGAATTTAGAGGAAAAAATGTTATTGTTTTAGGAAGTAGTTATTCGGCTGAAGATGTTGCTCTTCAATGCCACAAGTATGGTGCCAAAAGTGTAACTATAGGCTACAGAAATAATCCAATGGGATTTAAATGGCCTGAAGGAGTAAAAGAGGTGCATTATTTAGATAGACTGGAAGGAAATAAAGCAATCTTCAAAGATGGTCACAAACAAGAGGCCGATGCGATAATTTTATGTTCTGGTTATCTCCATCATTTCCCCTTTTTAACTGAAGACCTTAAACTAAAAACTAGAAACAGATTATATCCACCAAAGCTATATAAAGGGATTGTATGGCAAGATAATCACAAATTACTTTATTTAGGTATGCAAGATCAATTTCATACTTTTAATATGTTCGACTGTCAGGCTTGGTATGCAAGGGATGTAATAATGCAAAAAATTAAAATACCAAATAGTTCTGAAATTGAAAAAGATATAAATAAATGGGTTGCTTTGGAAGAAAAATTAGAAAATCCAGATCAAATGATAGATTTCCAAACAGAATATACAAAAGAACTTCATGAGTTATCAGATTATCCAAAAATCGACTTTGAATTGATTAGAAAACATTTTAAAGAATGGGAACATCACAAAGTAGAAGATATCATGACCTACAGAAACAAATCTTTTTCCTCGCCGGTGACTGGTTCTGTTGCTCCAATTCATCATACCCCGTGGGCTTCGGCAATGGATGACTCCTCAAAAACTTTTTTAAATCAATCAAAAAAATAAGGTATCAAAAAAACTATACATCCAGCCAAAAAGAAAAGGCTTCCAAACATAGCCCAAAAATTTCCAAAACTTGAAATAATAAAACCAATTGAGGATACTAAGAATAAAATCCAACCAATTATATTTATTAATTTAATGTTCATTGAAAATAAAACAAAATTTTTAATCAATACCTAGATGTTTTTTTCTTTTTTCTACCCAAGATCTTATCAAGTTATCAAATATCAACGCTATGAAGGCTACACATATACCAAGCGTTAACCCAATACCTGCACCTTTTTTATCTGATAATGCTTTAAGAATATATTGACCTAAATCCTCTGTACCAATGAATGCGCCAATTATTACCATAAACAATGCAAACACAATTGTTTGATTTATACCAAGCATCATATGAGGAAATGCTAAAGGGAATTCTATTTTTGTTAATCTTTGAAATTTATTTACACCTGACATAGTTGCTGCATCATGTAAACCAGCTGGAACACTTCTAAGTCCCTCAATTGTATATCTTGTTGCGGGTATTGTTGCATAAACTATAACTGCTATTAATACGGATGTATCTGTTATACCAAATAACATCATTACAGGAATTAAATATACAAAAGAAGGAAAAGTTTGAAAAATATCACAGACTCCCAACATAAAACTTGCTGAATTTTTATTTTGAAAACATAAAGTTCCAACTGTAAATCCAATAATACAGGACACAATTACTCCAAAAGTTGCCATATACGCTGTGACTAAAGCTCTGTCCCACCATGGGCTTAAGGCGATAAATAAAGTTAAAGCACAAACAACTAAAGCTGAACGAGTTCCACCAATTAAGTATCCTGCTCCAACAACTAAAACTATTGTAGCAACTGCAGGCATTCTTAAATACAAAGCTCTCATTGGTTGAAGTACATCTTTAATCAACCATGTATTAAATGCTTTAATATATACAAAAAAGGTATCAAAAATCCAATCTACCCCTTTGTTCCAAAAATCTGCTGTAGATATTCCTTTGTTATGTGGAATTTCAAATAAATAATTGAAACTACCTTTAAATAAAAAAGTTCCTATATAGGCCAGCAATATTCCAATAATTACAGTTGCTCCAAAAAATAAAATATTTTTATTTCTTTGGTAGAAAGTTAGATTGCCAAAATAATCAGTTTGTTTGTTTGCCCAAGCTAAAGACATTTTGTCTAATAAAATTGCAATTAAGCTTATGCATAAACCTGCTTCCAGTGCTAATCCAATATTTAACTGATTTAATGCCAATAATAAATTAAACCCTAAACCTTTTGCACCAATAAAAGCTGAAATAACTGCCATCGAAAAACACACCATAATAACCTGGTTTACACCAATTAATATATCTCTTCTTGCAGTAGGGATTAATACTTTTAACATTAGTTGCCAATTATTACATCCACTCATTCTACCAGCTTCAATAACTTCTGGGGGTACCGCTCTTAAACCTAATATAGTTAATAATATCATCGGAGGTACAGCTACAACCATAGTTATTATTACTGCAGCATGATCACCTACTCCGAAAAGAACAAGCGCTGGAACCAGTACTGCGTATTGTGGCATTGTCTGCATCACTAATAATATTGGATACAAAGCTTTCTCAACACGTTTACTTTTGAAAGCTGCTATACCTAAGCCTAGGCCAAAAATAAATGACAATGGTGCTGCTACTAGTATAAATGAAAGAGTTTGCATAGAAGGTTTCCATTGACCAAATATAGAAATATAAACCATAGTTAAACCTGCAAACAAAGCTAGACCTTTGCCACTAAGTTTGTATGAAAGTAATGCTGCACCTGCAGCAACAATTGTCCACGGTAATCCTGGTAATTCAGCCCAAGGATTTTTATCTATCCAATCCCAACTTGTAAAAGCTACTATAGTTTCTAAACCTCCTAATAAAATCTCTCTAATCAACTGTATTAGAAAGGTCATAAATGCTGTTAAATTTCTACTTATTTGTAAAATTATAGGACGACTTTTAAATTCTTGAGTATCTTCATTCCAAACTTCGATTGGCATCCATTCGTTCATTAGGAAAAATAATGAGTCATTTATCCAAATAGGCAACCATCCTAGCAACGGAGGTAATCTCCAGAAGACATCGAAAGCATAGTATCTTACTTCTTTGCCTAAAAACACATAACTGCTTTGATTTGGATCCTTAACGAATTCTGCTTGGCCTCGAATAAATTTATATGTTTCAGGAACTTCTATTGCAAAACATAGAGCAAAAAAAACAAATAATAAAAATAACCATTGAAAAGTTTTAGGATATTTCTTGAAAAGTTCCATAATTAATTACTATTTTTTCTTCCTCCAAAAACTGTATTGATTATTTTATTTGGGTTAATAGAGCCAATGATTTTATTATTATTATCTACTACAGCTACTGATTTATCCTGAGTAAGAATTTTTTCAGCAACATTCTCAATAATTTCACCTTTCGAAACTTTTAAATTTCCAAGATTATCTTTAGAAATATCCATTACATCTTCAATTAATAAAACTTTTTCTCTAGGCACTTCCTCTGTAAACTTTCTTACATATTCAGTAGCTGGATTTAAAACAATATTAGCAGGCGTATCTAACTGCTCAATTATACCATCTTTCATAATTGCTATACGATCAGCTAGTTTTAAAGCTTCATCAAAATCGTGAGTAATAAACATAATTGTTTTTTGTAATTTTTCTTGAAGTCTTAGAAACTCATCTTGCATCTCTTTTCTAATCAATGGATCTAAGGCTGAAAAAGGTTCATCTAAAAACCAAATGTCTGGTTCAACTGCTAATGATCTTGCAATACCAACTCGCTGTTGCTGTCCTCCTGAGAGCTCTCTTGGAAAATAGTTTTCTCTTCCATCAAGCCCAACTAATTTTACCATATCCATTGCTTTGCTTATACTATCTTCAGTTTTGACTCCCTTAATTTGTAGTGGAAATGCTATATTTTCCACAACAGTTTTATGAGGCAATAAAGCAAAGCTTTGGAAAACCATTCCCATTTTATTTCTTCTAAGTTCAATGAGATCTTTGTTATTTAGTTTTAATAAATCTTGTCCTTCGATAAAAATTTTTCCACCTGTTGCATCAGTTAATCTTGAAATACACCTTAATAATGTTGATTTGCCTGAACCAGACAAACCCATCACAACTAACATTTCACCTTTTGAAACTTCAAATGAAGCAT
Source organism: uncultured Pelagibacteraceae bacterium (assembly GCA_902557385.1). Classification (GTDB taxonomy): domain Bacteria; phylum Pseudomonadota; class Alphaproteobacteria; order Pelagibacterales; family Pelagibacteraceae; genus Pelagibacter. Next base: position 241,670 of record CACDZF010000001.1, read on the forward strand.
TGTTAACACCAACAATGCATCCATTTTCTTGAAAAGTTTTAGCATCTACATTGCCATTTGAATCCTGAAGCATTTTCTGAGCATTTGCTCCAAAAATTTTATAAACATTTTCACATTTGATTACTGGCTCAGACATAAATAATTAATTAGGTTATATGAAATTTAGATAA
>CACDZF010000002.1 GCA_902557385.1 uncultured Pelagibacteraceae bacterium
CCTTTTAAGGGTCTTTTTACACAAGGAATGGTTTGCCACGAAACTTATAAAGACGAAGAAAATAATTGGGTAAGCCCCAAAGATGTTATTACTAAAGATGGAAAAAATTATTTCAAAAAAAAAAATGAGAAAGAAAAAATAAAGGTTGGACCAAGTGAATCAATGTCAAAATCTAAAAAAAATACCATTGATCCTGAAAATATAATAGATACTTACGGCTCAGATGCAGTTAGACTTTTTATTCTTTCAGATAGTCCACCTGAAAAAGATGTTCAGTGGTCAGAACAAGGAATGGCCGCATCTTATAAATTTTTACAAAAATTTTGGACTCTTCATAAGAATATAAAAAATATTTCATCAAAAAAATCTCAGGATGCACAGTCAAATTCAGCTGAAATAAATCGTTTCACTAATGAAATAATAAAAAAGATTACCGAAAACTTAGAAAAGTTTCATTACAATGTAATTGTAGCTAATTTATATGAGACTTATAATTTTTTAATTAAATTAATAAAAAAACCCTTAAATAAAAATAATCTCTTAAAAAATTATGTTGAAATATTAAAAACAATGTCACCCATTATCCCTCACTTTGCAAGTGAATGTCTTGAAGATTTAGGTGAAAAAAGTGAAAAAAGTTGGCCTAAAATTGATGAAAAGTATCTTATTAAAGAAAAAGTAAATATTGTTTTACAAATTAATGGAAAAAAAAGAGCAATTATTGTTAGTAAAAAAAATGTTGAAAAAGAAACATTAATTAATGAGATTAAAAATAATACTCAATATAATAAATATTTAGAAAATAAAAAAATCATAAGAAATATTTATGTTAAAGACAGGTTAATTAATCTAATTTTGGAATGAAAAAAATCATATTAATTTTAAGTTTTTTGTTATTAGTTAGTTGTGGGTACCAGCCTATATTTTCAAGCAAAACTTCAAACTTTTTAATTGAAGAAATAATTTACAATAAAAACGACAAGATAAGTTTAAAAATTAGAAATAATTTAACTTATTTAAGTAAAGCTGAGAATTATATAAGGGTTATTAGATTAAAATTAAGTTCTGAAAAAAAAATAGATATATCTAGTAAAGATAGCAAAGGAGATCCTTTAGTCTACAAAATGACAATAAGTACTAATGTAGAAATTTACTCTAATAATGAACTGACTATGCAAAAAAATATTACTAAAAACTTTAGCTATAAAAATACTGAAAATAAATTTGATTTAAAACAATATGAAAAAACTATCGAAAACAATTTAATCGAAACAATAAAAGAAGATATAATTTTAATTTTATATAACTAGTAATGATAATAAAATCATATGAACTAAATAAAATTGACGTAAATACAAATAAAATATTTTTAATGTATGGGCAAAATGAAGGTCTTAAAAATGAAATTACAAAAAAATATTTTATAAATAATTTTAAGGAAAATATTTATAGATATGATGAAAAAGAAATCATAGATAATAATTCTGATTTTTTTAATGGAATTCTTTCGAGATCTTTTTTCGAAGAAAAAAAATTATTTATTATTTCTAGAGTAACAGATAAATTAAATAATATCATCGAGGAAGTCATAGAAAAAGAGATGGAAGATATTACAATTATTCTTAATGCATCAATTTTAGATAAAAAATCAAAACTAAGAAAATTATTTGAGAAAAATAAAAAAATTGTATGTGTACCTGTTTACGAAGATAACACTCAAACATTAAGCGTAATAGCAAGAGATTTTTTTAAAGTTAACAAAATATCAATTTCGCAGGAAACAATAAACTTACTCATAGATAGAAGTAGAGGGGATAGAGGAAATTTGATTAATGAACTAAATAAAATTGAGTCTTATATAAAAACACATAAAAATGTTAGTTCTGAAGAGATTATTAAATTAACTGATCTCGCAGAGAATTATAATGTTTCTGAACTATTGGATAATTGTTTAAGCAAAAACTCAAAAAAAACAATAAACATTTTAAATGAAAATAATTTCTCATTTGAGGATTGTATTTTAATTATTAGATCCTTTTCAAATAAATTAAAAAGACTACAAAAAATTCAAAAAGAATATCAAAAAAATAAAAATTTAGATTCTATAATTTCATCTTTTAAGCCACCGATATTTTGGAAGGATAAAGACATTGTAAGAAAACAAGTAAACAAAAATGACTTAGAAAAAATAGAAGATATGATTTTTAAAACTAACGATATAGAGCTTTTAATAAAAAAAAATTCGGAAAATGCAATAAATATTGTATCAGACTTTATAATTAATACTTCAAAGTGAACTAATAATTAGCTTTAATTACCTTTATGATTTTATTCAATTGATCTAGGTCTTTGTAATTAAATATTATACTTCCTGAATTATTTTTTTTATTTTTAATTAAAACGCTTAATCCAACTTTATCTGAAATTGACAATTCTAGTTGTGATAAATTAGGGTCTTTTGTTTGATTTTTTCTTGGTTTTTTTGTTTTAAAAATTTTTACAAGACTTTCAGCCTGTCTTACAGATAATTTTTTTTCTATTATTTTTTTTGCAATAAAGGTTCCATTTTCAAGTCCAACTAAAACCTTTGCGTGTCCTTGGGTTAATTTATTATTTTCGATCAACTTTATCACTTCTTCAGGTAATGTTAATAAGCGTAAACAATTTGTGACATGGCTGCGACTTTTACCAATAAATTTAGAAACTTTTTCCTGATCATAAGAAAATTCATTTATTAGTTTTTGATACCCTTGAGCCTCTTCAATTGCATTTAAATCATGTCTTTGTACATTTTCTACTATAGCAAATTCCAGTGATTTAAGATCATCAGCTTCAGTAACGACGACCGGAACTTCATGTAAACCTGCATTTTGAGCAGCTAACCACCTTCTCTCTCCTGCAATAATTTCAAATTTATTCTTTTGTTGTTCTGATTTTCTAACTATAATCGGTTGAATAATTCCTCTTTCTTTAATTGAATTGGTTAATTCTTCGAGATTTTCTGAATCAAAAGTTTTTCGCGGTTGATACCTATTTCTAATTAAATCACTAATTAAAACTTTGCTAGTATTTTTTTCAGTTTTAGACTCACCAATTAATGAAGATAATCCTCTACCCAAGCCTTTTTTAATTTTAGAAGTATCCATTATGCTGCACTTTCAAATTCTTTATCTTGATTAATAAATTCATCGGTAAAATTAAAATAAGAAATGCTTCCAGGACAATTTTTATCGTATATTAAAACTGGCACTCCATGAGATGGGGCTTCAGACAATCTAACATTTCTCGGTATTACTGTATTATAAACTTGTCTGCTAAAATAATCCCTAGCTTCTTTTTCAACTTGCGATGAAAGTTTATTTCTTTTGTCATACATTGTTAGAAGTATTCCTCTTATTTTAAGTTCCTTATTTAAGTTAGTTTTTATTCTTTCTATTGTTTTCATTAATTGCGTTAAACCCTCCAATGCAAAAAACTCGGTTTGAAGAGGTACTACCAATGAAAAAGAGGCTACCAGTGCCATAACAGTCAAAAGGCTTAAAGATGGGGGACAATCAATAAAAATGTAATCGTAATTGTCTCTAGAATCCTTTAAATACAACGTTAATTGATCTTTTAATATAAATGCTCTTTTGCTGTCACCTGCTGTTTCTACCTCTAAACCGGATAAATCTACGTTAGATGTAATGATATCTAAATTTTCAAAATTGGTTTTTTTAATAACTTCAATTATTCTCTTTGAGCCATTCAAAACTCCATAAATTGTATCACTTGAATTTTCAATATTTGAAAGTCCTAAACCTGTTGTTGCATTGCCTTGAGGATCCAAATCGATTACTAAAATTTTTTTACCCTTCCTTGAAAGACCTGCTGCTAGATTTATAACTGTAGTAGTTTTACCAACGCCTCCTTTTTGATTTATTACAGATATAATTTGCATATACTTTAATTTTTTTTTTTAATATTTTTTATACTCAGCAAAAACGAGTCTTCGTTTGTAAGACTCCTTTTTTCCTTATACTCAAAATCCCAATGCTTTAAAGTTTCAGTTAATGTTTTTTTTCCACTTTTACCCATGAACAAAATTAGATTTTTATATTTTCTAAAATTTTTATAGACTAAGTCTAAAACTATAGGCATTGGTTTAAACGCCCTTGCCATAATTGTTCCCGAGTTTAATTCTCTTGTTTTAAATACGTCTTTTTGAATAATTTCTGTTTCTAGATTTAATTCTTTTGAAACCTCTTTTAAAAAGGAGCTTTTGTGATAACTCTTTTCAAATAAATTCATTCTAATTTTTTTTTTCAAGTTTTTTGCCATTATCGCTATAACAATTCCAGGTAATCCTCCTCCCGTGCCTAAATCGTAGGTTGTATTATCATTTAAGTCAACAAAATCAATAGCTTGCGCTGAATCTATTATATGTCTTTTACGAATATCGCTATTTTTGGAGTATTTTTTAGCAATAATGTTAATTTTTTCGTTTTCAGACTTAATCATGGATATGAACTTCTCAAAATCTAAACACGTTTCACGTGAAACATTATATCTATCTAATAACGAGTAGTTTTTTATAAAATCTTCATCCATTAAGCTATTTGCTTAATAGACTTTCTTTTGACGTGTGACAACAAAATATATACGGCCGCAGGCGTTATTCCATCAATTCTAAGAGCCTGCCCCAGTGTTTTAGGCCTAATTTTCTTAAATTTAGTCTTAACTTCATTAGATAAACCACTAAATTCATCATAATTAATATTTTCAGGTATTTTTAAATTTTCATCCTTCTTAAAAGATAAAATATCAGCATTTTGTTTTTTTAGATAACCTCTATAATGAGAGTTTATTTCTAATTGATTATCTATTTCCTTCGAAAAATAAGATATTTCAGGCCATATTTCACGAATTTTAACCATATTAACTCCTTTTTGGCTTAAAATTTGTATAGCTGAACGAGTAATTCCATCTTTTGCAATATTAACCCCAAATTTTGATGCTTTGGAAGGGGTTATGGACAATTTGCTCATTTTTGATGATATTTTATTCAAATTAAAAGCCTTATTTTTAAAAATCTTGGATCTTTCATCGCTAACTAGACCAATTTTAATGCCTTTCTCAGTTAACCTTAAATCTGCATTATCGGATCTTAAAGTTAATCTATATTCAGCACGTGAAGTAAACATACGATAAGGTTCAGCAACACCTTTTGTAACTAAATCATCTATCATAACTCCAATATAAGCTTCCGATCTATCGAGTATAAAGGGTTCTTGACCTTTTATTGATAAAGCAGCATTTATTCCTGCGATAAGACCCTGGGCTGCCGCCTCCTCATAACCTGTCGTACCATTAATTTGACCTGCTAAATATAAATTATGTATTTTTTTAGTTTCTAGAGTTAATAAAAGTTCAGTGGGGTCAATATAGTCATATTCTATAGCATAACCAGGTCTTATAATTTTAACATTCTCTAAACCATTGATTTTGTTACATATTTCTTCTTGCACGTCATGAGGGAGTGAAGTAGATATGCCATTTGGATAAATTGTATGATCGTTGAGACCCTCAGGCTCTAAAAAGATCTGATGTCTGCTTTTTTCTGAAAATTTAACTACCTTATCTTCTATAGATGGACAATAACGTGGTCCAATACCCTTAATGCTTCCTGAGTACATAGCGCTACGGTGTATATTTTTTGAAATGATTTTATGAACTTCATCATTTGTATAAGTCATACGACATGAAACTTGTTTATTATAATTTTTGGTCGACAGGAAAGAAAAAAAATAAGGATCATCATCTGCATGTTGTTCCTCTAAGTTATCAAAATTAATCGTACGCGCATCTAATCTTGGAGGGGTTCCCGTCTTAAGTCTACCAATTCTAAAATTATGTTTTTTTAATTGTTCGCTTAATCCTGTTGTTGGTTTTTCATTATATCTCCCGGCCGGAGTTTGTTTATCACCAACATGTATCAAACCATTTAAAAAAGTACCCGTTGTTAGTATTAGCTTAGATGATTCAACTTTTCTACCAGACTTAGTAGTAAATCCACTTACAGAGTTTTTCTTAAAAATGAATTGAATTACAGGATCAGAAAAAACGCTTAAATTACAATAGTTTAGCAGTTTTTCTTGCATATATTTTTTATATAATGCCCTGTCACTTTGGGTTCTAGGGCCTCTAACCGCTGGACCTCTGCTTCTATTTAGAAGTCTAAATTGAATTCCAGATTTATCAGCTACGTCACCCATGACCCCATCTAGAGCATCTATCTCTCTTACTAGATGTCCTTTGCCCAATCCTCCAATAGCTGGATTACACGACATTTCTCCTATCGTTTCTATTTTATGTGTAAACAAAGCAGTATTAACTCCTAATCTAGCAGATGCAGCAGCAGCTTCCGAACCTGCATGTCCTCCACCTATTACAACTACATCAAAAAACAAATCATTATTCATAAAATATATAAATTATAAGTTTATTATTTTACAAGGAGTTTATGCGAAATCACAAAAAAGATAAAATAATATTTATTTACCAATACAAAAATCATTAAAAATAGAACTTAATATTTCTTCAACATCAACTTTACCAACGATCATTCCTAAGTGACGAGTAGCTAGTCTAAGATCTTCCGCAGCTTTATCAAAGTCATCTTTTTGATTTTTAAAATTAACTAAATTTTGTAGACACTGCTCAAGGTTTTGTCTGTGCCTTTCTCTTGTTATTATAATTTCTTCAGTTTGAACAAATCTTCCTTTTAACTTTGATTTTATTTTTAAAATTAAGTTTTCCAGATTTGTATTATTTTTGACAGATATAATTACATGATCAATTTTCTTCATTTGCTCAGTCAATATCACTTCTTTTAAATCACATTTATTTATTACTAAAATCGAGTTTGGTTTTATCAAATCTTTCAAAAACCCAGTAAATTCAAGGTTTTTTGGCTCTATTACTATAAGATTTAAATCGGCCTCTTCAGCTTTTTTTAAGGCTAATTTAATGCCTTTTTTTTCAATTTCATTTTTAGATTTTCGAATTCCAGCAGTATCAGACACCACAACAGGATATCCATTAATATTTAAATGTACTTCTATAACGTCTCTTGTAGTTCCAGCAATTTCTGAAACAATTGCAACATCTCTATTTGAAAGATGATTTAATAAACTTGACTTACCTGCATTTGTTGGACCAACTATTGCAATTTTAAACCCTTCTCTAATTCTTTCTCCAACTTTTTGATCATTTAAAATTTTTTGTATTTTTTCTATTACATAATCAACATTTTTCTTAATTTCGTTAATTATTTTTTCTGGTATTTCTTCTTCTGGGAAATCTATTTTAGCTTCTATGTTTGATAGAGCTCTAATTAATCTACCTCTCAAATCATCGTAAATTTTAGATGATTTTCCAGTCATAATATTTATTGCTTGTTTTCTCTGAATTTCTGTTTCAGATGAAATTAAATCGGAAATACTTTCTGCTTTTAATAAATTTATTTTTCCATTTTGAAAAGCAATTTTAGTAAATTCACCTGGTTCAGCAATTCTGCATTTTTTAGTATCCTCTAAAGCTTTATGGATTGCATCGATAACAGCTTTACTCCCGTGAGTATGTAATTCAGCCATATCCTCTCCAGTGTAGCTCTCGGGACCAGGAAACCATAAAATTATTCCTTCGTCTATTAACTCTGAACTATTTGGATCAATTATCTTTTTAATTGTTGCTTCTCTCGGTTTTGGTAAACCTTTTTTTGTTAAAATTTTTAATATTTCAGAAGTTTCTTTTCCTGAAATTCTTATTACAGCCACGCCAGATATTCCTGGGCCAGATGAAAGAGCATAAATAGTCATGCGATTAGTATACCTTCAATTAAAGAAAAACAAAGCTAGGAAAAAATTATAAATTTTTATTTTGTTGAGAAAATAATCTCCACTTATCTTTTAAAATTTTACATAATTCTAATCCAAAATCTTTATTATCGAATAGTGAAGAGTTAATAGCTAAGTTTCTTAAAGAATATCTAATTTGACTAAGTTTATTAATGTCTGAAGAAATTATTTTAGCCTTTTCTATGTAATCATTTTTATCTTTAGCAATGAAAGTATCTAGATTTAAATTTTTGTTAATTGACAGACCAAATTTAGAATTAAATATTTCACCTGAAAGTGTAATTGTCGGCACTCCCATCCATAAAGATTCGAACGTAGTTGTCGCCCCAGCAAATGGAAACGTATCGAGAGATATATCTATATTATTATATATTTTTAAATGATCATCGTAATTTTTTAATCTTTCCATAAAAATAATTTTTTCTCCTTCAATTCCATTTTTTTTAAATTTGTTTTTGATATTATCTCTTAATAATTGATGATCATGAACAGATGATTTCAAAATTAACTTAGAATTATTATTTTTTAAAATCACGCTCCAAGTTTCTATTGTTTCATCTGATAGTTTTCCATAATTATTAAATGATCCAAAGGTTATGTATTTATTTTTGATAGCGGGAAGTTCATTAATTTTTATTTCAGAAGAAATCAAGAAATGACTATTCCATATTTTTGGTAATCTGATTATTTTTTCAGTATAATTAAAATCTTCTTCCTTTTTGATTAAGTTTTCATCAGCAATTAAATAATCCATTTCTTTTAATCCAGAAGAGTTACAATACCCACACCAAGAAATTTGTAGTGGCGCTGACTTATTTTTAAAAATTTCACATCTGTTTCCTGTTGAATAACCTGTAAGATCAAACAATATATTAATTTTTTTATCTCTAATAAGATTGACAACGTCTAAATCACTTAAATTAACTATATCGTACCATTCATGAAAAATTCCTTTTAGTCTTTCTGTCGTCAAGTCATCGGCTCCTAATTTGTTGTTACTAAAGGCTATAATTTCATAATTATCTTTTTTTAAAATTTTAAGTGTTTCTTCAATGAATTTTGCAACAGAATGAGTTCTTAAATCTGCTGAAAAAAAACCTAATCTTATTTTTTTAGGATTTTTCTCGTACTGAAATTTTTTAAGTATTTTTTCATCAAATTTTTCTAGTTTTTCTGAATATTTATTACAAAAATTTAAATAATCTTTTTGACTATATTTGTAAGTATAATTAGTTGTAAAAAGAAAAGCTGACCAGAGCTTGGAGTTGGCTTCATTATTATCAATAATTTTTTTGTAATTAAGAAGGCAATCGTCCATATTTCCTAGATAAAAGTGTATTCTTGCTAAAGCCAAAGTAGCTTTATAATCGTATTTTTTTTTACTTAAATATTCTATTAATAAATCTTTTGCTTCATCATATTTAAGTAATCTTATAGAAATTTCTGCGTAATTAAAAAGTGCATCTGTTAGAGTTCTATCTTTCAAATATGCTTCTTTGAACAAATCTAAAGATTCATTTAAATCTTTTTTAGAAGTTGGAACTTTTGATATTTTAGAAACACCAAGTAAATTTAATAGAAAAGGTGACCTTTTTTCTAAAAGTAATAAATTTACTTCAAATTCTAATTGATGAAATTTTTTATTTTTGACTAAACTTTTAACTAGTTCTTGTTTTGCTTCACTTAAATCTTTCATTTAGTGAATTTTATCAACTATGCAGGCTTATTCATAGAATTAAAAAATTCTGCATTATTTTTGGTATTTTTTAGTTTTGAATTAATAAATTCAATAGCATCCATTGTGCCCATTGGAGCTATAATTCTTCTTAAAACATTCATTTTTTGTAAATCATTTTTATCAAAAAGCAGTTCTTCTCTTCTTGTTCCTGATTTGGTTATATCAATTGCGGGAAAAATTCTTTTTTCTGATATTTTTCTATCCAATATTGTTTCGCTGTTACCTGTGCCTTTAAATTCTTCAAAAATCACTTCATCCATTCTGCTACCTGTATCAATTAGGGCAGTTGAAATTATTGTTAAAGATCCACCTTCTTCTATATTTCTAGCTGCTCCAAAAAACCTTTTTGGCCTTTGTAAAGCATTGGCATCTACACCTCCTGTTAGGACTTTTCCCGAGCTTGGTATAACAGCATTATAAGCTCTTCCAAGTCTTGTTATAGAGTCTAAAAGAATTACTACATCTTTTTTATGTTCGGTTAATCTTTTCGCTTTTTCGATTACCATTTCTGCTACAGCTACGTGCCTTTGAGCAGGCTCATCAAATGTTGAACTAATTACTTCACCTTTGACGGTTCTTTGCATATCAGTCACTTCTTCTGGTCTTTCATCAATTAATAAAACCATTAAATAACACTCTGGGTAATTTGCAGCTATAGAATTAGCAATACTTTGTAAAATCATCGTTTTCCCAGCCTTAGGAGGTGATATAATTAAGGATCTTTGACCTTTTCCTATAGGACTAACCAAATCTATAAGTCTTGGTGTTAAGTCTGGTTTTTTTTCAGTTTTATTGCTTTCAACTTCCATTACTAATTGTTTATTAGGATATAAAGGTGTTAAATTATCAAAGGCTATTTTATGTCTAGATTTTTCAGGATCTTCAAAATTAATCTTACTAACTTGTAATAAAGCAAAATATCTTTCACCATCTTTTGGTGCTCTTACTGGTCCTTCTACAGTGTCACCAGTTCTTAATCCAAATCTTCTTATTTGACTTGGACTAACATAAATGTCATCTGCACCTGGTAAATAATTTGACTCCATTGCTCTTAAAAATCCAAAACCATCTTGCAATAATTGTAGAACTCCGCCTCCAGTAATTTCTTCTTTTTCTGCAAGTTTTTTTAAAATTGCAAAAACAATTTCCTGTTTTCTTAGTGTGCTCGCGTTTTCAATACCAAGTTCTTCTGCTTGGTTAATAAGATGCTCTGATGATTTTGTTTTAAGTTCTTGTATATTCATTATTGGGGGTTAAATTGTGATTAGTAAGATAAATTGAATATATATACTCTTTAAGAAATTTCAATACTAGATTGGCTTAAAAACTACAATAAAAACTATTAAAATTAGCAAAATGGTGGGTACTTCATTAAAAATTCTATAAAATCTTGATGAGTATGTGTTTAGATCTAAACTAAACTTTTTAAGACAAACACCAAGGAAAAAATGATATGCGGTTAAAACTATAACCAAAAACAGCTTAATTTGAAGCCATTTATTTGCCATTTGATCAAATCCTATACTGCCAATTAATAAAAACCCAAATATCCAGGAAAGTATCATCGCTGGCATCATTATAAAATTATATAATTTTCTCTCCATCACCTTAAATATCTCACATGTTTCTAAACTATCTTTGTTTTCTACATGATAAACAAAAATTCTTGGTAAATACAAAAGTCCAGCCATCCAAGAAATTACAGCTATAAGATGCAATGCTTTAAGAGTTAAATAAATATTCATTTTATAGAATAAAATTGCTAATGAGTTTTTTTATTAAATTTATGTGATCATCATTATCATTTAAACAAGGGATAACATCAAAATTTTTTCCACCAAATTTCATAAAACTTGCCTTTCCCTGTATTGCAATTTCTTCCAATGTCTCCACACAATCTGAGGAAAATCCTGGACAAATAACCAAAATGTTTTTTTTACCTTCTTTGGGCAAACCCTCTAAGATTTTATCAGTATAAGGCTGCAACCACTCTTGTGGACCAAAACGAGATTGAAAGGTGGTTTTGATAGGAATTTCTTTATATTTTTCTGACATTAATCTTGAAGTTTTTTGACAATAGCAATGATAAGGATCACCTTTTTCAAAATATTTTTTAGGTATTCCGTGGTAAGAAGCTATTATTAAATCTGGTTTCCAATTTAATTCTGAAATTTTCTTATTAATACTGTTTACTAATGCATCTATGTATAAAGGTTCAGACTCATAATGAGGTATAATTTGTAAGCTAGGCTGCCATCTCATTTTAAGCAGAGTCCTATAAACTTCATCACAAACAGTTGCTGTAGTTGGTGCGGCGTATTGAGGATATAGTGGTAACACTATTATATTTTCACATCCTTCTTGTTGAAGTTTTGTCATTATGCTTTTTATACTTGGGTTGCCATATCTCATTGCATAATCAACAACTATTTTATTATTATCAAATCTTTCTCTTAACTTTTTTGTTTGCATCAAAGTATAATATCTTAACGGGGACATATTTTCTTTTTGCATCCAAATTTCCTTATAAGCTTTAGCAGTTTTTGATGGTCTAAAAGTCAAAATGAAGAGATTTAAAATTATTTGCCAGACGAAAGGATTCACTTCAATAACTCTTCTATCTGAAAGAAATTCTTTTAAATATCTCCTGATATCCCACCAACTAGTCGAGTCTGGTGTTCCAAGGTTTATTAAAATTACCCCTGTCTTACCATACTGTATTTTTGGATGATCTTTTTTCATTAAAATAAAAAATAACTCTAATAATATCCTTTTACAAACTTTATTAAATAATCCAACATTTGTGGATTAGTTTTGGGTAATACTCCATGCCCTAAATTAAAAATATAAGGATGATCTTTAAAGATATCTAGATACCTTTTAGCCTCAATTTTTAATTTTTCTTTGTCTGTTAATAGAAATTTTGGGTCTAAACCACCCTGCACAACTATGTCTGTTTTTTTAATTATTTTTTCTGGATTTGTTTTATAGTCAATATTAATTACATCTGGTTTAATTATTTTACAATATTTTTCGTAATTTTTAATTTCTCTTGGAAAACATATAACAGGTACTTTATATGATTTAATAAAATTGACTAACTTTAAAGTTCTATCATAAATATAATCTTCTATATATTTATTTTCTAATAATCCCGCCCAACTATCAAATATTTGAATAATTGTTGCACCATTTTTTATCTGGTTTTTTATATGAATCTTTAAAAATTTATCTAATATTTCAAATGTCTCTTTAATTAAAATTTTATCTTTAAAAAATTTTTTATTTAAATTCCTCTTAGGAGAACATTTATTAATCATATAAACTAACAGTGTCCAAGGAGCTCCAACAAACCCAATTAGATCTTTATCATTAACTAACTTACTTTTACTTACTTTTTTTATTGATTTATAAACAGGCAATAATTTTTTAGAAAATTCTGAATCTTTAATTTCACTTATTGTTTCTAAGTTTAGACTATTTAATTCAGGTCCAAAATTCTTTTTAAAAATAACTTCTTGTCCAAGACCATAAGGAACCATTAATATATCAGAAAAAATTATCGCAGCATCCAAATCAAACCTTTTAAGTGGTTGCAGTGTAATCTTTGACGACAAATTAACATCTAAACATAATTTAATAAAATTTTTATTTAATTTTCTTATTTTTCTAAATTCAGGTAAATATCTACCAGCCTGTCTCATAAACCAAATAGGTTTACTACCCACCTTTTTATTTCTTATACATTCTTGAATAGGAGTCATTTAAACATTAATAGTTTATTTTAGTTTTAGTATTATATTATGTTAATAAAGGTAATAATTTATTATCAACAACTTATACATATTTTATTAACAAATAAATCTTATTAAAATTACAATATATTGGCTTATTTGAAGCGCTATTTAATTTTATTATATTAAATGTATATTGTTTATTAACGTTGATAATTATGTTTATAAAATTAATGTTTTACAAAAATAATAAAAAAAAATTTTTAAAATAAAAAGTAATTATAATAATATTTAAATATCAACTACTTATACATGAATAATACATATCAAATTTACCTAATATCAGACTCTACTGGAGAGACGCTAGATAGAATTTTTTTAGCTCTCAAAGCTCAGTTTAAAAATTTCAATTACAAAATACATTCATATTCATTTATAAGAACACAAAATCAAATATCTAAAATAGTTGATATTTTAAATAATCAAACAAATTCAATAATACTTTATACAATAGTTGATGTTGATCTTGCTAACTTTTTATTAAAAAAAAGTGAAAGATATAAAATTCCCTGTTTTAGTGTTTTGGGAGACTTAATAATTAATTTTTCAAAAATACTTAATCAAAAGGCAACACATGTACCCAGTGGTCAACATACTTTAAATGAAGAATATTATGATCGAATCGATGCAATACAATTTACAATGAATCATGACGACGGTAATTCGATAAATGATTTAGAGAAATCAGACGTTATATTATTAGGAGTTAGCAGAACTAGTAAAACACCAACTTCTATTTATTTGGCTAATAGAGGATTAAAAACTTCAAATATTCCTCTTGTAAATGAAAATTCAGTTCCAGAACTGCTTAAAAAAAAACCAAAAATATCTTGTGTTGTAGGATTGACCACAGAACCAGCCAGACTATTAGATCTTAGAAAGAATAGAATGAACTCTTTAAAAGAAAGTGAACCAATTGATTACACAAATTTAGAGACAATTTCTCAAGAAGTAGAGAAAGCTAAACAAACCTTTAAAAAATACAATTGGCCTGTTATTGATGTTACTAGGAAATCTGTTGAAGAAACTGCTGCATCAATCATTAAAATTCACGAGATATATAAAAACAATGAACAATAAGATAGTCTTAGCTTCTAAAAGCAAAGTAAGAAAAAATATTCTAGAAAACAATGGTTTTAATTGTATTGTTAAGCCAGCAAATATCGACGAGGAAACAGTTAAGGAAAGTTTAACAAAAGAAGGAGCAACACCACTTTTAATTTCTAAAAATCTTGCTGAACTTAAAGCAAATAAAATTAGTGAAGGCTTAAATGGAGAAATTGTTGTAGGAGCAGATAGCGTTATAGATCTTGAAGGCAATATAATATCCAAACCATCTAGTCGTAAAGAAGCAATGGAAATACTTAAAAAATTAAATGGAAAAATACACCATTTAATTAGTTCGGTGTGTGTGTCAAAAAATGGCCAAATGATTTGGAATTATACCGATAAAGCCTCTTTAAAAATGAAGAATATGTCTAATTCAGATCTTGAAAAATATTTATCAAAAATAACCGATGAGGATTTATATGCTTATAATGTTTATCAAATTGAAGGGGAGGGAAGGTCGCTATTTTCTGAGATAAAGGGCGATGAAGACACAATAATGGGACTGCCAATAAAAAAAATAAAAGAGTTTTTATTATGAAAAAATATATTGTTATTGGAAACCCTATAGAACACTCGTTATCACCAAAACTTCATAATTATTGGATTAAAGAAAATAATATTGACGCCGTCTACGATAAAAAAAGAATTGATCACAGTGAGCTAGAAAATATTATTTTTGAAGTTAAAGAAGGTAAAATAAGTGGAATTAATGTTACAGTACCTTTTAAAAAAGCTGCAATTCCTTTTTTAGATGAATTAAGTAATGAAGCAAATAAAACACAATCAGTTAATACAATTTATCTAAACAATGGAAAAATAATTGGCCATAATACCGATGTTGCTGGATTTGAATTAGCTATAAAATATTTAAAATACAATATTAATAATAAAAGAATTTTTATATTAGGAGCCGGTGGAGTAGTTCCGTCGATAATCTTTTCTCTTAATAAAATGCAACCTTCAAAAATAATTTTGAGTAATAGAACTAGAGATAAGGCTGAAAATTTAAAAGAGTTATTTAAAAATGTAGAAATTATTAATTGGGGTGAAATGCCGGATTTTGATATGATAATCAACGCAACAAGCTTAGGCCTTAAAAAAGAGGATGAAATTAAATTAGATATTTCAAACGTTGGGAATAATAAAATTTTTTATGATGTTATTTATAATCCAATAGAAACAAATTTTTTAAAAAAAGCAAAAAATTTAGGACATCGAGTTGAAAATGGAAAAATGATGTTTGTTTATCAAGCTCATCAAGCATTTACATTATGGCATAAAGTTATGCCTAAAATAGATAGTGAAACCATTAAATTACTAGATCAATGATAAGAATAGCATTAGTCGGCAATATAGGTTGTGGCAAAACTTTTGTTGCATATAAGTTTGGTTGTCCAGTATTCAATGCTGATTTTGAGGTAAGCAAATTATATAATGAGGACCGAACTTGTTTTAGAAAACTAAATAAAAAGTTTCCAAAATATATTACCTCTTTTCCAATAGCAAAAGAAGCTATCACACTAACTATTTTAAAAAAAAATTCAAATTTGAAAAAAATAATTAAAATTATTCACCCAATTATTAGAAAAAAAATGAATAGATTTTTATTAAAAAACAAAAAAAGAAAAATAGTAATTTTAGATATTCCACTTTTTTTAGAAAATAAAATGAATAAAAAAAAAGATATTATAGTTTTTATTGAGTCAAAAAAAATGGAGATTTTGAAAAGACTTAAAAAAAGAAAAAACTTTAATAAAAAATTAATAAATAAATTTAAAAAAATTCAACTTCCTATTGAATTTAAAAAGAGAATGGCCCATTTTATTATTAGAAATAATTTTAGTAATAAATTTTTAAAAAAAGATATAAATAGAATTTTAAAAGAATTTAGATAAATGCTTGAAGTAGTTTTAGATACGGAGACGACTGGCTTATCAGTAAAGGATGGACATCGAGTTGTCGAAATAGGCTGTATTGAACTTAATAATCAGATACCAACATCAAATAAATTTCATTGTTATCTTAACCCAGAAAGAAAAGTTTCTGAGAAAGCACTTGCCGTGCATGGTTATACAGATGAATTTTTATCAGATAAAAAAAAATTCAGAGAAATAGCAGATGATTTTTTGAGTTTTATAAAAAATAAGAAACTAATTATACATAATGCAGAATTTGACTTAGGACATCTTAATAATGAACTTAAAATTGCTGGTAAGGATAGTATTAATGAAAACGAAGTAGTCGATACTCTAGAATTAGCAAGAGATAAATTTCCTGGTTCTGCTATTAACCTTGATGCACTTTGTAAAAGATTTAGAGTAGATAATTCAAAAAGAGTTCATCATACAGCTTTAGTCGACTGTGAATTACTTTCTAAAGTTTATATAAATTTGATAGATCAAAGAGAACCAACTCTAAATCTCTATAGTCAAAATAAGGAAATAAAAGATTTAAAAATTGATAATAATAATTTGTATTATAAAAAAGTAATTAAACCTTCATCACAAGAAATAGAATTGCACAAAGAATTTTTAAAAAAGAGCCTAAAAAAAAATTTTTTTAATTAAATTTTTCTTTATAAAGTTTTTCGAAGTCGATTTTTTTTGCAAATTTTACATCGGCGAATCCACAATCATGAATAAGATTTAATAATGCTTTTTCTAATCTTGGATAAATTTCTTTTTGAACTTCACATAACAACATTCTTTCAAGAACTTTTTTATCTCTAATTACTTCATTAAGTTTTATTATTGTTGCATAATTTATTTCAAAATAAGATCTTTTTTCATTAGCTTCTTTATCTTCATATTTTAAAGTAGTGCAGATTTCTATCATCTGATTTTTTAGCGCTTTAGAGTTAATGTTTATTGTAAGATGATACTTGGAGATATGATCTTTTACGAACAAATAAGTTTCTATGTTAGGTGTTTCGCTGGACATATCCTTTACGAACTCTGCTAATATTTTATATTTTTCTGTCATTATCTTCTTTTATATCTTCAGCTTCGCCATCAATAAAATTTTGTTTTTCTTTTACTTTTTTTGAGTAGTTTTTACTAACATTTTTTAGAAGAAATTTTCTTGTTGGTGGAAAAATAATTAGTAATCCGAACGTATCCGTTGCAAATCCAGGTAAAATTAAAAGAAATGCTGCAAAAGCAAGAGCTGCCCCAGAAACAATTTCATATATAGGCAACTCATTTTTTATTATCTGCGACATACCAGACTTTAGTGTGTTAAAACCCTCATATCTTGCATAAAGAACACCAACAAATGCAGTAAAAAAAATAAGAGATATTGTTGTAAGGGCACCTATCTGAGATCCAATTTTAATAAATAGGTAAATTTCAATAACTGGTATAGCAATTATTAATATTAATAGTGTGTTCATTTGAATGTAGTGTAAATTGCCAGTTGAAATAATGCAACATAGTACTTATTATCAATAGTATATGAATTATAGTTTTGAATATATTGATATCATTCTTTTAGCAATGATCGCCGGATTTATCTTTTTGCGATTAAGAGGAATATTAGGCAAAAGAACTGGCTTTGAAGGAAAATTAAGTGAAGATTTTAAAGAAGAATTTAATAAATCTGTTGTTAAAAATAATATAAATAAAAATCAAATATTTGATGAAAATGCAAAAAATGATTTTATCAAAGGTGCAAAAATTGCATATGAAACAATAATTACAGACTTTAGTGACAATGACAATAAGCTTACAGAAAGTAAACCACTTTTAAGCAAAAAAATGCATGATCAGTTTAATGAAGCCTTACAAGAAAGAAGTAAAAGAGGCCATTATGCTGAGATAACTTTTATTGGTGTAAATTCAGCAATAATAAAAGAGCATAAAAAAATAGACCAATTTTTGAAAGTAACTGTTGATTTTGTAAGTGAAGTAATTACTTGTGTCAGAGATAAAGAGAAAAAAATTATTTCAGGAGATCCTAAAAAAATAAAAAAAATACATGATACATGGGTTTTTTCTAGAGATATTCGATCTACAAATCCTAACTGGCAATTAGTCGATACTTTAACTTAATTGATTAAAAAACTTTCAGATAAAGATAAAAAAGACTGGGAAAGTTTCATTAAAAGTAACGATAAAATTTATAATAAGGATTCATCAAATGAGATTAATCCAAAAAGAAAAATTTCCACAAAAACAATTGATTTGCATGGATATTCTTTAGAAAATGCAAATAAAACTATTAATGAGTATATAAAGGACTGCTTTTCTCAAAATATTAAAAGATTAATTGTTATTACGGGAAAAGGTTTAAGATCTAATACGCAAAATGATCCCTATGTTTCTAAAGATTTAAGCATTTTAAAGCATTCCGTTCCTGAATTTATTAAATCTAATATGGATTTAATGAAACTTATAAAAGAAATTAAAAGTGCCGATATTGAGGAGGGTGGGAAGGGAGCCTTGATTATATATCTAAAAAACTCTAAAGAATAAACTTCGATAAATCTGTATCTTTAACCAGTTCACCTAAATTTTTCTTAACATAATCTGAATTAATAGTAATCGTTTTCCCTGAGTTATCTGTTGCTGTAAAACTTATATCATCCAAAACTCTTTCAATAATTGTATGGAGTCTTCTTGCGCCAATGTTTTCAACTGTAGAATTTACCTCTGTTGCTAAGTTTGCAATTGTATCTATACCATCGTCTGAAAAATCTAGTTCAACATTTTCAGTTTTTAAAAGTGCTTTGTATTGCTTTATCAGAGAATTATCAGGTTCTTTTAATATTCTTTTGAAATCTTTGCTTGTTAAAGCATCAAGCTCAACCCTTATAGGTAGACGACCCTGAAGTTCTGGCAAAAGATCTGATGGCTTAGCAAGCTGAAAAGCACCAGATGCTATGAATAAAATATGGTCTGTTTTTATTGGTCCATATTTTGTACTTACAGTTGTTCCTTCAATTAAAGGCAAAAGATCCCTTTGAACTCCTTCTCTAGAAACATCACCACCAACACGATCAGTGCGTGCTGAAATTTTATCTATCTCATCTAGAAAAACAATTCCGTTATTCTCTGTAGAATTTTTTGCTGCCTTAATAATTTTATCTTGCTCAATTAGTTTGTCTGACTCCTCATTAATTAAAATTTCATGAGATTCTTTTACAGTCATTTTTTTCTTTTTGGATTTATTACCCATAGATTTTCCAAGCATTTCACCTAAATTTATCATCCCTACATTTGCGCCTGGCATTCCGGGAATTTCAAAAGAAGGCACAGAGCTATTCTCATTAACTGCTATTTCGATTTCATTATCATCCAAGTCACCATTTCTAAGTCTTTTTCTAAAACTTTCTCTAGTTGCAATACTTGCTTTATTACCTACTAAAGCATCGAGAACTTTCTCTTCGGCATTTTTCTGAGCCTGTGCAGATACTTCTTTTCTTTTTTTTACTTTTTCCATGGCAATTGCAATTTCTAGTAAATCTCTTACAATTTGTTCGACATCTCTTCCAACGTAACCAACTTCAGTAAAACGTGTTGCTTCTACTTTTACAAATGGAGCTTCTGCAAGTTTTGATAATCTTCTTGAAATTTCGGTTTTTCCAACTCCCGTAGGCCCTATCATTAAGATGTTTTTTGGTAATACTTCATCTTTCATTTCACCCTCAAGAGCTTGTCTCCTCCATCTATTTCTTAAGGCTATCGCTACTGCTCTTTTAGCTTTATTTTGCCCAACTACAAATCTATCAAGCTCTGATACTATTTCTCTTGGAGACAAAGAGCTTATATAAGATTTATTTTCGTCTTTATTTTTGTCTTTTGGAACCAAGTTTGTAACATTCGAATTTTCCATTAAATTTTTTCTATGCTTAAGTTATCATTTGTAAAAACACATATTTCAGAAGCAATTTTAATTGCTTTCTTTGCAATTTCTTCAGCAGATAAATCAGTATCCATTAGAACTTTTGCTGAAGCTAGCGCATAATTACCTCCAGAGCCAATTCCAATAACATCTCCCTCTGGTTCCAGAACATCTCCTGTGCCCGAAATAATAAAACTTTTTTCCTTATCTCCGATTGCCATAAGAGCTTCAAGTCTTCTTAAGTATTTGTCCGTTCTCCAGTCTTTAGCCAACTCAACAGCTGCTCTTGTTAAATTACCAGCGTGCTTTTCTAATTTTGACTCCAATCTTTCAAATAAAGTTAGAGCATCTGCTGTCGATCCAGCAAAACCAGCGATCACATTTCTTTTCTCAATTTTTCGCACTTTATTTGCTGTGCTTTTAATTACGGTATTACCCATGCTAACCTGTCCGTCGCCAGCAACTACGACCTCTTTATTCTTTCTAACTAGTACTATTGTTGTCATAGTATCTAAATGGATATTAATTTTAATAGTTCAAGGGCTTTATTAGTATTGTTGATATAAGCAAATAATGAATATATACCTATAAAAATTATGAAGCGAAAAGCTAATATTACGAGAAAAACAAAAGAAACATCTATCAAGGTAGACCTAAATATTGATGGCAAGGGAAAATATAAAATTGATACAGGAATTGGTTTTCTTAATCATATGTTAGAACAGTTATCAAAACATTCGTCTATAGACTTAAATGTAAAAGCCAAAGGAGACACTCATATAGACTTACATCACACTACTGAAGACACAGGAATTGCCATTGGTGAGTGTATAAAAAAAGCTTCTAAAAATTTTGTAGGTATAAAAAGATACGCTCATGCCCTACTACCCATGGATGAGACATTGACAAGAGTAGCGATCGATATGTCAAACAGACCATATTTAATTTGGAATGTAAAATTGAAGGTAGAAAAACTTGGGGAAATGGATACCGAATTGTTTAAAGAATGGTTCCAAGCTTTCTCACAAGCTGCTGGCATTACTTTACATGTTGAAAATATTTATGGTGATAATAGCCACCATATAATTGAGTCTTGTTATAAAGGATTAGCTAGATCATTAAGGACAGCACTTGAATTAGATCCAAAGAACAAAAATACTGTCCCATCTACAAAAGGCTCTTTATAAAATTAAAGAATTAATGAAGATTACTATCGTTGATTATAAATCGGGCAATATTAGCTCAGTAATAAACTCTTTTAAGGAAGTTGCTAAAGACCAAGTAAACTTAGAAGTAACTTCAGATATAAAAAAGATTCAATCTAGTGATAAAATAGTTTTGCCTGGACAAGGTTCTTTTAAGAGTTGTGTAGATGCTCTAAAAAAAATTAATGGTTTAGTAGATACCTTAAATGAATTTACAATTAGTAAAAAAAAACCTCTTCTTGGAATTTGTGTAGGTTTACAAATGTTTGCAGATATAGGCTATGAGGAAATCGAAACAAAGGGTCTAGGTTGGATTTCTGGAAAAGTATCAAAAATTAATAATCAAAATGGAAAATATAAACTTCCTCATATTGGTTGGAACCAAATTAAAATAGTAAAGGATAGTAAAATTTTTAAAGATATAGATAATAATTCTCACATGTATTTTGTACACAGTTTTGAATTTATTCCTCAAGATAAAAATGTAATTTTAGCAACAACAGATTATTCATCAAAAATTGTTTGCGCTGTTGAAAAGGAGAATATTTTTGGAGCACAATTTCATCCTGAGAAGAGTGATAAAATTGGACTTAAAATAATTGATAACTTTATAAATTTATAATGAAGATATTTCCTGCAATAGATATAAAAAATGGAAAGTGTGTTAGGCTTCTCAAGGGTGATTTTGACAAAAGTACTATTTATGAAAAAACTCCACTAGATCAGGCTAAAGAATTTTCAAATCAAGGTTTCCGAGATCTTCATATAGTTGATTTAGATGGTGCTCTAAAAGGTGAGCCGGTAAATGGGAAATTGATTGAGGAAATATGTAAATTAACAAATTTGAATGTATTTGGTTTAAAAATGAGGATACAAGTTGGAGGGGGAATAAGATCAATAGATCATATAAAAAAATTAATTGATGCTGGAGTAGATAGAGTTGTTTTAGGAACTATAGCTGTTGAAGATATTAAATTTCTTGAGAAAGCATGTAATAAATTTAAAAACAAAATAGCAGTGGGCCTCGACGTACGTAATGGATTTATTGCTTTAAAAGGATGGAAAGAACAAACGAAAATTCTTGCATCAGACTTTTTAATGAAAATTAAAGACATTGGTGTTTCAAGAATAATTTATACAGATATTGAAAGAGATGGAACCTTAACAGTGCCAAATCTTCCAGAAACTTTAAAATTTGCAAAGCTTTTAAATTATAACGAACGAATTCCAGTTGTAGTTTCAGGGGGAGTTAGCAATATAAATCATTTGGTTGCTATAAAGCGCCATACTAGTCCTCCTGAATTAGAAGGTGTTATAGTTGGAAAAGCTATGTATGACGGAAATTTAAAAGGGTTTAATCTAGTTAGTTTATTGAGAGATTATTAGATGCTAAAAAATAGAATAATTCCTTGCCTAGATGTAAAAAATGGACGTGTTGTTAAGGGAATTAACTTTGTAGATCTAAAAGATGCTGGCGACCCTGTTGAGCAAGCAAAAATTTATAGTGATGGTGGAGCAGATGAAATTTGTTTTTTAGATATAACAGCCTCAAATGAAAATAGAGATACAATTTATGATGTTGTTAAAGAGACATCAAAAAAATGTTTTGTACCCCTAACAGTAGGCGGAGGGGTTAGAAGTGTTGAAGATATTTATAAATTATTAAGTTGTGGTGCAGATAAAGTTTCAATTAATACAGCTGCTGTTCAAAATGCAGAAGTAGTTTTAGAGAGTTCTAAGAAATTTGGATCTCAATGTATTGTTGTGGCAATTGATGCAAAAAAAAATGAAAATAGATGGGAAGTGTTTACTCATGGTGGAAGGAATAATAGTGGTATTGATGTGTTGGAATATGCAAAACAAATGGAAGAAAACGGAGCTGGAGAATTATTAGTAACTTCTATGGATAGAGATGGAACACAAGTTGGCTATGATATTGATTTGATGTCAAAAATTTCATCTAAAGTTAATATTCCAGTAATTGCATCGGGAGGAGTGGGTAATTTAGATCATTTGGTGGATGGTATAAAACTAGGAAAAGCTAGTGCAGTTTTAGCGGCTTCAATATTTCATTATGGAAAATATTCAGTTAAAGAAGCTAAGGAATATTTGGACTCAAAGGGAATACCTGTTAGAATTTAGTATGTTAAACACACTAGAAAACTTATTTAACCTTGCAAGAGAAAGAAGAAAAAATCCAATAAAGGGTTCTTATACAAACAAGTTATTAAATGATAAGTCTCTTAGTAAAGCTAAAATTTTAGAGGAAATAGGTGAACTTATAGAGGCTGTAGAAAAGGGTTCAAATAAAATCCATGAAGCGGCAGACGTTTTTTATCATTTAATAATGTATCTAGAGGCAAATGATATTAAAATTGAAGAAGTAATGTTAGAATTAAACAAAAGAAAGAAGTGAAGTTTAATGGGAAAGATAAAAATTATTTTTTTTATAATATTAGTCTTTGTTGTTTATAAGGGAGTTATAGCATTTAAAAATTTTGAGATTGGTGTCGGCGATAGGGTTGCAATGCTTGAAGAACAAGCAGACTTTGAAAAAGAGGGAGAAGTGGTTGGCCTTATCATGTACTTGGATGGTGAATTGCAAGAACATCTTTTAACTCCATCAAAATCAAAATGTCTAAAAATGAAAGAAATTGCAGAGGAAACTTCTTATGCTGAATATGAATGTGCTGTCGTACTAGCAGTATTACGGGGAAACACAATATTAGAAATTATTGAGGAAATCGAGGTTATCGAATGAAATATGATGATAATAATATATTTGCAAAAATCCTAAGAGGTGAAATTCCTTGCAAAAAAATTTATGAGGATGATTTTGTTTTATCGTTTCATGATATTAGTCCTCAAAAAAAAATTCATGCTTTAGTAATTCCAAAAGGGAAATATATTGATTTAGATGATTTTTCATCTAGGGCAACCCCAGAAGAGATGGTTGGATTATTAAAAGGTATTAATATTGTTGCAAAAAAACTTGGTATATCGGTAGATACTGGAAAAGGATACCGAGCTCTTGTAAATATAAGTGAGGACGGAGGCCAAGAAGTTCCCCATTTACATTTTCATCTATTTGGGGGTGAAAAAATTGGCAAAATGGTCCAGTGATTGAAAAAATTTCCAGAACCTATCTAGAAATAAAATCTGTTAATAATTTAAATGAGGTTGAAAAACCAATAGGAAATTATTCAATTAATTTAGTTAATCAAACAGACTTTCAATTAAATAAATTTCTTTACAAACAGATAGGTCAAAAATATTTTTGGAAAGATAGATTGGAATGGTCCAATCAAACTTGGATTAAATATGTTTCAGATAAGAAACTTTCAACTTATGTGTTAAAAAATAAAGATCAATTTATTGGATATTTTGAACTAATTTTTCATGAAACAAAGAAAGAAGCTGAGATTGCATATTTTGGAATTTTAGAAGATTATTTCGGTAAAAAATTAGGAGGTTATCTTTTAAGTTATGCAATTAAAAAGGCTTTTGATTTAAATATAAAACGTGTGTGGCTTCACACATGCTCTCTAGATCATAAAAATGCTCTTAAAAATTATTTATCAAGAGGTATGGTAGTTTTTAAATCTGAAATTTTACAAATAAAGGTTGCCTAGTTCATTTTCATTTTAGGGATTTTAAAAATTGTATCATCAATTTCTTGATTAGTTTTTACTTTTGAAATGAAAGTAATAGCTAAATTTTGATAAATATCCTCAGTTTGCCATCCAATTAAGTTGTAGTTTTTGTTATTAAAAAAAATATTAATTTTGTTATTATTGTTTAGTATTGTGAAATTATAATATTTATTATCTACATTTCTACCTTCCAAACTTTCAATTTCTTTAATTAAAAAATCTTTGTCTAATATTAGCTCTAAAGGTGTTTTTTTAAGAGGATAAAGATAATAATTACTTTTTTTTTCATTGGTTATCACTAAAGTTCTACCATTTGATATCATAATTTTTTTTTTCTTATTTTCGTAAAGACAAAAAATTTTTTTTGGATATTTAATTGTGCATTTTCCCTTCTCTACAATATTGCTTATAGTTTGTTCAAAATCGAATGTGATATTTTTAGTTTTTTTTAAATTTAGAATTATATTTTCTTTAATTGAGGCTTGAAGTGGTTTTGTAATTAAAAAAAATATGAAAAAAATAATAATTTTTTTTTTCATTAAAGAACATCTCTTTTGCCAACGTGATTTGCTTTACTTACTATGCCTTCTTCTTCCATCATATCAATAATTCTAGCAGCTCTATTATAACCAATTTGTAATTTTCTTTGTAAAAATGATGTAGAAGCCTTTCCTTCTGATTTTATTATTTCCAAAGCAGTTTTATATAGTTCATCTTTTTCAGATTCATCTGAAGAAATTCCACCAGTCTCTTTTTCATCTGCAAAACTTAATATTTCATCAACGTAATCAGGCTCCTCTTGTGATCTTAGATGTTTATTAACTTTTTCTATTTCATTTTCCGATACATATGGAGCATGAATTCTAATCATTCTATTCGCTGAAGTCATAAAAAGCATATCACCTTTACCAAGCAACTGTTCAGCTCCTTGTTCTCCTAAAATTGTTCTAGAATCAATTTTAGATGTCACTTGAAAAGATATTCTAGTCGGAAAATTTGCTTTTATAGTTCCTGTAATAACGTCAACACTTGGTCTTTGTGTTGCCATAATAATATGAATTCCTGCTGCCCTAGCCATTTGGGATAATTTTTGTATATAACTTTCTATCTCTTTACCTGCTACCAACATTAGATCTGACATTTCATCAACAATAACTACTATGAATGGCATAGGGAGTTTATGTTTAGAATTGTATCCATCTATATTTCGGACACCTTCTCTTGTCATGAGTCGATATCTACTTTCCATTTCTTTAACAACCCAACCTAAAACTGAAGCAGCCTTTTTGGCCTCTGTAATTACAGGACACAATAAATGAGGAATACCCTCATATGTAGATAATTCTAACATTTTTGGATCAATTAAAATAAATTTACATTTTTCTGGAGAATGACGATAAAGCAAGGAAAGAATAATAGTATTTATACAAACTGATTTTCCTGAACCTGTAGTCCCAGCTATTAGCAAATGAGGCATTGAGGCTAAGTCCCCAATTATTGGAGCACCAGAAATATTTTTTCCTAAAGCTATAGGTAATTTTATATCTTTTTTAAAAAAATCGTTATTTGATAATATTTCACTTAGATAAACATTTTCCCTGGTTGGGTTTGGAAGCTCGATACCAATTGTATTTCTTCCAGGTATTGTAGAGATTCTTGCTGATTCAGAACTAGTATTTCTTGCTATATCCTCTGATAAATTAATTATTTTTGAAACTTTTACACCAGCAGCTGGTTCGAATTCATTTAAAGTTACTACTGGACCGCTACTAATTTTTTTAATTTTTCCTTCAACGCCAAAATCTAATAAAATTTTTTCTAAAAATTCCGAATCTAGACCAGTAGCATTTATATCTTTATTTTTATTTTTGTTAGAAGGAGATTTTAGTAAATCAATTGATGGTAGAGTAAATTTATTTTTCCTTACATTTTCTTTCCTTCCAGTTGAAAATGAGAAATTTTCTTGTGTTAAAGTTTCATTGTCCTGTTGAAAAAAAGTGTCCACTTCTTTGGTCTCTTCATTAGAAGTTTGTACTTCCTTTTTTTTCAAAAATTTAATCTTAGCGGATGATTTGATAAATAAAATAAATTTTTTTGGATGAAAATTTATACTTAATAAAAAAAGTACAAAAATAATTAATATTAATAGATAAAAGTAAATTTTTTGATTTAAATCAATAATTGAAAATATAAAATTTTCTTCTAAAAATTTTCCTACAAATCCTCCATTGCCATTAATTGACAGCCAAAAAGATTCCGAATAAAAAAATGTAAAAAACAAAGATCCAAACAAAGAATATAAAACAGTAAAAAATAAATTTTCTAATAAAATTATTGTATTTTTAGTTCTAAAGATATTAATGCCAGTTATAAAAATTGTGATTGCTACAAGAACAGAAACTAGTCCAATTGATTGAAAAAAAATATCAGAAACAAAACTTCCTCTAAATCCGAGAACATTCTTAATTTCTTTTTTTCCAGTGAATAAGAAATTTGGATCTTCTGGCGAATAACTAATTAACGATATAAGAAGTACAAAACCAATAATACATATACAAAATCCTAAAAGCTCAATAAATCTATTAATTAGGAAATCAAAGCTATTTTTGGCGATTTTTTTAAATTCCATAAAATGAATCAAATTAATCACTTTGTATCATTTAATATTTATGGTTAAAATTAAATTTTAAATATGAAAGTATGTTTAATAGGCAATAATTTAACCGCGTTATCTTTAGGTAAAAACTTAATAAACAAGAAAATTAAAGTTTTTAACTATGTAACTGATTGCAAATCGATATCAAAAACCAGAACAATTGGAATTTCAAAAGATAGTTTAGATTTTTTTAATAAAGAAATTATAAAATTAAAAAAAAATATGATTTGGGATATTAAAAAAATCGATATTTATACTGAAAAATACAAGGATCAAAAAATTTTGAATTTTGAAGAATCTATAGGTAATTTATTTTCTATTTTAGTGAATAGTGAAATCATTGAATACTTAGAAAAAAATTTAAAAAAAAATAAACTTTTTAAAAAAATTTTAGTAAAAAATAATCAATCTTTAAAAAAAATTATAAATAATGAATTTGATTTAATTATAAATTGTGATGCTAACAATTTTATTGCAAAGGAATTTTTTTTTAGAAAAATTATTAAAAATTATAAAAGTAAGGCATTTACTTGTATTATTAAACATAAAAAAATAGCAAACAATACAGCTACGCAAATTTTTACAAAGCTAGGTCCAATTGCTTTTTTGCCTTTATCAAATTTTGAAACATCAGTAGTATTTTCAGTTAGCGTTGAAGAAAAAAATTTTATAGATAAAGAAATTTTTAAATTAATAAAATTTTATAATCATAAATATAAAATAGTAGATTTTAGTAATTTAGAAAAGTTTAATTTATCTTTTTCAGCAACAAGAAATTATTTTTATAAAAATATACTTGCATTTGGTGATGTTATTCACAGAGTACATCCTCTTGCAGGTCAAGGTTTTAATGTGACATTACGAGATATTAAAGTTCTCTCTGAACTTATTCAAAATAGAATTGAGCTCGGGCTACCTTTAGATAATTCAATTTTTCAAGATTTTGAAAAAAAAACAAAACATTTAAATTATATTTTTACATCAACGGTAGACTTTGTTCATGAATTTTTTAAACTTGATAATAAAATTAATAATAATTATTCAAAAGAAATTTTTAATTTAATCGATAAAAATAACAACCTTAATAGATTTTTTTTTCAATATGCAAATAAAGGTTTGGTTTTATAGTTTTATTGAAGTGTAGAATTATGAAAATTATCAAAAGTGTAGGTTTTAAGAATTTTTTCTAGTTTTTCTTTCCTTGTACTTAAATTTTTAGTTTCTAATAGTATTTGTTTTTCCTCTAGCGAAAAGGGTGAAGCCATGGCAAGAGTATTAATAGTTTGTTCTAAACTTTGTTTTTTTAACTCATCCCAATTTATTGAATAACCTCTTTTTTCAAATAAGTTTTTTAAATCTTTAAAAATAAATTCAAGATCAGAAAATTTTATTTGCTCATCATTTATTTTGGTATCATCTTGAAATTCATTAAAGCTAACTTCACACTCACGGTAAGCCTTTTCATTATTGATTTCTTTAATTACTTTAAATCTAGATAAACCGTTTAATATAATTAAATATCTTCCATCTTCTGTTTCGCTAAAGCTAGTTATTTTTCCAAGGCAACCAACATCATAAAGTTGATTGTATGAATTTTTTAATTTTTTTTTGGGCTGGATCATGCCAATTAATCTTGAGCTCTTCATACTGTCATTAACCATATCCAAATATCTTTTTTCAAAAATGTTTAACGGAATATTAGTATTGGGAAAAAAAATAAAATTAGACAATGGGAAAACTGAAATTTTATTTGGAAATTTTACTTTTTTTGTCATTATTATTTTAATAAGTTATACTATGAACAAATCTGATTTAATACCATCTTTACTTAAATTAGCTATATCTGCTACAGAAAAAGGAAAATTCAAGGAAGCAGAAGAAATTTTTTTAAAAATTATTGATTTAAATGATAATATTTTATTACCCTATATTAATATAATTAATATTGACGAAAGAATTTTAAACGAAAAGAATTATAAAAAAATAAAAGAAATTACTAATAATCCTTTTCTTAATAATTATCAAAAAGCAATTGGCAATTATCTTTTATCAATTAATGAAAAAAGAAATAAAAATTTTAAAAACGAAATTCAACTTTTAGAGAAAGCGTACTTATTTTTAGATAAAGCAAAAACAAAAATTCAATACCAATCTGAATTATATTTTAAAAATATATTACCAAAATTTTGGAATAAGAAAAAATATAATATTGATAAAGTTACTATTAAAAAAAATTCTCACTTTAATCCAATTTTTATTATAGGCTTACCTAGATCAGGCTCAACATTAATTGAAACCATACTATCTTCTAGTAAAGAGAGAATTCCCACATGTGGGGAAAGTAATAATTTTAATTCAATAATTTTCAAGCAATTAAAAAAAAATAATTTATTAAATGAAAATTTCAATATTAATAATTTTGAATTTAAAATCGATTTTAATTTATTATCAAATCAAATAATTAAAAAATATGAAGATTTGTTTATTTTTAAAAAAAAAAATAATTTTTTTTTCTTAGATAAATCTTTAGAAAATTTTTTTTATATTGAATTGATTTTAGATATATTTCCTAATGCTAAGTTTATACACTGTAAAAGAAATTTATTTCATACAAGTATTGCGATTTATCAAAAATTTCTAACTCATTTAGGCTGGGCATATTCTTATAGGGATATATTAGAGTATTTTAATCATTATATAAATGTCATTGAATTTTATAAAAAAAAATACCCAAATAAAATATATGATTTAGAATTAGAAAAATTGACTTTGGAAAATGAAAAAAAATCTAAAGAGGTATTTAATTTTTGTAATATCAAATGGGATGTTAACTCTCTCGAGTTTTACAAAAGAGGAGATCTTTTGTTAAAAACTGCAAGTACAAAACAGATAAGGGAAAAAATTTATAATTATAATGAAGATAGATTTATACCTTACAAAAATTTAGCAATTAAATTTTCTAAAGAATTTACTTGGTTAAAAAAATATATTTAATACTACTTGCAATAAAATAAACCTCTACCTATAATAACTTTTAAATAAGCGGGCATAGCTCAGTGGTAGAGCGTCTCGTTGCCAACGAGAAGGTCGAGGGTTCGACCCCCTTTGCCCGCTCCAAAAAAAAGATTATGAGTGATTTATCTAAAAAAAAATGTATCCCATGTGAAGGCGGCATACCTTCATTCGATATAACGGAAATACATAAATATTTAAAAAAAGTAGATGGCTGGGATGTAAAAGAAGACGATTCTAAAAATTTTTATTTAATAAAAGAATTTAAATTTGAAAATTTTTTAAAAAGTCAAAATTTTGTTAATAAAGTTGGAGAAATTGCAGAAAAAGAAAGTCATCATCCTGATATATGGTTTGGATGGGGCTACGCTAAAATTAAAATTTTTACTCACGCTATTATGGGATTAGCTGAAAGTGACTTTATACTTGCGGCTAAAATAGATAAAATACCTAATGACGAAAATGTCTAGTTTTTGAAAAAATTAAAATTGTATTAGTTTGATTAGCGAATTTTATTATTTCCTTATCCCTGATTGAACCCGAGGGCTGTATAACTGCTGATACTCCTGAACTAACCAAAGTTTCGAAGCCATCTATAAATGGAAAAAAAGCATCAGATGCTGCAATTATTTTGCTATTATTTTTAAAGCAATTAAACTGTTTCATTTTACTTATAGCAATTTTACAACTATCCAATCTACTTGATTGTCCTGATCCTATTCCAACAGTTGAGTCATTATTTACTAAAACTATAGCATTTGATTTTACAAATCTACAAACATTGAAAGCAAATAACAAATTTTCAAAAGTTTTTTTATCTGGTTTTCTTTTGGAAACAATTTTAAAATCTTTTTTTGAAAAAAATTTATTATCTGTTGATTGAACTAAAAAACTATCAAAGTTTGTAATTATATTTTGAGTATCATTTAATTTTAAATTTTTTGCATCAAGTATTCTTAAGTTTTTTTTCCTTTTTAAAATTTTTAAAGCATTTTTATCAATTCCATTACCAATAATTACTTCTAAAAATATTTTATTTAATTCTAGTGCTAATTTCTTATCAATTTGAAAATTACAAGAAACTATTCCACCATAAGCACTGATTGGATCACATTTCAAAGCTAAACTGTAACTTTTTAACTTATTTTTATTTATTGATATTCCACATGGATTTGCATGTTTTACAATTACAGTTCCTCTATTTTTGGGAAGTGATTTAGAAATACTCAGTGCAGAAAAAATATCGTTATAATTATTATAACTTAATTTTTTACCATGTAGTTGTTTTAGTTTAAAATCATTATCTTTTGAGTAAATGGCTCCTTCTTGATGGGGGTTTTCACCATATCTTAGCTTTTCTATTAAGTGACCATACAATATTTTTTTTTTAGGAAATTTATTTTTAGACAATTTGTTAAAATAGTTTGATATTACCGAATCATAATATGCTGTTTCAACAAAAGCACTTTCAGACATCTTTTGTCTGAACCTTAAAGATGTTCCACCTTTGTTATAGTTTAACTCATCTATTAGACTTAAATATTGACTTGGCTTTGTAATTACAGTTACGAAATTATAATTTTTTGCAGCTGCTCTAACCATTGTGGGTCCACCAATGTCTATATTTTCAATGATCCTGAGGTGATTTTTTGTATTGTTCAAAATATTTTCAAAAGGGTAAAAATTTACAATAACTAAATCAATTTCTTCAAAATTGTTTTTTTTTAATTGTTTTTTATGTAATTTATTTTTTCTTTTACTCAAAATTCCAGCATGTATTTTTGGATGCAGAGTTTTAACTCTTCCATCCAAGATTTCTGAAAATTTTGTATAATCTGAGACTTCAGTACATTTATATTTAAGTTTTTTTATTTCTTTAAATGTTCCTCCTGAACTTATTATTTCTATTTTATGTTTTTTAAGGGTTTTTAAAATAGAAGCTAAATTTTCTTTGTTTGATAGTGAAATTATAGCTCTTTTGATTTTCTTCATGAAATTTTAATTAATTCCCATTTTATATTCTGATTTTCATTCTGTGTCATTCCAGAAATAAATATATTTTTATTTTCTATATAAGAATTTTTTTTTCCAAAATATAGACCAGTTTCTAAATTTATTTCATATTTATCACATGTAAATTTCCAACCTTCATTTTGGACTTCTATAAAAATATTTTTGTTATCTTGAGTTTTCATGACTTTTGAGTTTGGCTCTAAATGAAAACGGATCTCAAAGTTAGTAGATTTGTTGTCTTTTTTTTTAAATAATATATCAGTTCCAACAAATTTATTGTATTCAGGAAAAAATTCAATTTTTCTCTCGTGAATAAAGCCGTATCTTTTAAGATAGCCATTATGTGAAGCCAAAACATTCCAGTAGTTTTTTTCAAATACAATAGATTTATTCAAAATTTTTAATCCTTTATCAATCACTGAACTTTTATTTCCAATCTTTCTCAGTTTACAAGATGAGGTATTATCAATTACTAAAGTACTATGAGTTGCTGTAGATTTTGATAATTCATTTAGCTTATGTTCATGATTTTGAAAATATCCTGAGTTACATATTATTTTTTTTCCACTTGATATAATTTCAAAAGATAAAGCTCCAGATTGATAATCTTTAGAAAATTTTTTTTCTGGACTAGGACCAACATCCATTATTAATGCAATTTTTTTATTTCTTTGTATTGAATAACCTCCTATTTCTTGATTTTCATTTTTAAATTTGTAACCAAATTTTGTTAGATAACTATTAAAATCATCATTATTGATTTCATGATTCCCATTAAAAAGTATGCTTTGTTTTAAACTTTGAAAAGTAAGAGAGTATGCGGTTCCCAAGTTATATATTGTCTCATCTATATACTCAGGAATATCTGTTTGTGAGTCTTTTAACCATTCTCTTATTAAAATAAAATATTTATAATAAAAATTTAGTTGCCGAATATTTCTTGATTTAGGAAACCCATCATTATCTAAAGAATATTTAATTATTTTTTTTAAAAATTTTAGACCAAATTCTAAATATTTTGATTTATATTGATATGCTAAACCCACAAGGATCAGTGCTGAACATCCTATAATTTTATCATCAAGGTCTTTAGATCTTTCAATTTCGTTTATAAGATGATTTGCTTGTTTTTGAATAACTTTATTAAATTTTTTTTTATAATCTTCGCTACTATCTTCATAAGTAAGTTTTGAATTAGATATCCAAGCTATAATCCTTTTTGAGAGTATATCGATTTCCCAATTTTTTGAATTGTAATTATTGTTATAGTTTATCCAGTTAAGTATTATTAACTGAGTAATTTCCTTTGATGATTTAAGATCTAGAGTAAATAGCCAAAAAAAATTGTGTAATTTTTCATAATCTTTTTTTGATATATTTTCATTTTTCCATATAAAGTCGAAGTTGAAATCATCAATTTTATTTTTCTTTTTTTTATATTTTATAATACAATCTATTAAACCAGAACTTGGTTTATATTCTAAATTTCTATTTTCAATATTAGATATTTTTTTATTATAAATAATTGAATTTAGATAAAAATTACGTGTCTTGTTTGTAAAGAAAAAAAAAAATCGATTTATATAATTAAATGAATTTTTTAAAAACATCCTATGTTAACTTAACTTTAAAGTATCAATATTTTTTTTAATATCACCATTATTACTTTTAAATATTGTGGTTCCAGAAACAAGAATGTTTGCTCCTGCCTCTATTACACTTTTACTATTTTCAAAATTTATTCCACCATCAACTTCAATATCAAAATTGAAATTTTTTTCATTTTTAATTAGTTTTAGTTTTTCAATTTTTTCGATGACATCAGGTATAAATTTTTGTCCACCAAATCCAGGATGAACACTCATTATCAAAACTAAATCTATATCTTTTAATATATCTTTTATTAAATCAATTTTAGAGTCAGGATTTAAAGATACTCCAACTTTTTTATTTAAGCTTCTTATAAGATTTATAGATTCCTTCAAATTTTCAGTTGCTTCTGGGTGAATAGTGATAATATTTGCTCCAGCATCAGCAAAATCTTTTATATATTTATGAACAGGAGATATCATTAAATGGACATCAAAAATTAGATTAGTATATTTTCTTAAACTTTTAATTACAGGTGGACCAATAGTTAAATTTGGAACAAAGTGACCATCCATAACATCTACATGTATCATATCAGCTCCTGCCTCCTCTAATCTTTTTATCTCGTTTCCCAATTGACTGAAATCAGCTGATAATATCGAAGGTGAAATTTTAATTTTTTTCATTAATTGAATACTTAACTAGTATCAATTTTAATTTTTAATTTGAATTATTTTTTTCCAAAAATTTGGTAAATTTGTGATGCAATTTCGCTTTCTAGAGGAAAAGATAGCATGCCCATGACAGAATATCCCAATAAATATGGAAATAAGTAAAATCTAAACATAAAAAAAAACCAAGCTACGTAAAGTGGGACAATGGGTCTTACTATGAAGGTAGGCGTTATTGGTTTGAATAAATTGAGCAATGGATCAGTAAGCTTTACGAAAACTTTCATGAAAAAAAACTCAGAATTTTCTCTTTGGAAGATATTCATGGCCACTCTTCCAATTAGTGTCCACATAATCATGCCCATTACATAATCAATTAAATAAACAAATGGATGAAAATTTGCAGACATGTATTTAAGACTTAATAAAAGGGGCGATTATATCGCCCCTTAAATTTTAATTATTTAGTGTGATTTAGCAAGTACTGTTTTACCGCTAGGTACACGTACTTCATCAACCATTCTTTGAGTAGCTGCATCTGGTGCTTTAGTAATTAAACTAACAACAACCATAGATACTAAACTAACCAATGATCCAACTATTCCGAATGTAAGTTGAGTTATACCCCAGAATCCAGCTCCGCCATTACGTACCCAAATTAGATACGCAGTACCAGAAATTAGACCTAGAAGCATTCCCGCAACAGCGCCCGGTGCATTTGCTCTCTTCCACCATACACCAAGTACAAGTGGGAAGAACAATCCTGACATTGCAAAGTCAAAAGCCCATATAACTGAACCTAAGATACCTTGGATCTCAAGAGCTGCAATAGATGCTCCAGCAAAACCAATTAAGAATAATAATACCCTTGCAACAATTAGTCTTTTAGCTGTTTCTGCTTTAGGATTAATGATTTTATAGTAAATGTCATGAGACAGTGCGTTTGAAATCGCAAGAACTAAACCGTCTGCAGTTGACATGGCAGCAGCCATACCTCCAGCAGCAACAAGTCCTGAAATTACATAAGGCAATCCAGCAATCTCTGGAGTAGCTAATACTACAGCTTTACCACCCATGAAAAACTCATTCAACTCAAGTTTTCCATTTCCGTTAAAGTCGCTTACAAACATTAAGTTCGCTTGGTTCCAGTTTTGGTACCAGTCTAGTGCTTGTACATCAGAAATTGATTTACCAATAATACCTGTTGAAAGGTTTGGATCCATCAGTGACAGTTTTGATAATGTAGCTAACATTGGTGCTGAAG
This sequence comes from uncultured Pelagibacteraceae bacterium, assembly GCA_902557385.1. Lineage (GTDB taxonomy): Bacteria > Pseudomonadota > Alphaproteobacteria > Pelagibacterales > Pelagibacteraceae > Pelagibacter. Next base: position 36,446 of record CACDZF010000002.1, read on the forward strand.
AATAAAGTAGGAATATAAAGAATAATGACCAACCTACTGATCTTCTAGCAGTTTTTACACTAGGAGTAGTAAAATATCTCATCATCACGTGAGGTAATGAAGCTGTTCCAGCCATCATACAAACCGCTAATGAAATAAATTTCCAAGGTGTAGTGTTAACTTCAGAATGTGCTTTAGTTATACCAGCTAAGCCTTTTGGCACTGTAGCCAAATCGGCCGCAGAGTTTTTAACAGAACCTAAACCAAATTGGCTTTCCAGTTCAGCAATTCTAGCTACTTCATCAGCTAACATAAAGTGCGGAAAGAAACCGGCACCCATTTTATTGCTTATCCAGAATACTGGTAATAAGTATGCTATGATTAGCACGATATATTGTGCAACCTGCGTCCATGTAACTGCTCTCATACCGCCAAGCATAGAACACATCAAGATACTTGCTAAACCAACATAAACCGCAATTCCAAATGGAATATCTAGTGCTACAGAAGCAATTGTTCCTGTTGCATTGATTTGTGCTGTTACGTAAGTAAATGAAGCAACTGTTAAGACTAAAACTGCAGATAATCTAGCTAAGTTTCCACCGTATCTAGTACCAATAAAGTCTGGCACTGTGTAACATCCAAACTTTCTTAAGTAAGGTGCTAAAAGTGATGCAACTAGTACATATCCACCTGTCCATCCTACTAACAGAGCCATATAACCATAACCTTTAAAATAAATTCCTCCTGCCATTGCAACGAATGAAGCACCAGACATCCAGTCTGCTGCCGTTGCCATTCCGTTGAAAACAGTTGGAACTTGTCTTCCAGCTACGTAATACGCATCTGCTTGCATAGTTCGAGATAACCAACCAATGAAAGCATAAATAAAAACAGTAAATGCAACGAAGAAAATACCTATTAATTTCGCTGACATACCCGCTTGTTCTGCTATCGCCATTAAGATTATGAATACTAGGAAACCCCCAGTATAAATTCCATAAACTTTTGGCAGGTTATCTATAAATTTTCCTTTAATCATATTTAGTCACCCTCTCTTTCAGTATAACCAAATTCTTCATCTATTTTTTCTTGTCTATTTGCAAACCAAAAAATTAGTATTACGAAAATTCCAAGAGACCCTTGACATGTCATATAATATGACAATGGATATCCTAACGGTCTAAAATTAGATGCTTCCATTTCGGCTCCGAAGAAAAAGATGCCAATTGAGAACACAAACCAGATCGCCAAAGTTACGAATAGGTGATTTCTGGTTTTTTCCCAATGTTGTGCTTGTTTTGACATTTTTAATCCTCCCTATAGGTTAAAAGACGTGAGCATACTTATAAAAATTAATATTGAAACCCCTAATATCCTGGTATTAGCTAGTATTATTAAATATAAAACAACCTGAACTAGAAAATGGCACTAAAGTATAGATTTAACTTAAAAGATATAAAGCTAGAAGACTTTAAGGTTTATCTGCTTGCATTATTTAAAGCATTTATACCAAAGAAAAAAATTAAAAATATTGATGAATTAAAAGAATTTATTCAAAAAAAATCAGCATGGGTATCCCAAGTAACTTTATATGGTTATTTAAAAACAAGAATGGGAACAAGATATGTTTTACACTTTGATAACGAAGCATTGTTAGAATCAATTAATAAAGCTAAATGGAATATTTATTCAGTGGCATTACAAGATCTAACTTTTTTTGCTTTTTCATACTTGAATGCTTTTTTTAACTATCAAGAAGTTGACAATGCAAAAAAGATTTATGAGGGAATTTTAGATGATGAAATTTCTAATGGGATGCCACTTGATGTAATAGAAAAAGGAAAAAAAAATTTCGAAGAACGTTTACAAAAAATAAATTGGAAAACTCATTTCAAATCTTTACCATTTAATGATAGCGCTTTGTCTTTATATGATTGGGCACCTATTGCCGAAGAACTAAAAGTTTTAGATAGAAAAATAGTTTTAAATTCAATGATCCTTAAATGGGATAATATTAAAGAAGAATTTATAAAATTAATTAAATTTTAATTATTTTTTCTATTTTCGACCAAACTTTCAACAACACTTGGATCTGCTAGCGTGGTAGTATCACCTAATTGATCATGCTCGTTAGCTGCGATTTTTCTTAGAATTCTTCGCATAATTTTTCCAGATCTAGTTTTTGGAAGTCCAGGGGAAAAATGTATAAGGTCAGGAGTTGCAATTGGTCCTATTTGTTTTCTAACCCAAAGTTTTAATTCTCTTTCTAGATCTAAATTTTCTTTTTCATTAGCATTCAAGGTTACATAACAATACAATCCATTTCCTTTAATATCATGAGGATAACCTACAACTGCAGCCTCAGCTACTTTGGGATGTGCAACAAAAGCACTTTCTATCTCTGCTGTTCCCAAATTGTGACCAGAGACTATGATTACATCATCTACTCTACCTGTGATCCAATAATATCCATCCTTATCTCTCCTACATCCATCACCAGTAAAATATTTTCCATCAAATTGTGAAAAGTAAGTATCTATAAATCTTTGGTGATCGCCATAAACAGTTCTCATTTGCCCAGGCCATGATTGAGCTATACATAATCTACCTTGGCATTCACCATGTAAAGTTTGTCCCTTTTCATCAACAATAACTGGTTTAATTCCATAAAATGGTTTTGTTGCAGATCCGGGCTTTAAATTTATTGCACCAGTTTGAGGGCTAATTAATATTCCTCCCGTTTCAGTTTGCCACCATGTATCAACAATAGGACATTTTGAATTTCCAACTGTTTTAAAATACCACATCCATGCTTCTGGATTAATCGGTTCTCCAACAGTTCCTAATAGTTTTAGAGATTTCCTTGAAGTTTTTTTTACAGGTGAATTTCCTTCTCTCATAAGAGCCCTTATTGCTGTAGGTGCTGTATAAAAAATATTTACTTTATGTTTATCAACAATTTGCCACCATCTAGAGCTATCTGGATATGTTGGTATTCCTTCAAACATTATAGTTGTTGCTCCATTAGCAAGAGGCCCATAGATTATATAGCTATGACCAGTTATCCAGCCGATGTCAGCAGTACACCAGTAAATATCTTTTGGTTTATAATTAAAAATATATTGATGTGTCATAGAAGCATAAACCATGTAACCACCTGTAGTATGCAAAACTCCCTTAGGCTTTCCAGTTGAGCCTGATGTATATAATATAAACAAAGGGTCCTCTGCATTCATTTCTTCTGGTTCACAATTAGTTGAAACATTTTTTATCATATCTTCGTACCAAACATCTCTTTCACTATTCCAATTGATATAATTTCCAGTTCTTTTAACTACGATACATTTTTTTATATCTCTGCATTTGGATAATGCTTGGTCAGTAATATCTTTAAGTGAAATGAGCTTTCCTCCTCTTACTCCTTCATCTGCAGTTATTACATAATCTGATTCACAGTCATCAATTCTTCCAGCTATAGAGTCTGGGGAAAAACCACCAAATATAATTGAGTGTACGGCTCCTATTCTCGCACATGCTAGCATAGTAAAAGCTAATTCTGGGATCATTGTGAGATAAATGGTAACTCTGTCACCTTTTTTAACTCCCAATTGCTTGAGTCCATTTGCTACTCTCGATACTTCTTTATGTAATTGTTTGTAAGAAATTTTTTTAGTATCTTTTGGGTCATCACCAACCCAAATTATTGCAGTTTTATCTTTTTTATCTTTTAAATGTCTATCAATGCAATTAGCAGATGCATTTAAAGTTCCATCCTCATACCACTTTATGTAGACCTCATCTTTACTATATTTAACATTTTTAATTTTTTTGTATGGCTTAATCCAAGTTATTCTTTTTCCTTCTTTTTTCCAAAAATCTTCATTGTTTTTAATTGATTTTTTATATTTTTTTTCATATCCAGATTTATTTATCAGGGCTCTTTTAACCCACTCACTTTTAATTTTAATATTCAAATCGCTATTAGATTGAACTTTTTTATTCTTTTTTCTATTTGAAGATTTGTTTCTTTTTTTAAGTTTTTTAAAAACTCTTTTTTTTTTTGTTTTTTTAGATCTCTTAGCCATGATTTATTTTGTTTGAATACTACCTATCTTATTAATAATTTTCCAGCTTTTAGAGTCTATTTCCATCACTGATAATCTGCTTTGTTTTATAAGAGATAAGTGAACTAATTCTTTATTTTTTTTAATATTTTCTAGTGTTACTGGTTTTTTTAATAGACTTTTAAACTTGACTTTTACTGCAACAAATCTTTTTTTCTTGTCTGAAGGATCAATAAAAGCTTTCTTAATTACTTCCACAATTCCAACTATTTCTTTTCCAATATTTGAGTGATAAAAAAAACATAAATCTCCTTTATTCATTTTTTTTAAATTATTTGCAGCCTGATAATTTCTAACACCATCCCATATAGTTCCTTTTGCGCCATCTTTTTTTTGCTGAGATATAGACCAAACATCTGGCTCAGATTTGAGTAACCAATACTGCATTACAATTTTACACCTGCTCCTTTTAAAAAAATAGCTTGTTCATCTAATTGCCATCTTGGTTTAATAGGGTAGTCTAGATTATTAAATTGTTTTTTTTTAAATTTTTCTAAACCTACCATTGCTATCATTGCAGCATTATCTCCACATAAATTAGTTGGAGGAAAAATTGGTTCAAAATTTTCTTCATGGCATAAGTTTTCTAAAACTTTTCTAATCTTTTTATTTGCAGCAACACCTCCAGCTACAACAAACTTATTTCCTTTTTTATTTATCTTTCTAAATTCTTTGAAAGCAATTTTGCTTTTTTTGTAAAGTATTTCCTCAATAGTTTTTTGGAAAGAAGCTGCAAGATCAAATATTTCTTTTTTAGTTTTAATTTTTTTAGAAATTTTTAAAACTGCAGTCTTAAGGCCAGCGAATGATAAATTGCAACCACCTTTGTTAATTATAGGCTTAGGCAAATCAAATTTATTTGGATCTCCTTGCTCTGCGTACTCCTCAATTTGTGGACCTCCAGGAAATTCAATACCAATTAATTTTGCAGTTTTATCAAAAGCTTCACCAACCGCATCGTCAATAGTTGTTCCCAGCCTTTTATACTTTCCTAAATTTTTAACACTTAGAAATTGACTGTGCCCACCAGAAATTAAAAGCAACAAATATGGGTAATCAAGCTTTGAATTTAATTTTGGGCTTAATGCATGTCCTTCAAGATGATTAACGGCAATAAAAGGTTTTTTCAATGAAGCAGCAACTGCTTTTCCAAAATTAAGACCAACAGACAAACAAACAATAAGTCCTGGACCAGCTGTAGCTGCTACAGCATCAATATTTTTTATATTTATTCCACTTTCGGAAATAGCTTTTTTTGATATTAAATCAATTTTTTCTGCATGGGATCTTGCTGCAAGTTCTGGAACAACTCCTCCAAACTCTTTATGAACATCAACTTGACTAGAAATGATGTTGGATAAAATTTTAACGTTTCCCTCTTCATTTTCTTGTATTATTGAAGCTGCGGTTTCGTCACAGCTTGTTTCAATTCCTAATATTATAGGTTTTTTTTTCATTAAATTAGTTTTTATAAATAATACAATCTCAATGTAAGATATGGATTATAAACAAATTAAATGAAAAGCAAAAAAATAATTATTGGTACTCGTGGTAGTAAATTAGCATTAATTTATGCCGAAAGAGCCAAAGCTGAACTTAAAAATTTATTAAAAGAGACCGATATTGAAATAAAAAAAATAACAACAAAAGGAGACCTAATTCAAGATGTAAGACTTTCTGAAACAGGTGGCAAAGGATTATTTTGTAAACTAATTGAAGAAGAATTAATAAATAAAAAAATAGACATAGCTATTCACGCTCTTAAAGATCTTCCATCAATAGATACAGAAGGTTTAATTACTAATTGTTTTTTGGAAAGAAATGATCCACGAGAAATTTTAATCAGCAAAAATAATTTATATTTTCAAAAACTCAAAAAAGACTCTATTGTAGGAACTTCTTCTTTCCGAAGAGAGTTTCAATTAAAAAGAATTAGAAGTGATTTGAAATACAAGCTTATAAGAGGAAATGTTGATACAAGAATTAAAAAATTAGATCAAAATCTTTTTGATGCGATAATTTTATCTTATGCAGGAATTAAATCTTTAAATTTAACAAATAATATTTCTCAAATTTTTTCTATTTCTGAAATTATTCCCAGTGCGGGGCAAGGAGTTATTGCGTTACAATGTAGAAAAAATGACAACACTATTATAAAATTACTAAATAAAATAAATCATAAAAAAACACATTACTGTGTTCTAGCTGAAAGAAATGTATTAAAAATTTTGGAAGGCGATTGTGAAACAGCAATTGGAGTTTATGCGGAAATAATTGACAAAAAAATCACGTTAGAAGCAGAGTTATTTTCTTTGGATGGGAAACAAAGATTTTATATTAAATCTTCAAAAGAGCTTAATTTAGCGGCAGAACTTGGTAAAGAAGTTGGTGAAATTCTTAAAAAAAAATCTAAAGATTCATATAAAAAATAATTATGCATATTTTATTTACTAGACCTCTAGAAGACTGCAAAGAGATAATGGTTAAATTTCAATTATTAGGTCATGAAGTTTCACATATGCCATTAATTTATGTAGAAAAAAAAAATTATGATGAAATTGATTTTAAAAGTTTTAAGGCAATAATTTTTACAAGTTCTAACGCTATTAAATTTTTAAATTTAAAAAAAATCGATAAAAAAATTAATTGTTTTTGTGTAGGAAGCGCTACTGAAAAAAAGGCAAGAAATTTTGGATTTCAAAATACCTTTTCGGCTGAGGGAAATGTTAATAATTTAAAAGAACTTATTTTACAAAATTTTAATTCATCTGATGGTAAATTACTTTATGTTAGCGGAGAAATTGTTTCTAATGAATTAGATAAAAATCTTATATTAGAAGGATATGATGTTAAAAGAATAGTGAACTACACCGTCAAACATGTTGAAAATTTAAATGAGGACTTTGTAAAAAAAATTAAAATAAAAATGCCAAACATAGTTTATGTATACTCTCAAAATAGCGCATTAAGTTTTTTAAATTTAATTAAAAACTATAATTTAATTAATCTTTGGATGGATACTAATTTGATGTGTATAAGCGAAAAAACCTCATCTGTTTTGAACGAAATCAAATGGAAAAAAATTTTTATTTTTAGCCCTGGTGAAGAAGAATTTTTGCTATATAAAATTTAGTTATGGAAATTTTTAATAATTTTAAAGAGCTCTTTTTATCCGTTTGGAATAAGGGAATCCTTGGAGTAGATATATTTCAAATTTTAATCGGAATTGCAATTTTTCTTATTTTTTTAATTTTTAGAGGAATTATAAGTAGAATAATTATTAAAAGATTAGAAAGCATAGCTAAAAAAACTACCAATAAATTGGATGATACTTTTGTGCAAGCCATGGAAGGTCCTGCAAGATTCCTTCCAATTGTTATAGGTTTTTTTATTGCAAGTTATTATATGTCTTTTTCTGAAGATAGCAGAGTTGTAGTAGACACAATAAACAGAACTTTAATTACCATCTTAATTTTTTGGATAATGCATCAGATAATAGAGCCAATCTCCTACATTTTAAGTGGGTTGGGGAAAGTTTTAACCAGAGAGTTAATAGGCTGGATTATAAAATCTTTAAAAATTTTAATTTTTATTCTTGGTTTGGCAGCAGTGCTTGAGCTTTGGGGAATAAAAATAGGACCAATTATTGCTGGATTAGGTTTGTTTGGTGTTGCTGTTGCATTAGGAGCTCAAGATTTGTTTAAAAACTTAATTTCAGGAATATTAGTTCTTGTTGAAAAAAGATTTAAAATTGGCGATTGGATACTTGTAGAAGACATAATAGAGGGGATAGTTGAAAAAATAGGTTTTAGATCTACGGTAGTAAGAAAGTTTGATAAATCCATAGCAATCATTCCAAATTTTCAATTTGCAGAAAATGCAGTAATTAATATTAGCCAAACAACTAATTGGATTATTAGTTGGACAATAAATTTACAATACGACACGACTGTTGATCAACTTAAAATAATAAGAAATGAAATAGAAGACTTCATAAAAAAACATGAGGATTATAAGCCAGACCTTGGCTATGCAGTGCGAATAGATAAATTCGCTGATAGCTCTATTGATATGTATATAAGATGTTTTACAAAAACAGATGATTGGGACGAGTGGTTAGCTGTTAAAGAAAGACTTGCTATCGGAATTAAACAAATAGTCGAAAAACATAAAGCCTCATTTGCATTTCCGAGCCAGTCTATTTATGTAGAAAAAAAATGATAGCAATTTTTTATCTGGCTTTACAAATCTTAAAACTTTATTCTTATGTTGTAATTGCTAACGTTATTATAAGTTGGCTAGTTGCATTTAATGTTTTAAATACACAAAATAGATTTGTTTACTCTATTTTAGAATTAACTTATCGATTAACAGATCCAATTTTAAATAAAATAAGACGTTTTTTACCTAATCTAGGCAGTCTAGATATATCACCTGTAATACTACTTTTGTTGATTTGGTTTATAGAAATGTGTATGAAGCTTTACGTAGCACCAATGATATTTTAGCTTAATTTATGATTCTTATTGATGGAAAAAAAGCAGCAGCCGAACTTAGAGAAGAGCTAAAGAAAGAAGTTCTACAACTTAAATCTAAATACAATACAGTTCCAGGATTGACAGTAATTTTAATAGGTGAACTAGCCCCAAGTAAAATTTATGTAAAAAATAAAGAAAAATCTGCAATTGAGGTAGGTTTAAAATCTGAAGTAATTAGATATCCCGAAACAGTTGATGAAAAAACAGTTTTAAACAAAATTAAAGAACTCAATAATGATGCTAGTGTTTCAGGAATCCTAGTTCAACTACCCCTGCCAAAACATATTAATAAGCAAAAGGTTATAGAAACAATTTTACCAAGTAAAGATGTTGATGGATTTCATCCTATGAATGTTGGAAACTTATCATCTGGTTATGAGAGTTCAGTTCCATGTACACCTCTCGGATGTTATCTATTAATAAAAAAAATTGAGCCAAACTTAAATGGGAAAAAAGCAGTTGTTGTTGGAAGATCAAATTTAAATGGCAAACCAATGACCCAATTACTTTTAAAAGAAAATTGTACTGTTACAATTACACATTCTAAAACGAAAGATCTAAAAGGCGAGTGTTTAAAAGGTGATATTATAATTGCAGCAGTTGGAATACCTGAACTTGTAAAAGGAGACTGGGTGAAAAAAGATACTATTGTTATAGATGTTGGAATCAATAAAACAGAAAAAGGAATTGTTGGTGATGTAGCTTTTGAAGAAGTTTCAAAAGTTGCTAAGGCAATTACACCTGTTCCAGGGGGTGTTGGACCAATGACTATAGCCTGTTTGCTTAAAAATACTATTGAATGTTTTAAAAGAATTCAGAAATAAATTATTTTCTTTTTTTTCTTGGCTTAATACCCAACTTATCACTGTGTCTTAATCTTAAAATCACAATTGCGGATGCAATTAATGCTATAGCAACAGCCTCATATACTAATCCAGAAGGATCCATTTCTTTTCCTTGCAAAATAATAAATCTAGATAGAGCTGTTATTGCAATTAACAAAGGAAGAGTAATGCTGATTGATTGTTGACTCCAAAAAACCCTAACCATAGCCAATACTTCCAAATATAGAAACATCAAAAGAAGATCAGCCAATGTAACAGATTGATTCATGAACATTGTTTTAATTTCTATTCCAACAGCAATAACTGTACTAATTAAAATTAGTGTTAATAAAGCAAGCTGCAAATTTTTTGTAATATTTTCCATAATTAAACATTATTTATATACATTAATTTTCACTAAAAACTAGCGTTTGTTGACGCAACTATTTGAATGAGTTTTTATAGTTTTTTTTTATGAAAATTAATAAATCTCTCTACATTTGACTTATTAAATGTTTTATTTTCTTCAAACGAAACCTTTTTCATTGAATAGGCAGTGCTCTTTGTTTCTCTTGAGAGAATTGTTACGTTTCCTTTATACAATTTTAGTTTTATTGATCCATGAACTTTATTTTTTTTTAAATCAACTATTTTTTGAATTTTAAATCTTTCTTTTGAAAACCAGTAGCCATTATAAATTAGCTCTGCATAACGTGGCATGACTTCATCTTTTTTGTGCATTGTTTTTTTATCTAGAGTAACTGACTCTATAGCTCGATGAGCTAACATTAATACGGTTCCTCCTGGTGTTTCATAGACACCTCTAGATTTTATTCCAATAAATCTATTCTCGACCAAATCAACTCTACCAATTCCATTTTTACCGGCTAAGACATTTAATTTTTCTAAAAGATTGCTAGGTGATAACTTTTTACCATTAATAGTTATTGGATCTCCATTTTTAAATCCAATGTTTACAATAGTATATTTATTAGGTGATTTTTCAGGAGAAATAGTTCTTTGGAAAATAAATTCAGGTGCAGAATTTTTTGGATTTTCTAAAATTTTTCCCTCTGTGGATGTATGATATAAATTATCATCTATTGAAAAAGGCGGTGCACCCTTTTTATCTTTAGGTATAGGAATATTTTTTTTTTTAGCATAATTAATCAAATCTGTTCTAGAATTTAATTTCCATTTTCTCCAAGGTGCTATAATTTCTATTTTCGGACCAAAATAATGGTACCCTAATTCAAATCTAACTTGATCATTTCCTTTACCTGTAGAGCCGTGTGAAACTGCATATGCTTTAAATTTTTTAGCAATCGCTATTTGCCTTTTTGCAATTAAAGGTCTGGCGATTGATGTTCCAAGCAAATAAATTCCTTCATATAAAGTATGTCCTCTTAGCATTGGATAAACATAATCTTTAACAAAAACATCTTTAAGATTTTCAATAATGATTTTTTTTACTCCTAATTTTTTTGCATTTCTGATTATTTTTTTTTTATCAATCTTTTGACCAATATCGGCAGTATAAGCGATTACCTCAGCATCATAATTTTCTTGAAGCCATTTTAATATTATAGAGGTATCTAAACCTCCCGAGTATGCGAGAACTATTCTTCTTTTTGATTTCATTTATTGTATTTTAGCTACAACTTTTTTTCGCTGAATTATATGCTTTTGTAAAACCAAGCAGAGAATAGTGATCAATAGTTTGAGAGCCCTTTTGATTATATCCAGTAACCATTATCCTTGATCCTCTCTTCATGGTCTTTATCATTTTTTTTTCTTTTTTATTATCAGCAATCCATGCAAAATTTTCCTGAGATATATCAAATTTATATTTATACTTTCCAGATCTCGCCATAACTGAGTTTTTTTTATTATATTCATATCCAGAAGTTATACTTATTTCATCAGAGATTTTTTCATTAGGTCTAAAAGTTACAAAAAGTCTTGCCTCTCTTACATTTGATTTAGGTGCTTGTAATATAGGCAAAGATTGAGCAAAACAGATTTTGCTGGTTTCATTTTTTATAACGTAGGTTTCCCAATCTTTATTTTTTAAAACTTTTTTAACTTCTTCAGCTTGTACACTAGCTACAATTAGCAATGCAAATGATGTTAATATTATTGTTCTAATTACGGACATGGGTTAGGATATATTTTTTGAACTTCATTAATTTCTTTAATAATTTCATCTGTTAATTTTACATTTACACTTTCTATATCAGTTTTCAACTGCTCCATAGTGGTAGCGCCAATTATTACACTTGTCACAAATGGTTGAATTTCACAAAATTTTAAAGACATTTGCGCCATATCTATATTATTTTTTTTTGCTATTTGATAATATGCTTCAATAGCCTTTTCTGCGTTTGGCTTATTATATCTAGTCCAAAAATCCCGATCTACATCTAACCTTGATTTCTTTGGAATCTGGTTATTTCTATATTTTCCAGTTAAGTAACCAATTGCTAAGGGAGAGTAGGCCAATAGACCTATCTGATCACGAATGGAAATTTCAGCTAAACCCACTTCATATGTTCTATTCAACAAATTATATGGATTTTGAACTGACATCATTCTTGGAAGCCTTTTTTCTTTTGCAACTTCTAAAAATTTTTTAGTTCCCCATGGAGTTTCATTAGATAAACCAACGTGTCTTATTTTTCCATCGTCGACAAATTTTTTTAAATTTCCTAAAATATCCTCAAATTTATTCCAATCACCAACATCATTATGCTCATATCCTAGTCTACCAAACATATTAGTATTTCTTTCAGGCCAATGTAATTGATAGAGATCAATATAATCAGTTTGAAGTCTTTTCAAACTTCCTTCTAATGCTTCTGTAATATTCTTGACTCCGTATTGATTTCCTCCACCTCTTACATAAGATCTCATTGGACCACAAACTTTTGTGGCCAAAATTACCTGTTTTCGCTTTTTAGTTTTTTTAAACCAATTGCCTATAATTATCTCTGTATGACCAAAAGTTTCGGCTTTAGGTGGTATTGAATATAATTCTGCAGTGTCCCAAAAATTTACTCCTTGATCTAAGGCATAGTCCATTTGTTGAAAACCTTCCTCTTGTGAATTTTGCTCCCCCCAAGTCATAGTTCCAAGGCATATTGTACTTAAATTTATGTCAGTATTTCCTAGTTTTTTATAGTTCATAAAAATTTAATTTCATTTTGACTTCTTGAAAGTTTATAGAAAAATTATTATATATACTTTATGGATTTTAATAGACAAAATATTTTTCAAGCGACAACTGCTAAAAAGACAGTTGTTTGGGACGAAGGCCTAAGGACTTATATGCTCAAGGTATATAATTATATGGCCACTGGAGTTCTATTAACTGGAATTATTGCTCTTTTGTCATTTAAAACTTCAGTAGTTACTGATGCAAGTGGTGCAATTACAGGATTTACAAGTTTTGGAAATGCTTTATTTTTTTCAGGCTTAAAGTGGGTGGTAATGTTGGCTCCACTGGGTATTATTTTTTACATGAGCTTTGGAATTAATAAGATGACTTCAGCAAAAGCCCAAACAGTTTTTTGGATATTTGCTGCTCTGATGGGTCTTTCTCTGTCATGGATACTATTAGTTTACACAGGCGTTAGTGTAGCAAGAGTATTTTTTATAACTTCAGCTACCTTTGGAGCAATGAGCATTTACGGCTATACGACCAAAAGAGATTTAACAAAACTTGGATCTTTTTTATTCATGGGATTAATAGGAATTATAATTGCCTCTTTGGTAAATATTTTTCTTAAATCATCTATGATGTACTTCGTAATTTCAATTTTGGGTGTATTAATCTTTGTAGGCTTAACAGCATATGATACGCAAAAGATTAAAAATATGTATTCAGCATCTGATAGTGGAGAAATAATAGGTAAAAAAGCTGTTATGGGCGCTTTAACTTTATATTTAGACTTTATAAATCTATTTATTATGCTTCTAAGACTTTTCGGACAAAGAAGATAACTACCCGGTTAATTTTTTCCAATTAGTATTTTTTAACATATTATCCAAGCTGTAGGAATTTTTTATAATTTTTCCATTAGAGTCAGTGACTAAATATTTTAGATTTTTACTACTTGGTCTAAAGTTTTTACAAATCTTATACATTGCATTCTCAGTTGCGTTTTTAAAAATACTAAAACCTATTTGTCTATTTGATATTGTTAAACCATAATCTTTCCAAGATCCCTTTGAGACCATTTGGGCATATAAATTTAATATAATTTTTAGTTCGTCTTTTTCAAAAAAATGTTTTTCTTCAACACTTTTAGATGAATTGTTAATTACTAATCTTAAATTTCTATTCATTAATTTTATATTTATTTATTAAGGGAACTTGAAATGCTGTAAAAATAAAAGTAATCGGCAATAAGCCCCAAACTTTAAAGTTAACCCAAAACTCTTCTGATTGAGTTCTCCAAACACATTCATTTAATATTGCCACACCGAAGAAAAAATAAATCCATCTTTTATTTAATAGATCCCAACCTTCTGGAGCCAAAGATAAAGATTTACCCATTATTTTTTTTAAAATAGGTTCGTCTGTAAAAAATTTTCCAAGAAGTAATGCTAAACCAAATAAAATATTTATAATAGTTGGTTTAATATATAAAAAGACAGCATTATCAAAATAAATAGTTAATCCACCAAATAAAGTTATCAAAATTCCACCTATTAGTGGAACCATAGGAATTTTTTTTTCAATTATCCAAACAACTAACAAAGAAATTATGGTTGCCAATACAAATGGTGGTATTGCTATTTTAAGGTTTTTATCACTATTATAATAGAAGAAGAAAAAGACCACTAAAGGTCCAAAGTCTGTGACAAATTTAACAAAAGATTTATTCACTATTAGATATTAACAGATTAACAAAACTTTTATATTTTTTCTATTGATTTTTTTTTTTAAACATTCATATTAAAAAATAATGGCAATTCAAAAAGCTAAATTTTCAATAGGAGACGTTGTAAAACATAAACACTTCGATTTTAGAGGCGTTATATATGACGTAGACTTTGAATTTAATAATTCTGAAGAATGGTATCAGTCAATTCCTAAGAATGTAAGACCAAGAAAAGATCAGCCATTTTATCACTTGCTTGCAGAAAATGATGAAATAACCTACGAGGCCTATGTTTCAGAACAAAACTTGCTTAATGATGACTCTGATGAACCAATTAAGCATCCTTTGATTAATGAGATATTTTCAGGAAGAAAAGGATCAACTTATTTTAAGCCATCTAACTAGAATTAAGTCACTTTTTTAACACATTTACCGCAAACCTTAGACATAACATTTTTTTAATATCAATTATATTCTGATCAGGAATGCATTCGTTTCCTTTAATTATTTTCTCCCTCAGCATTCTTGATCGGAATTTTTTTTAAATAATAATTAAAAAATCCTCTTTGTTAATATATATAATCTCAAGATGTTTAATTTCTTTAACTTAGGAAAATTGTTTCAAATTACCTCAAGATCAACAAGGTATGTGTTTGTTTTATTTATGATTGTATTAGCAATAGGTTTAAGTGAGTCCCTCTTTCTGTCTCCAGAGGATTATAAGCAAAGTCATTCAGTAAGAATTATGTATGTTCATGTGCCTGCCGCTTGGATGGCTCTCGGTATATTTTCAATGATGACATTTTTATCAGTAGGAACTTTTATTTTTAAAAATAAAAAATTTTATTTAGTATCGAAAAGCTTAGCTCCATCAGGATTTATTTTTAATATAATTGCTTTAATCACTGGATCAATATGGGGAAAACCAACATGGGGAACTTGGTGGGCTTGGGATGCAAGAATAACTTCTATGTTAATTTTAGCCTTATTTTATTTTATGTATTTATTGTCATGGAAAATCATAGAAAATAAAAACACTGTTATTAAAATAAGCTCTTTGATTGTAATAGTTGGAGCAATTAATCTCCCAATAATAAAGTTTTCAGTTAATTGGTGGAATACTTTACATCAGGGTCCATCATTAAAAATTATAGGCGAAACAACTATTCATTCGTCTATGTTAATACCATTAGGGATTATGACTGCGGCATTTGCCCTATTCTCTTTGTTGATTTTTTTGATGAAATTTAATACTGAAATGATAAAGATTAAGAATAAAGGATTAGATAGATTATGATCAATGAAATAATTTCAATGAACGGATATGGTCCATATGTTTGGTCAGCTTTTATATTTACACTTGTAAGTTTTGCATCATTATACTTAGTAACAAAACTTCAGCTTTTAAAAGAACAAAAAAAATATATTGCTAAATTTGGTTCATTAAGCGAAGCTAAAACGGCTTCTTTAAGAGAACAAAAAATAAATAAAGAGATACTTCTAAAATCTGTTATTACAAAAATTTAACTTTAAATCCTAAAAATGGTTAAAAAAGTTAAATTAAGAATATTATTTTTAATAGCACTCGTTTTATCTATAATTTTATCTGTTTATTTAATTCTTAAATCTTTAGAGAAAGACGTAGTTTTTTTTCTTTCACCTACCGATATTAAAAATTTAGAAGAAATTGACACTAAAAAAATTAGAGTTGGAGGAATGGTAAAAAATAAATCTATAATTATTAATTCTGAAAAGATTAATTTTATAGTAACTGACTTTAAAAACGAGATCAATGTCAGCTATTCTGGATCTATACCAAATTTATTTTCTGAAAACAAAGGTGTTGTAGCAGAAGGATTTTTACAAGACAAAAATTATTTAAGGGCAGTTAAAATTCTGGCAAAGCACGATGAAAATTATATGCCACCAGAAGTAAAAGAAGCCTTGGGAGAAAAATAAATTGTTCTTTAATCATATTGGTTATTATTCTTTAGTTATGGGGTTGATTGCCTCAGTTTTAATTTTTTTTCTATCTTTAAAAAGTTATAAATTAAAAACTATTGATCAGCGGATTTTTTTAATATCATCTTTACAACTTTTTTTTGTAATAATTAGTTTCACTAGTTTAATTATTTGTTTTATTACATCTGATTTTAGTAACGAAACAGTTTTTAATAACTCTCATACAAATAAACCTATTTTTTACAAAATTTCTGGGACATGGGGCAATCATGAAGGAAGTTTACTACTTTGGTTATTAGTTTTAACTTTATTTTTGTTTTTATTCTTAATTAATTCAAAAAACGAATTAAAAAGGTACAGAATTTTAACTGTAACTTTTCAACAGATAATTATTATTGGTTTTTTTATATTTGTTTTAGCAACATCAAACCCATTTAATTTTTTATTTCCTATACCCATTGAAGGATTGGGTCTTAATCCAATTTTACAAGACCCAGCTTTAGCAATTCACCCTCCCATTTTATATGTAGGCTATGTAGGCTCTTCATTAATTTTTTCCGCAACACTCGCTGCTGTAATTGAAAACTATATTTCAAAAGATTGGGCAAAAAATATTAAAATTTGGATTTTAATTTCTTGGATTTTTTTAACTATTGGAATTATGGTTGGTTCAATTTGGGCATATTATGAACTAGGATGGGGAGGCTTTTGGTTTTGGGATCCAGTCGAGAATGTATCATTAATGCCATGGTTTTGTTTAACCGCATTACTTCATTGTGTTTTAGTTCTTGAAAAAAGAGAGCTTTTAAAGTCTTGGACTATCATTTTATCAATAGCAACTTTTACTTTAAGTATGTGTGGAACATTTTTAGTAAGATCAGGAATATTAAATTCTGTGCATACGTTCGCAAATGATCCAACTAGAGGTATTTTTATTTTATGTTTTTTATTTTTCTTAATAACTGTTTCTTTAATTATTTTTTTTATTTTTAATAAGGAAAAGCAAAAAGATTATATAAAAATTCATTTTTTTAGTAAGGAGGTTTCAATTATAGTTAACAATTGGTTTTTGATGTATTTTTTATCTGTTGTTTTAATTGGAACTTTGTATCCAATTTTTTTAGAAGTTTTAACTGATCATAAAATTTCAGTCGGCCCACCATTTTATAATAAGTTAATTATACCATTTTTAATATTTTTTCTTCTTTTTATGTCTGTAGGTCCTAATTTAAAATGGATTAAAGAAAAAAATATAACAAATAAATTTCAACTTATTACACTTTTTTTTATCTCTTTAATAATATCCTTCCTAATCTTTATAAAAATTGGGAAAACAAATTTAATAAATACTTTTTTAATAGCTGCGTCTCTATATTTATTTATAGTTACAATTAAAGATTTTTTCTCTAAAGAATTATATAATTTTTCAAAAAAAATATCTCATTTCGGGTTCAGTTTATTAATTTTAAGTATTTTGATTAATGGAGTCTTTTCAAGCGAAGCAATCTTTAATTTAAAAGTAGGAGAAAAGTTTACTTTTAAAAATGAAAAAATATTTTTTAAATCCTTAGTAAAAAAAGAGAAGGAAAACTATCAATCAGTTATTGCTCATTTCACAATTGAAGATGATAAAAAAAATATTTCTTTATTTAAACCTGAATTAAGAATTTATGATCAACCATTAGTGGTTACTAGTGAAGCAGATATTAAAACAACTTTATTTAAGGATGAATTTTTAGTTATGAATAAGATTAAGGGAAATGAGTATTTTAATGTAAGATATCAAGTTAAACCATTCATGATATGGATTTGGATATCGACCATGTTGTTGGCTATTGGAGGAATTTTAAGTTTATACAATAGGTTATATGAGAAATAAAATTTTAATTATTTTATTAATACTTTTTTTAAGTTTTTGTTTTTTTGTATTATTTAAAAGTTTACAAGGTTCAAGTATTTATGTACCAGAAAAAAATCAAGATAAACAATTATCAGAATTTGTATCAGAAGACCTTTTCAATAATCAAAAAATTACGTCTGAAGAAATATTTCAAGGAAGTGATTATTATCTTTTAAATATATGGGCTAGTTGGTGTGCTCCTTGTCGAAAAGAGCATCCTCAGTTAATGGAGTTAGCAAAAAATTCTTCAATTAAACTTATAGGATTAAATTATAAAGATAACCCAAAAAAAGCAAAAGACTTTTTGGTCAAATTAGGAAATCCATTTTCTATTATTATAACTGATAAGACTGGAATAATTTCAATAGAATTTGGTGGCTATGGAATACCTGAAACTTTTTTAATCAATAAAGATAAAAAAATAATAAAAACTTTTATTGGGAATTTAAATGATGAGTCGGTAAAACAAATTAATTCAATTGTAAAATGAAAAAATTAAAAATATTTTTTATATTATTTTTTATGCTAAATTTTTTTTCTATTTCTTTTGCAGAAAAAAATGATCAACTTAAAATAAAAATTTCAAAAAATTTAAGATGTGTAGTTTGTCAGGGACAATCAATTTATGACTCTCAATCTGATTTTGCTCTAAGCATAAAGCTTCTTATAAATAATAAAATTGACAATGGATTGAGTGAAAAAGAAATTTATGAATTTCTAAAAGATAAATATGGAGAATGGATTATTTATGATACGAGTTTTAATAAAAAAACGTTTATTCTATGGGGATTGCCAGTATTGTTATTTATTTTAGGAGGTGCAATAATACTTAAAAAAATAGCGTTTCGAAAGATTTAAGGATATATTTAAAATATAGAAAACTAAAACATGAATTTAAAGTTTATAAAAAAATATTTTTTTCTGGCTAACATTTTTTTGTTGATATCTTTACCTTTAAAAAGTGAAGAAGTTAAAAAAAATTTGAACAATGAACATGAGTTTAATATTTTTACGGGAATGTTCGATTTTAGTGACGATGGAAAAAGATCTCAAATAATCGGATTTCAACATCAAAATGAAAACCTCGTAAGAGAAAGTTTTTTAGGTACGCTTTCGCCTGTTACGGGAGCTTTGATAACTCAAGATAATGCAACCTATTTTTATACTGGTGTGCAAGCAATGTATAAAGTTGGTGCTATTAATATAACGCCAAGTTTTACCCCAGGAATATACAATCAAGGCGATGGTAAAGATTTGGGACATGCCGTAGAATTTAAAAGTGAAGTTCAATTATCACTTGATTTACCAAAAGAAAGTCAGTTTGGTTTTTCTTATAATCATATATCTAATGCAAGTTTAGGAGATAAAAATCCTGGGGCAAATAGTTATATGTTTAATTTTCTCAAAAAGTTTTAAAAGTTTTTATATGAATTTAAATGATTGTCACAATTTTAGTGATTTTAGAAAGTTAGCAAAAAAAAAATTACCATCACCTATATTTCATTACATTGACGGTGCTGCAGATGATGAAATAACTTACGCTAGAAATACAAGCGCTTTTGATGACGTTGATTTAGTTCCCAATGTTTTAAGGGGAGTTGAGGATGTTGATTTATCAACTACAATATTCGGTAAAAAATTAGATTTGCCTTTTTATCTTGCACCCACGGCACTCCAAAGACTTTTTCATTATGATGGTGAAAGAGCAGTTGGAAAAGCAGCACAAAAGTTCAAAACTATGTTTGGTGTTTCAGCCCTAGCTACAGTTAGTGTAGAAGAAATATCTTCCATGATTGATACTCCAAAGATGTTTCAGTTTTATTTCCATAAAGACAGAGGCTTAAATGATTCTTGTTTGGAAAGAGCAAAAGCAGCAAAATTTGATGTTATGGCTTTAACAGTAGATACAATAACAGGAGGAAATCGTGAAAGAGATTTAAGGACTGGTTTTACATCTCCTCCTAAACTAACTTTAGCTAGTTTATTTAGTTTTGCAGTAAAGCCAATGTGGGGAATAAATTATTTAACCAAAGGTAAGTTTGAATTACCTCACCTCCAAGATTATGTAAAAGAAGGTACTGATACCAATACTTCAATCGGAAATTATTTTTCTACGATGTTAGACCAATCTATGAATTGGAAAGATGCAGAAAAGCTTTGTGCTCAATGGGGAGGACATTTTGCACTTAAAGGAGTAATGAGTGTTGAGGATGCAAAGAGAGCAGTAGATATTGGATGCACAGGAATAATGGTTTCAAATCATGGAGGAAGACAACTTGATGGATCAAGATCACCCTTCGATCAACTTGCTGAGATTGTTGATGCGGTTGGTGATAAGCTTGATGTAATTTGTGAAGGCGGAATTCATAGAGGAACTCATATGCTTAAAGCGTTATCACTGGGTGCAAAAGCTTGCTCTGGCGGAAGATTGTATCTTTATGCTTTAGCAGCTGGTGGGCAAGCAGGTGTTGAAAGAGCTATAGAAAAGTACAAGGCTGAATTAGTAAGAGACATGAAATTAATGGGTTGTACTAAAATAAGCGATCTTAATAGAGATAATTTAAGATTTAGAAGATAGTGAGTTTGAAAAATTGTTACAACTTTGAGGATTTTAGAGAACTTGCTAAAAAAAAGTTACCTTCTCCAATTTTTCATTACATTGATGGCGGTGCAGACGATGAGTCTACATTAAAAAGAAATACAGATTCATTTAATGATTGTGATTTAGTTCCTAATATTCTTGCTAGCGTTGGCAAACCAGATTTATCAACTACTTTATTTGGGAGAAAAATTGATATGCCAATTTTTCTTTCCCCTGCAGCGATGCAAAGACTTTATCATCATGATGGGGATATAGCCTCAGCAAGAGCCGCAGATAAATTTGGAACTTTTTATAGCATGTCATCTATGGGAAATAATACTATTGAAGAAGTATCTAATATCTCAAGTGGTCCAAAATTATTTCAGTTATACGTTCACAAAGACCGATCAATCTCAGACGATCTAATAGAAAGATCAAGAAGATCTGGATTTGATGCAATGTGTTTGACCGTGGATACTCTCGTCGCAGGAAACAGAGAAAGAGATCATAGATCAGGATTTACAACACCACCAAAGCTAACTTTTAAAAGTTTAATGAGTTTTATTATGCGACCTGAGTGGGTGTTTAATTATTTAACTCATAAAAAATTTGAATTATCTAATGTTGCCAAAAAAACAGATAAAGGAACAAATATTGCAAAGTCAGTAATGGAATATATTAACGAGCAATACGATCCAACAATGAGCTGGAAAGATGCAGAGTATTGTGTAAAAAAATGGAATGGTCCTTTTGCATTAAAAGGCGTTATGTCAGTAGAAGATGCAAAAAGAGCTATTGATATTGGTTGCACAGCTATAATGATTTCAAATCATGGTGGAAGACAATTAGATGGATCAAGATCACCATTTGATCAAGTAAAAGCAATCTCTGATGCAGTTGGTGATAAATTAGAAATTATACTAGATGGAGGAGTTAGAAGAGGAACTCATGTATTAAAAGCTTTAGCAGCTGGAGCCAAAGCATGCAGCTTTGGTAAAATGTTTCTATTTTCTTTAGCAGCCGGTGGCCAAAAAGGAGTTGAGAAACTACTTCAAAACATGCAAGATGAAATTAGAAGAAATATGGTGTTGATGGGCTGTAAGAATCTTAAAGAAATTGATTCATCAAAAATAATATATAGAAAATAAAATGCGACTCGCAAAAAATATTGAAAAACTTGGGACAGAAACTGCTTTTAAAATTTTAGCTGAGGCAAAAAAACTAGAAGCCGATGGAAAGAAAATAATTCATTTAAGCGTAGGTCAGCCAGATTTTAAATCACCCAAACATGTTGTAGATGCAGCAAAAAAAGCCTTAGATGAAGGTCATCACGGATATGTTCTGCCAAATGGAATAATTGAGTGTAGAAAAGCTGTTACAAGAAAAATCAAAAAACTTTATAACGCAGAAATTGACCCAGAAAGAGTAATTATTATGCCTGGAGGAAAGCCAACAATGTACTATGCAATAACATTGTTTGGAGAACCAGGTGCAGAAATCATATATCCTGATCCAGGTTTTCCAATATACGAGTCGATGATAAATTATACAGGAGCAAAAGCAGTTCCGATAGATATGCTTGAGAACAAAGATTTTTCTATAAATCCAAAAAAAATATTGTCATTAATTAACGAAAATACTCGACTAATAATATTAAACAATCCCAATAATCCAACAGGAGCATTTACTGAAAAAAATAAAATAGATGAACTGGCAGAGGGATTAAAAAAATTTCCAAATGTTGCTATTTTAAGTGATGAAATTTATTGTAGACAAATTTTTGATGGAAAAAAAATGCCATCTTTTTTTGATTATCCGTATTTATATGACAGATTAATTGTACTAGATGGATGGAGTAAAGCCTACTCAATGACCGGCTGGCGTTTAGGATGGGCTGTTTGGCCTGAAAAACTTATTGAACAAGTAATAAAGTTTTGTGTGAACAATCATTCATGCGTAAACGCTGCTATTCAATTCGGTGGTATTGCCGCCCTTGATGGCCCAGATGACTCTATAAACTTCATGATGGAAAAATTTACAAAGAGAAGAAAACTAATTTGTGAAGGATTAAATAGCATTAAAGGTATAGAATGTGTTTTGCCTGGTGGTGCATTTTATGCTTTCCCAAATATTAGGGAAACAGGAATGAATGGAGAAGAATTTTCAAAAAGATGCCTTCATGAAGCTGGAGTTGCAATAGTACCAGGAACTTCGTTTGGCAAAAAAGCTAAAGATTATGTAAGGTTTAGTTTTGCTGCATCGCAAGACAATATTTCTCAGGCAATTGAAAATATTAAAAAAATGCTTGGTTAATTAGTCATATATTTTTTATTTATTTTTTAATAATATATTTGAATGAATTTAAATCTTCAAAATCAGCTTAAAAAGATTCTTAATAGTAGATTTTCTCAATCTGAATCAACAAGAGCAAATTATGCTAGAGGAGAAGATACATATGATCCTGTGCTTTCACAGGCAGTAGTTTTTCCCGAAACTAATGAGGAAGTTTCTCAAATATTAAAGCTGTGTAATGAAAATAAAGTCCCCGTAGTTCCATTTGGAACTGGAACTTCTTTAGAAGGGCATGCGGTAGGTAATGATAAAGGTATAACAATCTCACTCGAAAAAATGAATAAAGTTTTAGTTGTAAATACAGAAGACTTTGATTGCAGAGTTCAGGCGTGCGTGACCAGAGAACAGTTAAATGAATATCTTCGAGAAGATGGTGTTTTTTTTCCAATTGATCCAGGTGCAAATGCAGCCATTGGTGGAATGGCATCCACTTCTGCGTCAGGAACGATGGCAGTTAAATATGGCACTATGAAATCAGTAATAACAGGTTTAACAGTTATTTTGCCGAATGGAGATATTATCAATACTGGAGGTCGAGCAAAAAAAACTTCTGCAGGATATAATTTAACAAATTTATTTATCGGATCAGAAGGGACATTAGGAATTATTACAGAGATCCAATTAAGATTATCACCAATTCCAGAAAATATAATAAGTGCAGTTTGTCAATTTCAAGAACTAGAAAATGCAGTTAAGACAGCACAAGAAGTAATTCAATATGGTATACCTATAGCAAGAATTGAAATGCTTAATAAAGATCAAATGGATATAAGTATTAATTATTCAAAATTAGAAGATGTAAAACCTTTACCTACATTATTTTTCGAGTTTCATGGAGATGAAATTTCAAACAAAGAGCAAATTAAAATTGTAGATGAACTTTCAAAAAATAATGGTGGTAGTGATTTTAAATGGGCCGACACATTAGAAAAAAGAAATAAAATGTGGAGAGCAAGATGGGATGCTTGGTATTCTGTTAAAGCACTTATTAACAATGGAAGGGTATACACAACTGATATTTGTGTTCCAATTTCTAAAATTACTGAATGTGTTAAGTTCGCAGAGACCGAGGTTAAAAAACTTGGATTAAGAGGTCCAATGGTTGGTCATTTAGGCGATGGAAATTTCCATGTTATGCTTCCATATGATCCTTCAAAAAAAGAGGCATATGAAAAAATTAAAAAATTTAATGATATCTTGATTAAAAAAAGTCTCGAGTCTGAGGGAACAATTACCGGAGAACATGGAATTGGACTGCATAAAAAAAAATACTTAATGCAACAACACGCAGATAATTTACCTCTAATGAAATCCATTAAAAGAACCATTGATCCAAATAATATTATGAATCCTGGAAAAATATTCGATTTAAATTAATTATACTACTCTTAGTTGTAAATAATTTAGAATTAGACTAATTAGCACGGGACTCAGAAAAACATATGTGATTTAATTATCAAGTTAATTAACTAAGAGGAGAAATAAATCATGATTAAAAAAAAGAAGTCAGCGAAGTCTTTAATTACTTCAAGACGTAAATTTTTTAAGAAAGCTGCTACTGCCGGTGCTGTGATAGCTGGAGGTGCTTTTTTAGCAGGTTGTGACCAGCAAGGGGGTGGCTTTGGCGCGAGAGGAAAAAAAGTTACGCTAAAAATGCAAGCGGCATGGCCAAGCGGTGCAAACATCTTTTTTGAAATGGCAGGCGACTATGCAAGAATGGTTGAAGAAATGTCAGGAGGAGAACTCAAAATTGACTTGCAACCAGTTGGCTCAGTTGTGAAAACATCTGAAATTGGTCAAGCAGTAAGCGATGGTACACTAGACATGGGACATTGGGTTACAGCATATTGGTATGGTAAAAATCCAGCTGCTTCATTGTTCGGAACTGGTCCATCTTACGGATTATCATCCCAAGAAGTAATGGGTTGGATCGAATACGGCGGAGGTAGAGCTTTGTACGAAGAAACTTTGAAAAAAGTTGGCTTCGACTATGTAGGTTACTTCCATATGCCAATGCCAGCGCAGCCTTTTGGATGGTTTAAGAAAAATGTGACAAACGTTTCTGATGTAACAGGTATGAAATATAGAACCGTTGGATTGGCTACGAACGTCCTTACAGCAATGGGTATGGTGGTAAGACAACTTCCAGGTGGAGAAATACAACCAGCTATGAAGACTGGTCTTATTGATGCTGCAGAGTTTAATAACCCAACATCAGACTCACAATTTGGTATGCAGGATGTATCCAAGCATTATCATTTAGGAAGTTTTCACCAATCTCAGGAGATGTTTGAAATTTGTATCAATAAGAAAAGACTAAATAGTTTATCACCAAAACACCAAGCAATTTTAAAGTACGCTGCTGGTAGTGCAAATAGTGATAACTACTTTAAAGCTTTAGTTCGTTATTCTGCAGATTTAAGCAAGTTGATGAATGAGCATAAGGTTAATGTTTATCAGACTTCTGATGCAATTCTTTCTGAACAATTGAAAGGATGGGATAAAGTAGTGGGTGAATTTTCTGCGAAAGATCCATTCTTCAAGAAAATTGTAGATTCACAGAAGAAATATGCAAAAACAGTAATGAAATATCTTCTTATGAACCAACCAAACTACAGGTTGGCTTATGAGAATGAGTTTGGATCTTTAGGCGACGTAAAGATTTAAATATTTTAAAATATTATAGAAAATGGGGGTTTATTATAACCCCCATTTTTTTTTAGACTAATTTCTATTGTGTTGTATGTTTAAGTCTTTATGAAAAAATACATAAATTTTATTGATCAACTTAGCATTAAAGTAGGTAAATCATTTTCTTGGTGCATACTTATTTTATGTCTCGGAACTTGTTATGAAGTAGTAATGGCATATGCATTCAATAAGCCGACCTTATGGAACTTTGATTTTAGTCTTCAAATGTATGGTGCAATATTTATGATGGCTGGTGCATACACTTTGGCTACAGAGGCACATGTAAGAGGAGATGTATTGTATAGATTGATGAAACCAACTAAACAAGCAAGATTAGATTTAGTTTTATATTTCTTATTTTTTTTCCCAGGTGTAATTGCTTTAACGTTTTATGGTTATGATTACGCTGCCTTAGCATGGCGTGTACAAGAAACAAGTTGGAGTAGCCCTGCCCAAATACAAATTTATATGGCAAAGTCATTAATTCCACTTTCAGGATTTTTTTTAACTTTACAGGGTATCAGTGAAGTAATGAAATGCTTAATTTGCATTAAAGAAAAACAGTGGCCAGAGAGAATTATTGTTTCTATGGAGACAGAACAATTGCTAATAAAGAAACAAGGAAAGTAACGTCATGTATTTCTATATACCTGATCCAGCAGTAGCTATGATTATGCTCGTATTCTTTTTAGGTGCAGTATTATTAGGATTCCCTATTGCTTTTACATTAATGGCAGTAGGTATAGGTTTTGGGTATTACGCTTATTTTGATTGGGCGTTGATGGAACATTTGTTTGATAATAGAATTTTTAAATTGTTTGTTCAAAACACTTACACGGTTATGGATAATAATGTTTTGACTGCTGTGCCCTTATTTTTGTTCATGGGATATTTAGTAGAAAGAGCAGGAATAGTATCAAGATTATTTTTTGCTATCAGACTAGCTTCACATAAACTTCCTGCCTCAATGGCTGTGGCAGCTCTTATAACTTGTGCGCTATTTTCAACAGCAACTGGGATTATTGGTGCTGTTGTTACTCTAATGGGATTATTGGCATGGCCAGCTATGATAAAAGCTGGATACGACAAAAAATTCGCATCCGGAGTAATTTGTGCAGGAGGATGTCTTGGAATACTTATTCCACCAAGTATTATGTTAATAGTTTATTCTGTAATTGCTCAACTATCTCCTTTGAGACTGTTTGCAGCTGCAATATTTCCAGGTCTTCTACTAGCATTTCTATATATTTTATATTCTGTATCATTGGCAATTATAAATCCTAAGGTTGCTCCTAAACCAAGTAAAGAGGAAATACCTCCGATAGGAAAAATTATTAAAGAGGTTTTCGTATCATTTGTTCCTCTTTTTACGTTAATATTACTTGTATTAGGCACTATTTTAGCAGGCTTGGCTACTCCAGCAGAAGCAGCTGCTGTAGGTGCTTTTGGTTCAATTGTACTAGCATTTTTTTACAAAACATTAAAATGGGACAATTTCAAAGATGCAGTTTTTCTTACAGCAAAAACTTCAGCTATGATTATGTGGTTGTTTGTAGGTTCTTGGACATTTGCATCTGTTTTTTCTTATTTAGGAGGACATGAGGTTTTTGAACATTTTTTCAAATCGATTGACATGGCGCCATGGCAATTTTTAGTTTTGACACAATTAATTATTTTTTTATTAGGATGGCCTTTAGAATGGACAGAGATTTTGATAATTTTCGTTCCAATTTTTTTACCTTTAGTCGAATTTTTTGGTGTCAACCCATATTTATTTGCAATGTTAATTGCCTTAAACCTTCAAACATCTTTTTTAACCCCACCCATGGCAATGTCAGCTTATTATCTTAAAGGTGTTCAATCACAAAATGTAGAATTAATGGAAATTTTTAAAGGAATAATTCCATTCTTAGGCATTGTTATATTCGCAATGGTTTTAATGTATATTTATCCTGAGATTGCTTTGTGGTTACCTGAAAAACTATTTGCAGACTAACATGGATATTTTTAATTTATCCGTACGTCAAATTGTAGAAAAAATCAAAAATGCAGAGATAACATCCGTAGAAGTTTGCAAATTATATATAGAGAGAATTAAAAAATTCGAAAAAGATATTAAAGCTTGGGCTCACTTCGATGAAAAAATATTATTAGAAAAAGCTCAAGAGTCTGATGAGTTTAGGAAATCTGGTAATGCTCTTGGACCCTTGCATGGGGTTCCAGTTGCCTTAAAAGATATTGTTGGTACTTATGATATGCCTACTGAATGCGGAACCCCTTTAAGAAAAGGAAAATCAGCATCTCAAAATGCAGAAATTGTAGATTTACTAAAATCATCTGGTGCTTTAATAATGGGCAAAACAGCTACATCAGAATTAGCTTTTTTAAGCCCCCCAAAAACAAGAAATCCCCATGATTACAATAGAACACCAGGTGGATCCTCTAGTGGATCAGCAGCAGTAATAGCATCTCTTATGGCACCACTTTCTATTGGATCTCAGACTGGGGGATCTATTATCAGACCAGCATCTTATTGTGGGGTTGTTGGATATAAACCTTCATATGGCCTCATATCTAGAAACGGTGTACTTAGAACTTCCTCTAAACTAGATCATATTGGTGTTTTTGGAAAAAAAGTTGAGGATGTTGCACTATTAGCAAAAATTTTGATTAAAAAAGACTCTTATGATGATGATTCAGTGCATTATTCTTCAGAACATTTATTAACTGAATGCTTGAAAGACCCAATTTATGAACCGAAGTTTATTTTTTATAAAACAAAAAGTTGGAATAAGGTTGATAAGAAGTCTAGAGAGTCTTTTGAATTTTTTATTAAATCATTTAAAAAAAATATAGAAATTTTTGATACACCATCCTATTTTGAAAGAATATCGAAATATCATAAATTAATTCATGAAGTGGATTTAGCGAATAATTTTAGCGATTATTATAAAAATTACAGAAAAAAACTCTCAAAAGAAATGATAAATGCTATTCAAAATGGAATGAAGCACTCAGCGAAGGAGTATGCAGAAGCTATAGACTTTATGAAGAGAAGTTATGATTCTTACAAAGAAGTTTTTGAAGATTACTACGCTGTACTTACACCATCAAGCACTGGTGTAGCTGACAAAGGTCTTAAAAGTACAGGTTCAGCGGATTTTAATAGAGTTTGGTCATTTCTAGGCACTCCTTCAATATCTCTTCCTTTACTTCAAGGGGAAAATAATTTACCATTAGGAATTCAAATGGTAGGTGCCAAATATGACGACCATAGGTTTTTAAGTACTGCTAGATGGTTAGAGACAAAATCAGAGGAGCATAATGAATAAATTAATTTCAATAATTGGAATATCATTTTCCCTTTTCTTTTTGATAGGGTTAGCAACTACATTAACCAGGTCTCCAATGATAACTTTTCTAGACGTACTTCCAGTTTATATCATTATGGGAATAGCTATCACTCTTATGATATATGAAACTTTTTTTGATAAAAAATAATTAAATATTTTTAAGCTGAAAAAAAAGAATGAATTTAAATTATATATTTATTCTAGTTTTTGTAATTTATTTTGTTACTGCTGTCTCAATTTATTTCTTACAAAGAAAACTTCTTTATCATCCCTCAGTTGATAATTATTTGAATGAAAAAGACCTAAATCACAAAATTAAAAAAATTTATGTAAAATCAGATAATGATTTAATTGGATGGTATCATAAAAAAAATAAAAACTTCAAAACTTTGCTTTTTTTTCATGGAAATGCAGGTAGACTTGATAATAGAATTTACAAACTTAACGAAATTTCAAATCTAGATCTAAACTATCTTATTGTTGCCTATAGAGGATTTAGTGGAAACGCTGGCAAACCTAGTGAGTTTGGCTTGTATAAAGATGCCAATGAGTCAAAAAAATGGTTAAATCAAAACGGAGTAAGGGACGAAGATATAATTCTGTATGGAGAATCTTTAGGTACTGCGATTGCCATAGATATGAGTCAAAACTTCAAACTATCTGGAATAATACTAGAGTCACCATTCACATCAATGACAAAATTAGCTAAAAAATATTACCCATTTTTACCAATAAATTTATTATTAAAAGATAAATACGAAAACTTAAAAAAAATTAAAAATATTAATTTTCCAGTTTTGGTAATGCATGGAAAAAAAGACAAAATTGTACCATTTTCAATGGGAAAGACTATTTTTGAAAATGCTAATAAACCAAAATATAGTTATTTTAACGATTTTGATGATCATATGATGGAGTATAATCAGGATCTGATCAATTCTATTGAAAATTTTGTAGAACAGTTAAGTTAGTTTGTACTGATAAAAGCATCTGCAAATTTTTCTGCTTCAAAAATTTGTAAATCATCCTCTTTTTCACCTAGACCTAAAGCAACAATTGGTAATTTATATTTCTTAGCTACAGCTATTAAAATTCCACCTTTTGCAGTTCCGTCAAGTTTAGTCATTATTAAACCTGTTATTGGAATTATTTTATTAAATTCCTCCACTTGATTTATTACATTTTGCCCAGAAGTTGCATCTAAAACTAATAATACTTCGTGAGGAGCATTAGGATCAATTTTTTTGGTAACATTTGCAATTTTTTTATATTCTTCCATTAAATTTTTTTTATTTTGTAATCTTCCAGCGGTATCTATAATCACATGAGTAAATTTGTTCTTAATTGCTTGATCAACAGCTTTAAATGCAACAGAAGCAGGATCAGAACCCTGTGCGGATTTAATTATATTTACATCTATTTTTTTAGCCCAGTTTTCCAACTGTTCAATTGCTGCAGCTCTGAAAGTATCAGATGCTGAAAAAATAACTTTATTACCATTAAATTTTAAAATTTTTCCTAATTTTCCAATTGTAGTTGTTTTTCCAACTCCATTAACACCAGAAACAAGAATTGTATTTAAGTCAGTTTTATTTGCAAAAAAATGGTTTTTTTCTAGTGGAGACATTAAATCAATTATATATTTTCTTAGAATTGAATTAATTTCATCAACTTTATTTTTATTTGGATCAATTTTTCTTTCTGCAATTATTTTTTTAATTTCTTCTGATGCAATAATACCCACATCAGATTGTATCAAAAACTCCTCAATTTCATCTAGTGTTTTGTCATCAATTTCTTTTTTTACAATTATTTCCTTAAGCCCAGAAGCAAAAGTAGAGGCACTTTTTTTAAAACCTAATTTAAATTTTTCAAAAATACCCATTATAATTTTATTTTAATTTCCTTAATATCCGAAACAGGACCTGTCATAGAAATAATTCCATCATATTCAATATTTAAAAAACCCTCTTTGAAATGAATATTGTTGTTTTTACCAGCAATTTTTTTTTCGAAAGCTACAACTCCTGTTGCACAGGCAGCTGTTCCACATGCTTTAGTTTGTCCAGCTCCACGTTCCCAAACATTTACTAAGATATTATTACTCTCTTTTATTTGAGCAAATGTAACATTTATTTTTTCTGGAAATAATTCATGGTTTTCAATTAATGGTCCAATTTGTTTTAAGTCATATTTATAACAGTCATCAACAAAAAAAACTATATGTGGATTTCCTACATTTAATGCATAACCATTTTTAAATTCTTCGTTTCCAATTTTTAGGTTTATATTTTTACAATCTATATTTTTCGATAAAGGAATTTTTTGCCAACTAAAAATAGGATTACCCATTACAATTCTAACATTATTTTCAGAAATTTTTTGAGCTTTTAAAACTCTATTACCAGCTAGTACTGCAGCATGCTTAATTTTTTTTTCATCACATATAAGTTTTGCAACACATCTACTTCCATTGCCACAAGCTTCAACTTCTTCACCATCAGAATTAAATATTGTTATGGGAATATAATTAGGAGCCTGAGGATCTATCTCATCAAGGAATATTAACTGGTCAAAACCAATATTATCTCTTTTTCCTAACTCAACAATTTTTTCTTTAACAATAGAAATTGAATTTTTTCTTCTATCAATGATAACAAAATCATTACCTAAACCATCCATTTTAAAAGCTTTGAATTCCATATAATAATACTTAACTTATTTATTGACTTTTTGAAGCTCTATTATAGTTTATCGCAGTTTCCGCAAAATAAGCAATTTGCGGTGTCTTTGGTAACAAAGAGATCGACACCAGTCAGCGAGGGTTCGCCCACTGGTGCGATAGCTGCTGGATGAAAATATGTTTGAAAATTTGACAAATAAATTTGAAGAAGTTTTTTCTTCTCTAAAAAAAGCACCATCGCTTGATGAAAAACAAGTTGATGAAGGGCTTAGAGGTATAAGACAAGCTCTTTTAGAGGCGGATGTATCTCTAAATGTGGCTAAAAATTTCATCGAAAGTGTTAAACCAAAAGCTCTAGGTCAAGAAATAATTAGATCTACCTCACCCGGCCAAATGGTTATTAAAATAGTTTATGATGAAATAGTAAAGTTACTTGGTGAAAAAAATGAAGAGATAAATTTAAATGCTGTTCCACCTGTTCCTATGATGTTAGTAGGACTTCAGGGTTCAGGAAAAACAACCACGACAGCTAAACTAGCTAAATTTTTGGAAAAAGATAAAAAAAAGAAAATAATGATGGTTAGTCTTGATGTTTACAGACCAGCTGCACAAGAACAATTAAAATCTTTAGGCGAGCAAAATAATATAATGACATTGCCAGTGATTGAAGGCCAATTGCCAGCAGATATCTGCAGGAGAGCAATTAGTGCTGCTAACTTAAATGGAGCAGAAATAATTTTATTTGATACTGCAGGAAGAACTCAAATTGATCTTCAAATGATGAGTGAGATAAAGCAAATAGAAAGTATAATTAAACCAACAGAAACATTTCTTGTTGCAGATTCTCTTACAGGCCAAGTGGCCGCTGAAGTTGCAAAAGAATTTAAAAATACAGTAAATCTAACTGGAATTATTTTAACTAGAGCCGATGGTGACGCAAGAGGTGGAGCGGCTGTTAGTATGAAATATGTATCTCAAGTACCAATAAAATTTTTAGGGATCGGAGAAAAAATAGATAATATTGAAGTATTTCATCCGGATCGTATTGCAAACCGAATATTAGGCATGGGAGATGTTGTTTCTTTAGTCGAAAAGGCCGCCCAGGATCTTGGAGAAGAAAATATTAAAAAAGCTGAAGAAAATTTAAAAAAAGGACAATTTTCATTAGAGGACTATTTAACTCAACTTAGGCAGATGAAAAAAATGGGAGGAATTGAGGGTGTTATGTCTTTCTTACCCGGCGTTTCTAAAATTAAATCTCAAATGGATGCAGCAGGAGTAGACGAAAAAATTATAACTCAAAATGAGGCAATAATATTATCTATGACTAAAAAAGAGAGAGAAGATCCAAAAATCATTAATGGATCTAGAAAGAAAAGAATTGCTAATGGCTCTGGAACAGATACAGCCACTATCAATAAATTGCTTAAGCAATTTAAAATGATGTCTGAAATGATGAAAAAGATGTCAAAAGGAAATCTGAAAGGTATGACTGACAAAGGAATACCGCCAGAGCTTTTTAATCAATTAAAATAATGAAAGGAATAAAATGTTAAAGTTAAGATTGTCAATGGGTGGGACGAAAAAGAGACCGGTATACAAAATAGTTGTTGCAGATAGTAGATTTTCAAGAGATGGAAGATTTATAGAAAAACTTGGTTTTTTTAATCCACTGTTACCAAAAGATAAAAAAGAAAGAGTTGGATTAGAAATAGATAGAATTAAATATTGGTTAGGACAAGGAGCACAACCTACAATTAGAGTTTCTAGAATACTTGGAGAAAATCAATTAATGCCAATGCCAGCTAAAGGAAATAATCCTCAGAAAGCAATTCCAAAAAAAGATAGAAAGAAAAAAGATGAAGCTGCACCTTCTGGTGAAGCACCTAAGGAAGATGCTAAAAAAGCAGAAGCACCTAAGGAAGAAGCTAAAAAAGCAGAAGCACCAAAGGAAGAAGCTAAAAAAGTAGAAGCACCAAAGGAAGAAGCTAAAAAAGCAGAAGCACCAAAGGAAACAAAATAATTTATGTGGCAGGCACAAATATTTACTTTATATCCAGAGTTTTTCCCTGGACCTTTATCAAAGGGTCTTTATGGAAAAGCATTAGAAAAAAAAATATGGAATTTAAAAGTTGTGAATATTAGAGATGCTGCAGAGGACAAACATAAAACTGTTGATGATACCCCGTTTGGAGGTGGAGCGGGAATGCTTTTGAAGGCCGATATTTTAGCAAGATCTATTGATAAAAATTTAAAAGATAACAGTAGAATTTTTTATTTATCTCCAAAAGGTAAAAAATTTGATCAAAAACTTGCAAAAGAACTTTCAAAAGAAAAATCAATAAATTTGATATGTGGTCACTTTGAAGGTGTCGATGAAAGACTGTTGTCTACAAGAAATATTGAAGAAATAAGCATTGGAGATTTTATTTTGTCTGGAGGAGAGTCCGCAGCTGTTGTGATAATTGATAGCATTCTTAGATTGTTACCTGGAGTTTTAGGAAATGACTCATCAAAAAAAAATGAAAGTTTTGAAAATGGGTTATTAGAATATCCTCAGTATACAAAACCTCAAATTTGGGAGGAAAAAGGTGTTCCAGAAGTCTTATTATCAGGCGATCACGCTAAAATTAAAGACTGGCGTTTGTCTCAATCTGAGGCTATAACACGCGACCGAAGGCCAGATTTATGGCAAAAATATAAAAAGAATTAAATTGATAAATATTGCAATGAAGAATATCGAAGAAATTAACAATATGAATGTAAAAAAAATTCAGGCGGAAAAGAAATTGCCAGAATTTTATCCAGGAGATATTGTTAAAGTTGGAGTAAGAATTACAGAGGGAAAAAGAGATAGAATTCAATACTTTGAAGGTGTCTGTATTGCAAAGAAAAGTCGAGATATAAATTCATCTTTTACTGTTAGAAAAATTTCTTTTGGAGAAGGTGTTGAACGGACTTTTGCATTATATAGTCCAATCGTTGACTCGATTAAAGTTACAAGATCAGGAGATGTAAGAAGAGCAAAATTGTATTATTTAAGAGATAGAACTGGAAAATCTGCAAGAATTGCAGAAAAGATTAGAAAGAATATAGGAATAGAAGTTGATGTTAAATCTGAAACTCCAAAAGAAGAAGTTTTAGCTCCAATCGATTCTCAAGTAGATGAAAAAAAACAAGAAACTAAAAAAGTAGAAACTAAATCTGAGCCTACCAAAAAAGAAGGTTCCGAAGAACCTAAAAAAGAAAGCTCAGAAGAAAAAAAATAATTTTTTTTTCAATGCCATTAACTCTTTACGATAAAATTTGGAATGAACATTTAGTTCATCAACAAGAAGATGGTACTGCATTATTATTTGTTGATAGACATCTAATACATGAAGTTACAAGTCCACAAGCTTTTGAAGGTTTAAGAAATTCAAATAGAAAAGTAAGACAACCAACTTTAACATTAGCGGTTGCCGATCATAACGTACCGACAACTGATAGGAGTAAAGGAATAGATGATATAGAGTCTAAAATACAAGTTGATACTTTAGAAACTAATTGTAAAGAATTTGGAATTAAACTTTTTGGAATGGGCGACAAACGACAAGGCATTGTTCATATAATTGGTCCAGAACAAGGCTTTACCCAACCTGGTACAGTAATTGTATGTGGTGATAGTCATACTGCAACACACGGAGCTTTTGGAGCGTTAGCTTTTGGAATCGGAACATCTGAAGTTGAACATGTTTTAGCAACACAAACATTAGTTCAAAAAAAAGCAAAAAATTTTAGAATAAATGTAAGCGGCAAACTACCTATTGGAGTAACTTCAAAAGATGTAATTTTACAAATTATTGGAAAAATTGGAACTGCCGGAGGTACTGGCTGTGTAGTTGAATATTCCGGTACCCTAATATCATCTTTAAGTGTTGAACAAAGAATGACAATTTGCAATATGACTATCGAAGGAGGCGCAAGAGCGGGGCTTATTGAACCTGATCAAAAAATTTTTGATTATTTAAAAGATAGACCAATGTCTCCAAAAAAAGACAATTGGGACAAAGCATTAGAAAACTGGAAAAATTTAAAATCAGACTCAGATGCAATATTTGATAAAGAAGTTAATTTAAAAGCTGAAGAAATTATACCAATGGTGACATGGGGCACTTCTCCTCAAGATGTAATTACTATTGAAGGTAAAGTTCCTAATCCAAAAAATGAAAAAGATTTAGATAAAAAAAATTCAATTGA
Organism: uncultured Pelagibacteraceae bacterium; assembly: GCA_902557385.1. Classification (GTDB taxonomy): domain Bacteria; phylum Pseudomonadota; class Alphaproteobacteria; order Pelagibacterales; family Pelagibacteraceae; genus Pelagibacter. The sequence continues at coordinate 72,561 of CACDZF010000002.1, forward strand.
AAGATCTCTAAAATATATGGGTTTAAAGCCTGATACTGCCGCAAAAGATATAAAGATTGATAAAGTTTTCATTGGTAGCTGTACTAATGGACGAATTGAAGATTTAAGAGAAGCAGCAAAAATATTAAAGGATAAGAAGAAAGCGTCTCATATTGAAGCAATGGTAGTACCAGGATCAGGATTAGTTAAACAGCAAGCTGAACAAGAAGGACTAGATAAGATTTTTATTGACTCAGGCTTTGAATGGAGAGAGCCAGGTTGTTCAATGTGTTTAGCAATGAATGCCGATAAATTGAAACCAGAAGAAAGATGTGCGTCTACTTCTAATAGAAATTTTGAAGGTAGACAAGGTCGTGGAGGAAGAACTCATTTAGTTAGTCCTGGAATGGCAGCAGCAGCAGCTATATCAGGAAATCTTGATGACGTTAGAAAATATCAAAGTTAAATGCAAAAATTTATATCCATAAAAAGTGTTCCTGCATATTTACCTATTGTAAATATTGATACGGATATGATTATTCCAAAACAGTTCTTAAAAACTATTAAAAGAACAGGGTTAGGAAAAAACTTATTTTTTGAATTGAGATATGATGAAAAGGGTAATGAAATTAAAGATTTTATTCTTAATCAAGAGCCATATAATAGTTCAAAAATATTGATATCCGGAAAAAATTTTGGCTGCGGATCTTCGAGAGAACATGCTCCTTGGGCATTATTAGATTTTGGAATAACCTGCGTTATAAGTTCAAGTTATGCAGATATTTTTTATAACAACTGTTTTAAAAATGGAATATTGCCAATCATTTTAAATGAAGAAAACATAAAAGAGCTATCAGAATACTCTAATAGAAAAGAAGAAATATCAATTGATTTAAGAGAACAAAAGATTATTTATGGAAACAATGAAGTTGGATTTGATGTTGATCCATTTAAAAAAAAATGTTTATTAGAAGGATTAGATGACATTGCTCTTTCTTTAGAAAAATCAGATGAAATTAATTCTTTTGAAAAAGAATTAAAAAATAAAAAACCATGGATATTTAATGATTAAGGTTAAAAAAAGAAAAATTTTACTTTTGCCTGGAGACGGTGTTGGTCCAGAAGTAACTAATGAGGTAAAAAAAATTATTACATGGCTTAACTCAAAAAAATCGTTAGATTTTGAAATTGATGAAGATTTGGCAGGAGGCGCATCTTATGACGCGCATGGAACTCCAATTACAGATGAAGTTTTTTATAAAGCTCTAGAAAGTGAAGTTGTAATATTAGGTGCAGTTGGTGGACCCAAATGGGACAATCTTGAATTTTCTAAAAAACCCGAAAGAGCTTTATTGAAATTAAGAAAAGAATTAAAATTATTCGCAAATTTAAGACCAGCAATATGTTTTAAACAATTGGTTGATGCATCTACTCTTAAACCTGAAATTGTTTCGGGTTTAGATATTATGATTGTAAGAGAGCTAACCGGAGGTATATATTTTGGAGAACCAAGAGGCATTAAGCCTATAGACAATGGTGAAAGAAAAGGAATTAATACTCATACTTATACTAGTAGTGAAATTGTAAGAGTAGCGAGAGTTGCTTTTGATTTAGCTAAAAAAAGATCGAATAAAGTTACTTCTTGTGAAAAATCAAATGTAATGGAGGCAGGACAACTATGGAAAGAAGAGGTTCAAACTTTACATGATGAAGAGTTTAAAGAAGTTGAATTAAATCACATGCTTGCTGATAATTGTGCTATGCAATTACTAAGAAATCCTAAGCAGTTTGATGTTATTGTAACTGACAACTTGTTTGGAGACATGTTGTCAGATCAAGCATCTATGTTGACCGGTTCGTTAGGCCTTTTGCCCTCAGCGTCATTAGGAGCAAAAAATAAGGATGGTGAAATGCGAGCTATGTATGAACCAATTCATGGTTCAGCTCCGGACATAGCTGGTAAGGGAATTGCAAATCCAATAGCAACAATTTTAAGTTTTGCTATGGCATTAAGATATTCACTAGACTTAGATAAAGAAGCTGACAATTTAGAAAAAGCTGTACAAGATGTGCTAAATGATGGTTTAAGAACAAAAGATATTATATCAAACGGTAAAAAAGAAGTATCTACCACTCAAATGGGTGATGCAATAATTTCAAAATTGCAATAATTAATCATTTATTCTAAACTTCTAAAATGCCAAATTATACAGCTCCACTAGAAGATATGATGTTTCTTTTCGACAAGTTAAGAAATAATAAAAACTATAACGAGATTGAAAAATATAAAGAAGTTAACTCTGAATTGGTTAAGAATATTTTAGAAGAAGCTGCAAAAATTAATCAAAATTTAATTTTACCCCTTGCAAAAGCTGGGGATGAAAATCCTACTGTTTTAGAAAATGGAGTTGTCAGGACCCCGCCTGGTTATAAAGATGTATATAAAAAATTTATTGAAGATGGTTGGACGTCTTTATCTTGTGATCCTAAATATGGAGGACAAGGAATGCCAAGAACTGTGAGTGCATTTTTTGATGAAATGTTATCATCATCTAGTCTTGCATTTAAACTTTATAGCGAATTAACACTTGGTGCTTATAATTGTATTCATCACCATGCAACAGACGAAATAAAAGATAAGTATCTACCAAAGATGGTTGAAGGAAAATGGAGTGGAACAATGTGCTTAACAGAACCAGTATGTGGTACTGACCTTGGATTGCTTAAAACAAAAGCGACAGAACAATCTGATGGTACATTTAAAATAACAGGACAAAAAATCTTTATTACTTCAGGCGATCATGATCTTACAGAAAATATTATTCATTTAGTAATTGCAAGAGCTTCAGATTCTCCACCAGGCACAAAAGGAATAAGTTTATTTTTGGTACCAAAATTTATTGTTAAAGAAGATGGGACTATTGGAACTAGAAATGGAATATCTACGGGATCTATCGAAACAAAAATGGGAATAAAAGGTTCCGCTACTTGTGTTTTAAATTTTGATGAAGCGCTTGGCTACATGATTGGTCCAAAAAATAAAGGACTGAGTCAAATGTTTACAATGATGAATTTAGAGAGAATTGTAGTAGGAATACAAGGTTTAGGATTGTCAGAAATTGCTTATCAAAATTCACTAAGCTATGCGAAAGAAAGAAAACAAGGAAAAAGTAATAACAGTAAATCAAAAAATGGTGGTGCAGATTTAATTATTGAACATGCAGATATAAGAAAAACTTTATTAAACATGAAATCAATTATAGAAGGAGAAAGAGCATTATGTTTCTGGTTGTCTCAACAAACTGAAGTAAGTTTAAACCATAGTGATCAAAAAATTAAGCAAGAAGCAACTGATCTAGTTTCTTTAATGACCCCAGTTGTAAAATCTTTATTTTCAGATTTAGGAATGGAAATAACAAGCGATGCAATGCAAATATATGGTGGATATGGCTACACTAAAGACCAAGGAATTGAGCAATTATACAGGGACAATAGAATTACCCCAATTTATGAAGGAACAAACTCTGTTCAAGCAATTGATTTAGTATTTAGAAAATTAGTAAATAAGAACGGCGATGTAATAGATAATTATATTAAAATGATCGCAAGTGATTTAAATGATAATAATGATAATTTAAAACCATTTGTAGAAAAACTTAAAATGTATATTAAGAAATTAAACTTATTTTCAGACTGGATGAAAGAAAAAATAAAAAACTCTAAAGATGATGCAAATGCGGCATCAAATGATTATTTAAGAGTGCTTGGTTATGTCGCTATTGGTTACTCTTGGCTGAAAGTTCTAGAGGTTAGTTATAAGGATTATTCAAATAATAAAGATTTTTATGAGGATAAAATTCAAACTGCAAATTTTTATTTTAATAGAGTCTTACCTAGAGTAGAAAGTCATTATTTATCTGCAACTACAGGAAGCAAATATATAATGGACTTTAAATTCAATTAATTATTATGAGTCATTACGAAACAAATTTAAATAAAAATGATGCTAATTTTGTTCCTCTAACACCTATATCTTTTTTGCAAAGAGCCAAAGATATTTATCCAAATTACGAAGCAATCGTATATGAAGATAGAAAATATACTTGGAGTGAAGTGTATAAAAGGTGTATTAAATTTGCCAGTGCATTAGAAAAAATTGGAATTCAAAAGGGGGATACAGTTTCATTTCTGGCTTTTAATACTCCAGAAATTTTTGAAGCTCATTATTCTGTTCCTATGACCGGTGCAGTATTGAACACAATTAATATTAGATTAGACGCTAAGACTATCGGCTACATTTTAGAACATAGCGATGCAAAAGTTTTAGTTGTAGATAGACAACTTCATACAGAGGTTAAAAAAGCATTAAGTGCTATAAAAAAAAAAATTACCATAATTGATATAAATGATAAATATGCAGACCAGTCAAAATTAGAAAAAATTGGTGATTTAGAGTATGAAGAATTTTTAAATACTGGCGATGATAACTATATTTGGAAAATGCCAGAAGATGAGTGGCAAGCTATTTCTTTAAGTTACACATCTGGCACAACAGGAAACCCAAAAGGAGTTGTGTATCATCATAGAGGATCATATTTAATGGCTACCGGCAGTGCAGTAGCGTGGAATATGCCTAATAGATTAAACTTTCTAACTATCGTACCGATGTTTCACTGCAATGGTTGGTGCTATCCTTGGACTGTCCCGATGTTAAATGGGAGAACAATTTGCCTTAGAAATATTGATATTAAAAAAATCTTTGAACTTATAGAAAAATATAATGTAACTCACTTTGGAGGTGCACCAATCGTACTCAATATGATTACCGGAGCACCTGAAAGTGATCGTAAAAAATTAAAACATAAAGTTTATGTATTAACAGCAGGCGCTCCTCCACCAAGTATTATTTTTAAAAAAATGAAAAATCTTGGTTTTGAAGTAATGCATGTTTATGGACTGACTGAAACCTACGGACATGTAACTCAATGTGCATGGAATGAGTCATGGGAAAATTTGGAGGAAGAAAAACAAAATGAGATTAAAGCTAGGCAAGGAGTGAGATACCCAAATACAGAAGGTGCAACGATTATGGATCCAGAGACTATGAAAGAGGTTCCAAGGGATGGTAAAACAATTGGAGAGATAATGATTAGAGGAAATATAGTAATGAAAGGCTATTTTAAAGACAAAGATGCTACAGATAAAGCGATGAAAGGTGGATGGTTTCACACAGGAGACTTGGCAGTAATGCATCCAGATGGTTATGTAAAGATACAGGATAGATCTAAAGATATAATTATTTCTGGTGGCGAAAATATATCATCAATCGAGATAGAAAATACATTAGCAAAACATCCTTCCGTATCTATCGCTGCAGTGGTGGCCAAACCTGACGAAAAGTGGGGAGAAGTTCCCTGTGCATTTATAGAAATGGTTAAAGATAAGCCAGTTACTGAAAAAGAATTAATTTCTTTTTGTAAAGAAACTCTTGCAAGCTTTAAAGTTCCAAAAAAAGTTGAATTTTGTGAGCTTCCAAAGACATCTACAGGAAAAATCCAAAAATTTGAATTAAGAAAAAAGGCCAAGGAGTTAAACTGAATTTAAACGTCGATAATAGAGACGTATTCATGTCAACTAGTGGCATGAGTATTGATAAAAACAAGCCATCAATTTTATTGATGCATGGCAGTGGACTTACACATATAGTCTGGTCTCTCCATGAGCAATTTTACTCAGCTAATGGATTTAATGTTCTATCAGTAGATTTACCAGGTCATGGAGAATCTGAGGGACCTTCTTTAAAATCTATTGAGTCAATTTCTGATTGGGTAAAATCTTTAATTAATGTTTTGGATCTTTCCAAAATTAGTTTTATGGGGCACTCACAAGGAACTCTTGTTGGAATTGACTTTGCTTCTAGATACCCAGAGTTAATTGATAAGTTGGTTTTAGTTGCTGGTTCAAACAAAATGCCAGTTAACAGGGAACTTATAGATTTAGCAGAATCTGGAGACGAAAAAGCAGTTTTGTTAATGATGAAATGGGGTTATGAGGGATCAAAAGCTTTTATAGGGGGGAATCCAGTGAAAAAAATTGTAAATTCTTCAAGAGCTATCCGAGAAGTATTAGCAGTAGACTTAAACGCCTGTAATAATTATAAGGATGGCGAAAATGCAATTAAAAAAATTAATTGTTCAACGTTATGTATTTTTGGAGACTTAGATAAAATGGTGCCAGTTAAGGTTGGAGTTAAAATGTCAGAGCAGATAAAAAAATGCCAAACCAAAATTATTTCAAATTGTGGTCATATGATACTTTTTGAAAAAGCATTTGAAATGAGAAAATTAGTAAAGGAATTTATACAAAAAAAATAAATGAAAAATTATTCTATTGCAAGATCTAGGAGACTTAGAAGCACGCCATACACTTCAAGAATTGAAAAACAAGGTGTGACTGCTTATACATCTTATAACCATATGCTTTTGCCTGCTGCTTTTGGATCTCTAGAAGATTCTTACCATCATTTAAAAGAAAATGTACAAGTTTGGGATGTAGCTGGAGAAAGACAAGTTGAAATATCTGGCAAAGACTCTGGAAAATTAGTTCAATTAATGACGTGCAGAGATCTATCAAAATCTAAAATAGGAAGATGTTATTATTGTCCAATTATTGATGATAGAGCAGGAATTATTAACGATCCTGTAATTTTAAAACTGGGAGAAGATCGTTGGTGGATTTCTATCGCAGACTCAGATGTTATTTTATTTGCAAAAGGATTAGCTATAGGAAACAAATTTGATGTTAAAATATTTGAGCCTAACGTTGACATATTAGCAGTGCAAGGGCCAAAATCATTTGCACTTATGGAAAAAATATTTGGAAAAATAATAACTGAAATGAAATTTTTTGGTTTTGACTATTTTGAATTTGCAGGAGCAAAACATTTAATTGCAAAATCTGGATGGTCAAAACAAGGAGGTTACGAAATTTATGTAGAAAATACAGAATCAGGATTAGCCTTATATGATAAATTATTTGAAGTTGGAAAAGAATTTAATGTAAAAGCTGGTTGTCCAAATTTAATTGAAAGAATTGAAAGTGCTTTATTATCATATGGTAATGATATGGATAATGATGATAATCCACTGGAATGCGGATTAGATAAATATGTAAATTTAGATACAGATATTAATTTTCTTGGAAAAGAAAAACTAAAAGAAATTAGAAAAAAAGGAGTTACAAGAAAGTTAATGGGGGTCATAATTGATGCAAAAGAAATAAATGTATCAAAATCAATCAATCTTATTAATGGAAAAAATTCAAAAATTGGTGAATTAAGATCAGGCACTTATTCACCACATTTTAAAAAAGTAATTGGGATCGCAATGATAGATAAACCTTATTTTGAAGTTTCGGAAACATTTAAAATATCAATAAATGATCATGTTTTTGAGGGAAAAGTTTGCGATTTACCTTTCATTTAGTATAACTAATTCATCATGAATATAGCGATAGTAGGCGCAACAGGAAATGTTGGAAGAAAAATTATTGAAGTTTTAGAAAAAAAAAACTTTTCTATAGATAACTTGTATTTAGTTGCATCATCTAAAAGTGCTGGATCAAAATTAAAATTCAAAGGCAAAGAAGTTGAAGTTGAAAATTTAGAAAGCTTTGATTTTTCAAAAGCAAATATTACTTTTTTTTCAGCAGGAGGAAAAATTTCTGAAAAATATGTTCCACTTGCTGCAAAACATTCTGTTGTAATAGACAATTCGAGTCATTTTAGAATGGATCCTGATGTCCCCTTAATTGTTCCTCAGGTTAATTCAAATCAACTAAAAAATTTAAAAAAAAATATAATCGCAAACCCAAATTGTTCAACAGCCCAACTTGTTATAATTTTAAAACCATTACATGATTTGTTTAATGTTAAAAGAGTAGTTATTTCTACGTATCAGTCTACTTCAGGTGCAGGTAAAGCTCCGATGGATGAACTGATAGAGCAAACTAAACTTTCTTTAAATAATAAAAAAATTATTTCAAAAAATTTTACAAAACAAATCGCATTTAATGCAATTCCTCATATTGATGTGTTCGTTGAGGAAGGATATACAAAAGAAGAAATAAAAATGGTTAATGAAACTAAAAAAATTTTGGATAGTAAAATAGAACTAACAGCAACATGTGTAAGAATTCCTGTACTCATTTCTCATGCAGAATCTTTGAACATAGAATTTGAAAAACCATTCACTTTAGAAAAAATTGCCGAGGCTTTAAATAGTGCTGATGGATGCAAGGTTATTGATGATAGGAAAGATGGAGGTTATATAACGCCAGTTGAAGCTGAAGGAAAAAACGATACATTTATTTCTAGAATTAGAAAAGATAATACAATTAAAAACTCGATTAACCTTTGGTGCGTTTCTGATAACTTGTTAAGAGGAGCCGCATTGAACTCCGTGGAAATTGCCGAAGCATATATAAAAAACAATTAATGAAAAACGATAATCCACTATCACCGCATATTCAAATTTATAATTGGCATATATCATCGTTGGTTTCAATTTCTCATAGAATAACTGGTATTATAAATATAATAATTATAACTTTAATTTGTTTTTGGGTATCACTTTTGCTTTTAGGAAATTCAAATTACGAATTAATACAGAATTTCTTTGGAACTTTTTTTGGTAAATTTGTGATTATCGCCTCTGCTTGGTCTTTTTCTTTTCAAATCTTAAGTGAAATTAGACATTTATTTTGGGATTTTGGAATAGGATTTGAATTAAAAACCTCAAATATAACTGGCCTTATAGTTATTTTTGGGTCATTTATTTTAACAATTTTTATTTTTATTTTAGGAAGAAATTTAGTTTTATGATTAATGCAACCAAAAAATGGATATTTTTAAAAATAAGCTCAGCAATATTAGTTCCATTGATGTTATGGTTTTTATTTAGTTTAGTATCTTTCTACGATAAAACTTATAGCCAGGTATTATTATTTTTTACTAGCCAACCAACGCAATTTTTATTTTCATTGTTTATTATTTTTGCTTATTTTTACTCAGCTTTGAGTATTAGTGAGGTTTTTGAAGACTATATTGAGAATGAAAAATTAAAAAATGTCGCAAACAAATTACTCTTTTTATTTGCTATAATAATACCTATATCAACTTTACTAACATTATTTAAACTAAGTCAATGAGCAAATATAAAATTATAGAACATGAATATGATGTCGTCGTATTAGGCGCAGGTGGTGCAGGATTAAGAGCAGCTGTTGGCTTAAGTGAGGCTGGTTTAAAAACAGCCTGTATATCAAAAGTATTTCCTACTCGAAGCCATACTTCAGCAGCTCAAGGTGGTATTTCTGCAGCATTAGGAAACATGGGAGAAGACGACTGGAGATGGCACATGTACGATACCGTGAAAGGAGCTGATTGGCTGGGAGATCAAGACTGTATTGAATATCTATGTAAAGAGGCACCCAGAGCAGTTTTGGAATTAGAAAAATATGGTGTCCCTTTTAGCCGAACTGAGGATGGAAAAATTTATCAAAGACCTTTTGGAGGAATGACTAAAAATTATGGAAATGAAACTGTACAAAGAACTTGTGCTGCAGCTGATAGAACTGGTCATGCCATATTACACACAATGTATGGTCAAGCTTTAAAACATAATACAGAATTTTTTATAGAATATTTTGCATTAGATTTATTAATGAAAAATGGAGAATGTAAGGGTTTGATAGCATGGAATTTAAATGATGGAACTATTCATAGATTCAGATCACATATAACAATTATAGCTACTGGTGGATATGGCAAGACTTACTATTCATCAACCTCTGCACATACATGTACGGGCGATGGAAATGCAATGGTTTTGAGAGCTGGTTTGCCTCTACAAGATATGGAGTTCGTTCAGTTTCACCCAACAGGAATTTATGGTCATGGAACTCTAATTTCAGAGGGTGTAAGAGGTGAAGGTGGATATCTACTAAATTCTAAAGGAGAAAGATTTATGGAACGTTATGCTCCTAAAGCAAAAGATCTCGCATCTAGAGATGTTGTAAGTAGATCGATAGCTGTAGAAATAAACGAAGGAAGAGGAGTTGGAAAAGAAAAAGATCATGTCCATCTTCATTTAAACCACTTAGATCCAAAAGTTATTGAAGAAAGATTACCAGGAATTTCTGAGTCTTCTAGGCTATTTGCTGACGTTGACGTAACAAAAGAGCCTATACCAGTAGTACCCACAGTACATTATAATATGGGTGGAATTCCTACAAACTATAAAGCTGAAGTTTTAACATTAAATGGATCTGAAAAAATTGTTCCTGGTCTTATGGCTATTGGAGAAGCAGCTTGTGTTTCTGTTCATGGTGCAAATAGATTGGGTTCCAATTCTTTAATCGATTTAGTGGTTTTTGGAAGAGCAGCAGCAAAAAGAGCATCTGAAATTGTTAAACCTGGTACAGCTCATGAAGAAATACCTCAATCTGAAACAGATAAATGTTTAGATAGATTTGAAAAGTTAAGAAATGGAAATGGAAGCAATAGAACTGCAGATTTAAGACTTTCTATGCAGAAAACAATGCAATCAAAATGCGCTGTTTTTAGAACCGAAAAAACTTTAAAAGAAGGTATAGAAGAAATTAGAAAGCCTTATGAAGGAATAGAGTCCATTTCTGTAAAAGATAAATCATTAATTTTTAATACTGACTTAGTAGAAACGCTTGAATTTGATAATTTAATTAGACAGGCTATTGTTACTATAGACTCTGCATATGAACGTAAAGAAAGTAGAGGTGCACATGCTAGAGAGGATCATCCTAAAAGGGATGACAATAATTTTATGAAACATACGTTATCCTGGTGTGAAGGAAGCAAAACTAAGATTTCTTATAGAGATGTACATAGATCTACCTTATCAAATGATGTACAATATTTTCCACCTCAAGAGAGAGTATATTAATGGTCCAAATAAATTTACCCCAAAACTCGAAAGTTCAAAAGGGTAAATATTATAAAGATAATACTGGCTCAAAAAATATCCGAAAAGTTAATATTTATAGATGGGATCCTTCTACAGGTGATAAACCTCGAATAGATACTTACGAAGTAGACATGGATAACTGTCCTTCAAAAGTATTAGATTTATTAAATAAAATTAAAAATGAAATTGATCCATCGATTGCTTATAGAAGATCATGCGCTCATGGAGTTTGTGGTTCATGTGCAATGAATATGGATGGAAAAAATGGTTTAGCATGTACAAAACCACATAAAGAAATAAAGGGAGATATAAATATTTATCCCTTGCCTCATCTAAAAGTTCAAAAAGATTTAATTGGGGATTTGAGTACATTATATAAGCAATATGCATCTGTAGAACCATGGTTAAAAAATTCAAAAAAAGATGACGCAAAGGAGAATATTCAGTCAATAGAAGATAGATCTAAATTAGATGGTCTTTACGAATGTATAATGTGTGCTTGCTGCTCTACTTCATGCCCGAGTTATTGGTGGAATGGAGATAAGTATCTTGGACCTGCAGTTTTGCTACAAGCCTATAGATGGATAATTGATAGTAGAGATGAAGAAAGAAAAGAAAGGTTAAAAAAAGTTGCAGATGAATTAAAACTTTATAGATGCCATACTATTATGAATTGTACTAATGCTTGTCCAAAAGGATTAAATCCAGCAAAAGCAATTGCATCTATAAAAAAAATGCTTGCAACAAGCTGATTACTTATTTAAATAATTTTAGCCATGAATTTAATACAGCATTTTGTTGGTGGTGAACTATTCCTAGGTTCATCAAATAAAAAAGGTAAAGTTTTTAATCCTGCCACAGGGGAACAAGAATCCGAAGTATTATTAGCTAACAAATCTGATCTAAATAAAGCAGTTGATATCGCAAAAAAAGCATTTGAGTCGTGGTCTTTAAAACCAGCTCTTCAAAGAGCTAGAGTTATGTTTAAATTTAAAGAATTAATAGAAAAAAACTCAGAGGAGCTTACCGAGCTGATAGTATCTGAGCATGGAAAGGTTTATGAAGATGCAAAAGGATCTCTAACAAGGGGATTAGAAGTTGTCGAATTTGCATGTGGCATTCCACAAGTTCTTAAGGGAGAATTTTCAGAAAATGTTGGTACAAATGTTGATAGTTGGTCCATGCGTCAACCATTAGGAGTTGTCGCGGGAATAACTCCTTTTAATTTTCCAGCTATGGTACCAATGTGGATGTTTCCAATTGCAATTGCATGTGGAAACACTTTTATTTTAAAACCTTCAGAAAAAGATCCGTCTTGTTCAATAAAATTGGCAAAACTGCTTAAAGATGCAGGTCTCCCAGATGGAGTGTTTAATGTTGTTAATGGAGATAAGGAAGCTGTAGATGCAATTTTAGAAAATAAAGAAATTCAAGCTGTAAGTTTTGTTGGTTCAACAAATATTGCAAAATATATTTATGAAAATTCAGCAAAGAATGAGAAGAGAGTTCAAGCTTTAGGGGGGGCGAAAAATCATTTAGTTGTTATGCCTGATTGCGATATTGATGGAGCAGTTAATGGATTGATGGGGGCAGCATATGGATCGGCTGGTGAAAGATGTATGGCGCAATCTGTTGCAGTAGCCGTAGGAAATATTGGAGATGAACTTGTCTCTCGCTTATCAAAAAAAGTGGAGTTATTAAAAGTTGGACCGGGTATGGATAAAAATTCGGAGATGGGACCACTGGTAACAAAAGAACACTTAGAAAAAGTAAAAGGATATGTAGATTTGGGTGTAAAAGAAGGAGCTAATCTAGTTGTTGATGGAAGAAATTTAAAACTTCAAGGTTATGAAAATGGTTTTTTTATAGGTGGTTGCCTGTTTGATAATGTTAAAAAAGATATGAGAATTTATAAAGAGGAAATATTTGGTCCTGTATTGTCAGTTGTGAGAGTAAAAACTTTTGAAGAGGCTACAAAACTAATTAATGAGCATGAGTATGGTAATGGAGTAAGTATTTACACTAGAGATGGAGATGCAGGAAGAACATTTGCTAGCAAAATTCAAGTAGGTATGGTTGGTATAAATGTACCAATACCTGTTCCAATGGCATTTCATAGCTTCGGAGGTTGGAAAAGATCACTATTTGGTGATAGTGCAATGCATGGACTTGAAGGGGTAAGATTTTATACTAAACTAAAAACTGTAACATCAAGGTGGCCTTCTGGAATAAGATCAAATGCAGAATTTGTAATGCCAACTATGAAATAAAAAATTATGAAAAAAATATCTTTAATTGGAGCAGGTCAAATTGGTGGAACGTTAGCACACTTAATTGGTTTAAAAGAAACAGCCTCAGAAGTTGTCCTTTTTGATGTTGCTAGTGGAATTGCTAAAGGCAAAGCTTTGGATATTGCGCAGTCATCATCTGTAGATGGATTTAATGTTAGTTTTTCTGGAACTGATAAATACGAAGATATAAAAAATTCAGACGCGATAATTATTACTGCTGGAGTTCCTAGAAAACCTGGTATGAGTAGAGATGACCTTTTGGGTATTAATTTAAAAATTATTAAGCAAGTTGCTGAAGGAATAAAAAAACATGCCGCAGATGCTTTTGTTATATGTATTACAAATCCTTTAGATGTAATGGTGATGGCTTTTCAAAAATATTCAAATTTACCTACAAATAAAGTAGTTGGAATGGCAGGAATTTTAGATAGCTCAAGATTTAAATTATTTTTATCGCAAGAGTTAAAAGTTCCAGTGAAAGAAATCGAAGCAATGGTAATGGGAGGTCATGGAGATACAATGGTCCCGTTACCAAGGTTTACAAAGGTTTCAGGAAAACCGTTGTTAGATTTAGTGAAAGAAAGAAAATTATCACTAGAGAGATTAGAAGAAATAAATCAAAGAACTAGAGATGGAGGTGCAGAGATTGTTAAATATTTAGAAAAAGGTTCTGCATTTTATGCACCAGCAGCATCAGGGGTTCAGATGGCTGAAGCGTATTTAAAAGATGAAAAAAAACTATTACCCTGCGCTGCTTATCTTAATGGCGAATATGGTGTTAAAAATATTTATGCAGGAGTACCTGTTATCATTGGAAAATCAGGGGTAGAAAAAATTGAGGAAATAAAACTAGATGATAAAGAAAAAAAAGAGTTTGTAAATTCAATTGAAGCTGTCAAAAAATTATGGGAAGCTGCATCTAAGATAGATCCAGATCTCTCTAAATAATGAATATTCACGAACACCAAGCAAAACAAATCTTAAAAAAATATGGAGTAGCTGTGCCAAATGGAGTTTTTGGACTAACAGTCGAAGAATTAATTGAAAAATCAAAATCATTAAAAACTAATAAATATATTTTAAAAGCACAAATTCATGCTGGGGGCAGAGGTAAAGCTGGAGGCGTAAAAATACTCGATAGTATTGAAGAATTAAAAAAGGCATCAAAAGAAATGATGGGCAAAAAACTCATTACTCATCAAACAGGCTCAGAAGGCAAAGTGGTCAGAAGATTATATGTTGAAGAATCTTCCAATATAGAAAAAGAATTTTATTTATCTTGTTTGGTTGATAGAGCTAGCTCAAAAATTGCGTTTATTTCAAGTGATCAAGGAGGAGTGGATATAGAAGAGGTAGCAAAAAAGAATCCAGAAAAAATTATAACTACAAAAATCAATTATTCCAAAGAAATTTCAAATAAAGATTGTGAAAATATAATAAAAATTTTTTCTTTAGAACAGAAAGCACAAGAACAAGCAAAAAATTTAATAAAAGCAATTTACAAAATGTTTGTAAGTACCGATGCTAGCATGGTTGAAATTAATCCACTAATTTTGACTAAAGAGGGAAATTTAATTTGTTTAGATGCAAAAGTTAATTTTGACGATAATGCTTTGTTTAAACATCCTGAGATAGCTGAACTTAGAGACCTAAGCGAAGAAGATCCAATTGAAATAGAGGCAAGCAAACATGATTTATCTTATATTAAATTAGATGGAAGCATAGGATGTATGGTTAATGGCGCTGGTTTAGCTATGGCTACAATGGATATTATAAAACTATATGGAAAAGAACCTGCTAATTTTTTGGATGTTGGAGGTGGAGCCTCTAAAGAAAAAGTTACGGAAGCGCTTAAATTAATTCTCTCGGATAAAAATGTTAAAGGAATTCTAATAAATATTTTTGGAGGAATTATGAGGTGCGATGTGCTTGCACAAGGCGTAGTTAATGCGGCAAAAGATATGGACATTAATGTTCCTTTAGTAGTCAGATTAGCAGGAACAAATTTTAAAGAAGGAAAAAAAATATTAGATAGTTCAGGATTAAAATTAATTTCAGCTGAAAATTTAGATGATGCAGCAAAAAAAATTGTAGGAGCTATAAAGTAGCATGTCAATATTAGTTAATAAAAATACAAAAGTAATTTGCCAAGGTTTTACAGGATCTCATGGCACATTTCACTCCGAACAAGCAATTAAATATGGAACAAATTTGGTAGGTGGTGTTACTCCAAAAAAAGGCGGACAAACACATCTTGATCGACCCGTTTTTAATACCGTTGAAGAAGCAAAAAAAGAAACTGGTGCTAATGCAAGCATGATTTATGTTCCGGCAAAATTTGCTGCATCAGCTATAATTGAAGCAATTGAATCTTCTATAGAAATTATAGTTTGTGTGACTGAGGGCATACCCGTGCAAGATATGCTTCAAGTTAAGTTAAAATTAAATAATTCAAAGAGTAGGTTAATAGGACCTAATTGCCCTGGAATAATTACTCCTGACGAATGTAAAATTGGAATAATGCCCGGTATTATTCACAAGAAAGGTAGCGTGGGAATTGTATCAAGATCTGGTACTTTAACTTATGAAGCGGTTGCACAGACTACTGAAAATGGGTTAGGCCAATCATCATGCATTGGAATCGGTGGAGATCCAATAAATGGAACAAGTTTTATTGATTGTTTGGATTTATTCTTAAAGGACGATGAAACCAAATCAATTTTGATGATTGGAGAAATAGGCGGAACATCAGAAGAGGAAGCTTCTGAATTTTTAAAAAACCACAAAGTTAAAAAACCAATTGTTGGTTTTATTGCTGGAATTACTGCTCCACCTGGAAGACGAATGGGTCATGCTGGAGCTATTATCTCAGGAGGCAAAGGAACAGCTCTAGATAAAATAAATAAGATGAAGGAATGTGGAATTACTATCGCAAAATCACCTGCAGAAATAGGCAAAACATTATTAAATAAATTGTCTAATTGAAAAACTATTTTCAGATAATATAATAACATTAATAAATTAATGTCCTCTTCAAAAAATATAGAGTTTGAACAAACTTCATTTTTAAGCAAATCCAATAGCGCTTTTATTGAGGACATGTATCAAAAATTTATTGAAAAAGATCCAAATCTCCCTGAAAGCTGGAAAAGATATTTTGAAACTTTGGGAGAAGATTTCGATTTAATTATAAGAGAAATAGAAGGACCTAGCTGGAAGAGAAATAGAAAAAAAATAAATTTAGACAAAAAAATTAATAAAAATAAGAGCTTTTTAAATAATGAAGAAATTGAAAAAGATAAAGCAGACTCAATAAGAGCAATAGCTTTAATAAGAGCATATAGAATTAGAGGCCACTTGATTGCCAATCTGGATCCACTTGATATGATGGAAAGAAAATATCTTCATGAGCTACATCCATCGGATCATGGATTTAATAAAGAAGATTATGATAAAAAAATTTTTCTACATTCTTATATGGAAAAAGGTTATTCAACAGTTAATGAAATAATTTCTAGTTTAAAAAAAATTTATTGCTCAACAATTGGTGTTGAATATATGCATATATCTGACCCAGTCGAAAAAGTTTGGTTTAGAAATAGAATGGAAAAAGAAGAAAATCAAATTAAGTTTACCGATACTGGAAAAAAAGCAATACTAAACAAAATTATTCAAGCCGAAGGATTTGAAAAGTTCTTAGCAAAAAAATATGTTGGAACAAAAAGATTTGGATTGGATGGAGCTGAGTCTCTAATTCCTGCGATGGAACAAATAATTAAAAGAGGAGGTCAGCTTGGAGTTAAAGAAATTAAAATTGGCATGCCACATAGGGGCAGGCTAAATGTCCTAGCAAATGTATTACAAAAGTCTTATAAAAGAATTTTTAATGAATTTGCAGGAGAAATTTCTAGTAATCTAGATGACTCAGCTGGAGATGTAAAATACCATTTAGGAGCTTCATCAAATAGAGAGTTTGATGGTAACTCAGTTCATGTAAGTTTGACTGATAACCCTTCACATTTAGAAGCTGTAGATCCTGTTGTTTTAGGACAGACAAGAGCAAAGCAATTTTTTCATAGAGACACAAAAAGAAATAAAGTAATACCAATATTAATTCACGGCGATGCTGCTTTCGCAGGACAAGGTGTAGTAGCCGAGTGCTTTGCAATGTCTGGATTACCTGGTCACAATACCGGAGGAACAATTCATATAATTGTAAATAATCAGATTGGTTTTACAACAAGCCCTAGATTTGCAAGATCAAGCCCTTACCCTTCTGACTTAGGAAAAGTTGTTGACGCTCCAATTTTACATTGTAACGGTGATGATCCAGAGTCAGTAACTCACTGTGCAAAAATTGCTATCGAGTTTAGGCAAAAATTTAATAAAGATGTAGTTCTAGATATGATTTGTTATAGAAGATTTGGCCACAATGAAGGAGACGAGCCTTCATTCACTCAACCTTTAATGTACAAAAAAATTAGACAGCACCCTACTACATTAAATGTTTATGGAAATAGATTGATTAAAGAGGGGACCATAAATGTAGATGAATTTGATAAAATGAAAAATGATTTTAAAAATCTTCTAGAAGAGCAGTATAAAACTGCCAAAGACTATAAACCTAAAATAGAGTGGTATGAGGGAACGTGGTCAAGATACAAACCAGAAAAAGGAAAAGATAAAAGAGGAAAAAGTGGTGTAGATTTGTCGAAAATTCAGAAAATTTCTGATCAAATCAATACTATTCCATCAACAATTAACATTCATAAAACAATTTCTAAAGTTTTAGAATTAAGAAAAAAATCAGTTATTAATAAAAAAGGTATAGATTGGTCTTCCGCTGAAGCATTAGCGTTTGGTACTCTACTTGAAGAAGGGTTTCCTGTAAGGCTTGTTGGTCAAGATTCTGGAAGAGGAACGTTTAGTCAAAGACATTCTGTTTTGAGAAATCAAATAGATAACTCTCGCTATATACCTTTAAATAACATTTCAAATAAACAAAAAAGTTTTGAAGCTGTTGATAGTTTTTTATCAGAGCTTGCAGTTTTAGGATTTGAATATGGATATAGTTTGGTCGAACCAAGCACATTAACAATTTGGGAGGCACAATTTGGAGATTTTGTAAATGGAGCTCAAGTTATTATAGATCAATTTATTGCTTCAGGTGAACGGAAATGGTCAAGAGCAAGTGGACTTGTAATGTTATTACCTCATGGATATGAGGGCCAAGGTCCAGAACATTCATCAGGAAGACTTGAAAGATTTTTACAATTATGTGCACAAGATAATTTACAAGTAATGAACTGTACAACTCCTGCAAATTATTTTCATGCTTTGAGACGTCAAATACATAGAGACTTTAGAAAACCACTAGTTATTATGACACCAAAATCATTATTAAGAAATAAACTCTGTGTATCAAACCTAGAAGATTTTGGAAAAAAAAATTCGTTCCATAGAGTTTTATGGGATCATGCTATAGACCCTAAAGAAGAAGGGTTTATAAAACTAAAAAAAAGTAATGAAATTAAGAAAGTTATTTTGTGTTCTGGTAAAATATACTTTGACCTTTTGCATGCTAGAGAGAAGATGAAAATTGACGATGTAATAATATTTAGAATTGAACAATTATACCCATTTCCAGTAAAACCCTTGGTTAAAGAGATTGCAAAATATGCCAAAAAAGCAAAATTTTATTGGTGCCAAGAAGAACCAAAGAATATGGGTGCATGGCTTTTAGTGCGAGATTATATTCAATGGACATTAAAGTATATAAGCGCTAAAAATAAAGAAATCATGTATATAGGTAGAAACCCTTCAGCATCTCCAGCTACTGGTTATGCTAAAAGACATATAGCGCAACAGAAAGCAATAATTGATCAAGTATTTGAATAAATAATGAGTGAAAAGATTGTAGTACCAGCACTAGGAGAAAGTATAACTGAAGCAACAGTAGCTAAATGGTTAAAAAATACTGGAGACAGTATAGAGGCTGACGAACCAATTGTTGAACTTGAAACAGATAAAGTTAATCTTGAAGTTCCATCTCCAATTAATGGAGTTTTAGGGAAAATTAGCGCAAGTGAAGGTGATGTAGTCCAAGTTGGCTCAACATTGGGATTAATAAATTCAAATTCAAAAGGTCATAGCGGAAATAATTTAAAAGATAAGTCAGAGGATAAAGAAGAAAATAACATAGTAAGTATTGATATTGAAAAAAAAAAGGAACAAAAAGAAATTAAAATTTTTCAGGAAGCTCAAGAAACAGTAACTGAGCCAGAGAGTTCAATTGAAGAAAAACCTTTAGTATTAGAAGCTCAAGAACAAGAAAGTCCTATAGAGGAAAAACCTTTAGTTTTAACAAACGAGGTTGAAGAAAAAACCGAAGCCAATGAAAATTTATCTCCAGCTGTAAGAAAAATAGTTGCTGAAAATAAAATTGATGTAAAAAAAATTCAAGGGTCAGGAAAAGAAGGAAGAATATTAAAAGAAGATTTGATTGGACTAATGGGAGTTAACCCTGGTCCATCCGAGAGAAAAATTAAATATGGTCATGAAGAAAGAATTAAGATGACTAGACTAAGACAGACTATAGCAAAAAGACTAAAACAAGCCCAAGAAAATGCAGCTCTGCTTACTACATTCAATGAAGTGGATATGACAAATATTGTTGAAATGAGAAAAGAAAATCAGGATGATTTTCAAAAAAGATATGGGGTTAAATTAGGATTTATGTCTTTTTTTATAAAAGCTTCTGTAGTTGCTTTAAAAAATTTTCCAGCTGTTAATGCTGAAATAGAAGAAAATGAAATAGTTTATAAAAATTATTACAATATAAGTTTTGCAGTTGGTACAGAAAAAGGTCTTGTTGTTCCAGTTTTAAGAAAAGCAGATGAACTATCTTTTGCTGATATAGAAAAAAATATAAAAAAACTTTCAGATAAAGCTAAAGACGGAAAACTAACCATTGAAGATTTGCAGGGGGGAACTTTTACAATTAGCAATGGAGGAGTTTATGGATCTATGCTCTCTACTCCTATTCTAAATTTACCTCAGTCAGGAGTATTAGGTATGCATAATATTGTTGATAGGCCGATTGTAGTTGATGGTGAAATTAAAATTAGACCCGTGATGTATTTGGCTTTATCTTATGATCACCGAATAATAGACGGCAAAGACTCGGTATCATTTTTAAAAACTATAAAAGAGAATTTAGAAGATCCTCGAAGGTTATTTTTAAATATTTAAATGTCTGAAAAATTTCAAGCAGTTGTGATTGGCGGAGGTCCAGGAGGTTATGTTTGCGCAATACGATTATCACAATTAGGTATAAAAACAGCTTGTATAGATGCTAGAGGAGCATTAGGTGGAACATGTCTAAATATAGGATGTATACCATCTAAAAGTTTACTGAACTTATCTGAAAATTTTGAAAAAACAAAAAATTTTCCTAATCTTGGGATAGAAGTTGGTCAAGTTAAATTAAATTTAGATAAAATAATGAAAAATAAAAATAAGGCAGTAGATACTTTGACAAAAGGAGTGGAATTTTTATTTAAAAAAAATAAAGTTTCTTACTACAAAGGTACTGCAAGTTTTAAGACTGCAAAAAAAATTTCAATAAAAGACGAAAAAAAAGAAATTATAATTGAAACAGAAAAAACAATTATAAGTACTGGTTCTGAACCAATCTCATTGCCAGGTGCAGAATTTGATGAAAAAAAAATTTTATCTTCAACAGGTGCATTATCTTTAGAAAAAGTACCAAAAAAAATGTTAGTGGTTGGTGGAGGTTATATTGGATTAGAAATGGGCTCTGTTTGGTTAAGATTTGGTTCGGAGGTGCATGTAATAGAATCTCTAGATCATATTACCCCAGGAATGGATAGAGAAATTTCAAAAGAGTTTATGAAAATATTAACAAAACAGGGAATGAAGTTTCATTTACAAACCAAACTAGAGAGTATTAAAAAAAATGATAGTGGAGTTATAGTTACATCAAGTAGTAAAGATGGAAAAAAAATTGATTTTAACTGTGACGCAGTTCTAATTTCTATTGGTAGAAAACCAAATACAAAAAATTTAAATTTAGAAAAAATAAATATTATTTTAGATGATAAAAAATGTATAAAAACTAACAAAAATTTTGAAACAAGCGTAAAAAATATTTACGCAATTGGAGACGTTATATCTGGGCCCATGTTAGCGCATAAAGCTGAAGAAGAAGGTATAGCAGTTGCTGAGTTAATTGCAGGACAATCAGGACATGTTAATTACGATGTTATACCAGGAGTTATTTATACATCTCCTGAAGTTGCATCAGTTGGAAAAACAGAGGAACAATTAAAAGAATTGAACAAAAAGTATAAAATAGGAAAGTTTCCTTTTTTAGCCAATTCAAGAGCAAAAGCTATAGATGTACCCGAAGGTTTTGTAAAAATACTTGCAGATGATAAAACAGATAAAATATTGGGCGCTCATATGATAGGACCTCACGCAGGTGAAATGATTGCAGAAATAGGGATAGCTATGGAATTTGGAGCAAGCGCAGAGGATATAGCTAGAACTTGCCATGCCCACCCAACTTTTTCTGAAGCCGTAAAAGAGGCCGCTTTATCTGTAGATAAAAGAGCAATACACTCTTAGAAAATTTTCATAATATATAAATATGAAAGTGCCGATTCTCTTACCTAATATCTTTAACTATCCATTCACCTATCAGTCTGACACAAACCTAAAAGTTGGTGAATACGTAATAGTTCCTTTTGGTAAAACAAAAATGGTAGGTGTAGTTTGGAACCATTTCGAAAAAAAAAATGAAAAAAACTTCCATCTCAAAAAAATTATAAAAAGACTTAAAATTAACCCGTTAAACGAAAAAACAATTAATTTTTTAAACTGGTTTTCACAATATAATCTTATTCCAAAAGGAATGTCTTTAAAATTACATTTATTAAGCAATGAAGCAATTGAGGAAATACCTGATAAAGAATTTGAAAGTTATAGATTAGTCAAAAATAAATATGACTTTACACTTTCCAAAGAACAAGAGCAAAGTCTAGATGAATTAAAAATTAAAAATAAAGAATTTAGAGTTCATGTTTTACAAGGCACAACTGGGTCTGGAAAAACAATTGTATACTTTAATTCGATCAAAGACAAAATCGATAAAGGTTATCAGGGCTTGATTTTATTACCTGAAATAGGCTTAACATCTGAATTTGAGAAAAAATTTATTGATTTCTTCGGGTTTATTCCAGCAATTTGGCATTCAGGAATAACAAAAAAAAAGAAAAAAATTATATGGAACGGATTAACAAATGGAAAAATTAAAGTAGTCATTGGAGCAAGATCTGCGTTATTTCTACCATTTAATAAATTAGGAATAATCATTGTTGATGAAGAGCATGATCAATCTTATAAGCAAGACGAGGGTGTAATTTATAATGCTCGTGATATGGCAATCTCAAGAGCATCTTTTGAAAATATTCCAATAGATCTTGTTTCCGCAGTGCCATCAATTGAAACATATGAGAATATAAAAAAAAGAAAATATTCTTACTCTAGAATTTTTAACAGATATAAAAATGCTCAACTTCCTAAACATCAAATTATTGATTTAAATAAATATAAACTTAATAATCAATCTTGGATTTCATCAAAAACAATTGAAAAAGCAAAAAATCATTTAGAGAGTGGTGATCAGGTACTTTTTTTTATAAACAGAAGAGGATTTTCACCTTATGTTTTTTGTCAAAATTGTTTAAAAGTTTATTCATGTCCACACTGCTCAATTAACTTAGTTTATCATAAGAATAAAAAAAAACTTTTATGTCACTACTGTGGCTTTACAACTATTTTAAAAAGAACGTGCGACAGAAATATAAGTGGTAGTTGTAAATTTATTTTGAGTGGACCAGGCGTAGAAAAGGTCTTTGAAGAAGTAAAGAATTTTTTTCCCAATTACCAAACATTAATTTTTTCTAGTGATACAATGAATAAAAAAAAATCCTCAATGGATCTGCAAAAAATTATTAATAATGAAGTTAAAATTTTAATTGGTACACAATTGATATCTAAAGGTTATCATTTTCCAAATTTAAACTGTATTGTTGTTTTAGATATTGATTTATCATCACTAGGTCATGATTTAAGAGGAGCAGAAAAGAATCTTCAACTATATCACCAGCTATCAGGTAGAGCTGGTAGAACAGGAAAACCAGCAATTGTATATTTTCAAACCTATAATTTAAAATCTGATACCATTTCTAAACTTACTAATTCAGATCCATTTGTATTTTTAGAAAACGAACTTCAGTTAAGAAAAAAAAATAACCTGCCACCATTTGAAAGATTTATCGCTTTAATATTGGCAAGTAAAGATGAAAAAAAATTAGAAAATGAGTCTCATAGGCTTAAACAGCACTTAGTAAAAAATTTAAATAGTAAAATTTTAGGACCTATTAATGCACCTATTTATAAGATTAGAAAAAACTTTAGAAACAGAATATTAATACGGAGTAAAAAATCAGATATAATTCAAGAGCCCCTAAGTTTGGCATTAAAAAAATTTAAATTTTCACCAGGAATGAAACTAACGGTTGATGTTGATCCAATAAGCTTCAATTAATTGATATAAAAAAACCGATTTTGACAATCTGCAGCTTGAAGACAATATTGTCATATGTTAGTTAAATTCAAAATTTTAAGAAAACTTCAAATATTAATTAGGAGCTTAAATTGAGTAAAAATAAGAGTTTTTCTGAAACATCAGCGAATAGGTACTCGTTAGCACTTTACGAATTAGCTAAAGAGTCTAGTGAACTAGATGAAATTGAAAAAAACTGTTCTTCGTTTTTAACATTAATATTTAATAACAATGAATTTCAATCTTTAATAAAAAATCCAACTGTTAAAAAAGATGAACTACTTGCTACTGTGTTGAAAATATCAGATCAATACAAATTAAATAGTTTGTTAATCAAATTTTTAAGTTTTTTAATTTCAAAAAGAAGATTTTTTTATGTTGAAGAAATTTTAAAAGACTTTATTGAAACATGTTCAAAAAAAAGAGGTGAAATTAAAGCTCAATTAACTTCAGCAAAAGAACTTTCAGAAACTGAAATAAACAGCATTAAAGAAGAATTAACAAAAGATTTTGGTTCAAAAATAAAATTAAACTATAAACACGATGCAAGTTTAATTGGAGGATTGATAGTACAAGTGGGCAGTACAATGGTAGACTCTTCAATTAAAAATAAATTACAAAAAATAGAAAATAGAATGATAGAGGCTTAAATGGAAATAAACCCTTCAGAAGTAACTAAAATATTAAAAGAACAAATAAAAAATTTTGGAAGCAAGGCTGAAATAACTGAAGTAGGACAAGTTTTGTCGGTAGGTGATGGTATAGCTAGAATTTATGGTCTTGATAATGTTCAGGCAGGAGAGATGGTAGAATTTGCCGATGGTTCAAAAGGAATGGCATTAAACTTAGAAAGTGAAAATGTCGGTGTTGTAATTTTTGGAGATGATAAAGCAATTAAAGAAGGTGACACAGTCAAAAGAACAGGAGCAATTGTTGATACACCAGTTGGAAAAGAATTACTAGGAAGGGTCGTTGATGGATTAGGAAATCCAATAGATGGCAAGGGAGCATTAGATAAATCTGTCAAAAGAAGCAGAGTTGAGGTAAAGGCTCCAGGAATTATTCCTCGTAAATCAGTTAGTGAGCCAATGCAAACTGGACTTAAATCAATTGATAGTTTAGTACCAATTGGAAGAGGTCAGAGAGAATTAATTATTGGTGATAGACAAACAGGCAAAACAGCAGTTGCTATTGATGCAATCATAAATCAAAAAAAAATAAACGAGTCTAATGATGAGAAGCAAAAATTATATTGTGTTTACGTAGCAATAGGACAAAAAAGATCTACCGTTAGACAAATTGAAAAAACATTAGAAGAAGCTGGCGCAATGGAGTATACAACCATTGTTGCAGCAACAGCTTCAGACGCTGCTCCACTTCAATTTTTAGCCCCTTATACTGGTTGTGCAATGGGAGAATATTTTAGAGACAATGGAATGCATGCTTTAATTATATATGACGATCTTTCAAAACAAGCAGTTGCTTATAGACAGATGTCACTATTATTAAGAAGACCACCTGGAAGAGAAGCTTACCCAGGAGATGTATTTTATTTGCATAGCAGACTACTTGAAAGAGCAGCTAAATTGAGTGATGAGCATGGTGGAGGATCTTTAACAGCTCTTCCGATAATTGAAACACAGGGTGGTGATGTTTCGGCGTTTATACCTACAAATGTAATTTCAATTACAGACGGTCAAATTTTTTTGGAAACAGAATTGTTCAATCAAGGTATAAGACCAGCAATTAACGTAGGATTATCGGTCTCAAGGGTTGGATCATCTGCTCAAACCAAAGCAATGAAAAAAGTTTCTGGATCGATGAAACTTGAACTTGCTCAATATAGAGAAATGGCAGCATTTGCTCAGTTTGGATCAGATCTAGATGCCTCTACTCAGAAACTTTTAAATAGAGGATCTAAATTAACTGAACTATTAAAACAAAAACAATACTCACCTATGACTGTAGCTGAACAAGTAATTTCAGTATTTTGTGGTGTAAAAGGTCATTTAGATGATATTGAACAAAAAAATATTGCTGATTTTGAAAAAAAAATTATTGAAAAATGCAGATCAGAGAAGCCAGAAATTGTAGACTCGATTTCAAGTTCT
Source organism: uncultured Pelagibacteraceae bacterium (assembly GCA_902557385.1). Classification (GTDB taxonomy): domain Bacteria; phylum Pseudomonadota; class Alphaproteobacteria; order Pelagibacterales; family Pelagibacteraceae; genus Pelagibacter. The sequence goes on from CACDZF010000002.1 coordinate 98,593, forward strand.
GGCAAACTTGAAGAAAATACAGAAAAATCTTTGAACGAAATTATTATCGAACTTAAAAAAAACTTTAACTCTTAGAAAATGGCCAGTTTAGACGATTTAAAAAAAAGAATATCAAGTGTTAAATCTACCCAAAAGATTACTAAGGCAATGAAAATGGTTGCTGCTTCGAAACTAAGAAGAGCCCAAGAAAATGCAGAAAAGGGAAGACCATATTCAGATAAAATGAATAATATTATTCTTAATCTATCAAATAGCATCTCAGATAAGGAAAATTCTCCTAAACTGCTCACAGGATCTGGTGATAACAAAGTTCATTTATGTATTGTTATGACTTCTGATAGAGGCTTGTGTGGAGGATTTAACACAAACATAATTAAAAAAGCTAAGTCATATTTTCAAAAAATACAAGATGAAGGAAAAATCTTAAAAATTATGACTGTCGGATCAAAAGGATATGATCAATTGAAACGAGCTTACAAAGAAAACATAATTGAAAAGATTTCTTTTAAAGAGTCAAAAAATGCAAATTATTTTGATGCTGACAAAGTAGGAAAAATAGTTATCGATAAGTTTGAAAAAAAAGAATTTGATGTTTGTACAATTTTTTACAATCAATTTAAAAATGTAATAACTCAAATACCACAAGAACAACAAATTATTCCATTAAAAGCTTCAGAGACAGAAGGAAATTCATCAGAAGATAATTATGAATTCGAACCTGAAGAAGATGAAATTTTGAGTAATTTGCTTCCTAAAAATATTTCTACTCAGATTTTTAAAGCAATGTTAGAAAATTCAGCTAGCGAACAAGGTTCGAGAATGAGCGCAATGGATAACGCAACTAGAAATGCAGGTGAGATGGTTGACAAGCTTACCATTCAGTATAATAGAAGCCGTCAAGCAGCAATTACTAAAGAACTAATTGAAATTATATCAGGAGCAGAAAGTTTATAATTATGAGAAAAGGGAAAATTACACAAATTATTGGAGCGGTAGTAGATGTTAAATTTGATGGAGAGCTGCCGGAGATATTAACTGCATTAGAATGTAATAATAGCGGTAACAGATTAGTTTTAGAAGTTGCACAGCATTTAGGAGAATCTAGTGTAAGAACAATTGCTATGGATGCTACTGAGGGTTTAAAAAGAGGTGATGAAGTGACTGACACTGGAGCTCCAATAAAAGTTCCTGTTGGACCAGAAACTTTAGGTAGAATTATAAATGTTATAGGTGAGCCTATTGATGAAAAAGGTGATGTTAAGACTAAAGAAAGCTGGCCCATTCATAGATCAGCTCCAGAATTTAATGACCAATCTACAGAAACAGAAATTTTAGTAACAGGAATTAAGGTGGTCGACTTGTTAGCTCCATACGCAAAGGGCGGAAAAATTGGATTATTTGGTGGTGCAGGAGTTGGAAAAACAGTTCTAATAATGGAATTAATAAACAATGTTGCAAAAGCACATGGAGGTTTTTCAGTTTTTGCAGGAGTTGGTGAAAGAACAAGAGAAGGAAATGATCTTTATCATGAGATGATAGAGTCTGGAGTTATTAAACCAGAAGGAACAGGATCTAAAGCTGCTTTAGTTTATGGCCAGATGAACGAACCGCCTGGTGCAAGAGCTAGAGTAGCATTATCAGGACTTACAGTTGCTGAATATTTTAGAGATCAAGAAGGTCAAGACGTACTTTTTTTCGTAGACAATATATTTAGATTTACTCAAGCTGGCTCTGAGGTTTCTGCTTTATTGGGAAGAATTCCATCTGCTGTTGGATATCAACCGACATTGGCTACCGACATGGGCAATCTCCAAGAAAGAATTACGACTACGAATAAAGGCTCTATTACATCTGTTCAAGCCATATATGTGCCCGCAGATGATTTAACTGATCCAGCGCCAGCTACGTCTTTTTCTCACCTAGATGCAACAACAGTATTATCTAGACAAATAGCAGAAATTGGAATTTATCCAGCTGTAGATCCGTTAGATTCAACATCTAGAATTTTAGACCCAAGAATAGTTGGGGACGAACATTATAGGGTTGCTAGAGAAGTTCAAAAAGTATTACAAACATATAAGTCTTTACAAGATATTATTGCAATTTTAGGCATGGATGAATTATCTGAGGAAGATAAACTGACCGTTGCAAGAGCTAGAAAGATTCAGAGATTTTTATCTCAACCTTTCTTCGTTGCAGAGGTATTTACTGGCTCCCCAGGAAAACTTGTTGATCTAGAGTCTACAATTAAAGGTTTCGATGCAATTTGCAAAGGTGAATATGATCATTTACCTGAAGCAGCTTTTTACATGGTGGGAACAATAGAAGAGGCAATCGAGAAAGCTGAAAAAATGGCAAAAGAGGCAGCAGCATAATGAGTGAAGGCTTTAAACTCGAAATAGTAAACCCAGAAAGTTCATTTTTATTAAAAGAAGGAGTTTCTGAGGTGGTAGTCCCTGCTTTTGAAGGCGATATGGGAATTTTAAAAGACCATATATCAATAATATCTTTTTTAAAGCCTGGACTAGTTAAAGTTTTTGAAGGCACCAATGAAGAAATTTTCTATGTTGATGATGGAATAGTAGAATTTAAAAATAATTGTTTATCAATATTAACAAGTAATATTTTTAACATTAAAAAAATGGATAAAAACATTGTAAGAGATGCTTTGGCTAAAGCCGAGCAAGAAACTAAAAAGAATGATATTTCTGATCAAAACAAATACCTTATTGATCAGAAGATTGAAGTTTTAAAAAACCTAACTTTAAATTAGTTTAATACCTTTGATATTTCCTGTTTAAGACTTTTGTAAACGTTTAGCTTAAAATTTACTGCTATCTTTGTTAAATCTTTCAAATCAATCCATTTCCATTCTAGAAATTCAGGTTTTTTTGTACTTATATTTATCTCCGACTCATTTCCAATAAATCTCATAATAAACCATTTTTGTATTTGTCCTTTAAATCTACCTTTCCAAATAATTCCTATCAATTCATCTGGTAGAATATAGGATAATTTTTTATCGATTTCATGAACTAGTTCTACACTTACTATACTAGTTTCTTCTTTTAACTCCCTTAAGGCAGCATCATAATAATTTTCGTCTTTATCAACACCTCCCTGAGGCATTTGCCAAAAATTTTTAGGATTATCAATTCTTTTAGCTACAAATATTTTATTTTCATTATTTAATACTACAACCCCAACTCCATTTCTGTATGGAAGTTTTTCGAAGCTTTCCCTTTTTTTACTCATTGAGAAGCTTCAATGCAAATTTGAGTTGATTATCACTTTCTGAGTTTATTTTGAAATCATCTGTTTCTTCACCTATTTCAATATCTGGCACCACACCTACTTCAGAAATAGATTTTCCTGATGGTAAGTAGTACTTTGATATAGTTAATCTAATTGCTCCTTTATTTTTTAAAGGAATAATTGATTGAACAGATCCTTTCCCATAACTTTGCTCACCAAGGACTATAGCTCTTTTGTGGTCTTTTAAGGCACCAGCTACAATTTCTGATGCTGAAGCAGATCCGTAATTAATTAAAACAATTAAAGTTTTTCCATCTATGATGTCACCCTTTCTAGCAAAAAATTTTTTATTTTCAGATTTATTTCTGCTCTTAGTTGAAACAATCTCACCTTCATTTAAAAAAAAATCTGATATTTTTATCGCTTGTGAAAGTAAACCACCAGGGTTGTTTCTAAGATCTAAAATATAACTTTTTATATTTTTATTTTTTTTTATTACTTTAAGTTGATTTTTAATTTGGTCGCTACTATTTTCATTAAAAGCATTTAATCTTAAATAACCTACACTATTTTCTAAGATTTCTGACTTTACTGACTGAATTTTTATAATTTCTCTTGTTATGTTAAAAATTAATGCTTTCTTAACTCCTTTTCTTCTAACTGTTATTTCTATATCGCTTCCAACTTCTCCTCTCATTAAATCAACAGCCTCTGATAATGATTTTCCCTGAACTTGTTCATCATTAATTTTGACTATGTAATCACCAGCCTTTAAACCTGCTTTTGAAGCTGGAGTATTATCAATTGGTGAAATTACCTTAACCACGCCTGCTTCCATACCAACTTCAATTCCTAAACCTCCAAATTTTCCACTAGTTTCAGTTTGCATATTTGATAACATTTCAGGTGACATGTAAGAGGAATATGGGTCTAGAGATTGTAATACACCATCAATAGCTGCATCCATAACTTCACTTTGATCTATTTCTTCCACATATTCATTATTTATTTTGTTTAACACTTCACTAAACAAATCAATCTTCTGATAGATTGTAGAATTATTTGCAGCAAAACTTTTATTAAAACAAAATAAAAATAAAATTATTAATATTTTAAAATATTTTTTCATATTATTATTTTTTCTTTTGGTATCAATTCAGACCACATTTCTTCTAATTCATAAAATTTTCTTTTTTCCGGGTTAAATATATGAACAATCAAATCTATTCCATCAATTAGTTTCCATTCACTACTATCCGATCCTTCAATTTTACAATTTTTAATTCCACTATTTTTAAATTTTTGTAACACCTGTTCTGACAAAGCTTGAATATGTCTTGATGAGGTTCCACTTGCTATAATCATATAGTCTGCCATTGAACTTTTGCTAGCAAGATCAATGCTAACCACATCTAATGCTTTATTTCTGTCTAAGGTTTTTAAAATTATATCTTTTAGATCTGCTATTTTATCCATTAATTATTAAAATCTTATCAAATTTTTCTTAATTTAGAAGATGAAATATTAACTTTTTTAAAGTTAATAAATTTTAAACTTTTATGTCTAAGGTGTTTAAAAGCGATCGATTTTAAGGATTGAGCTTTAAAACCCTGTCTATCAAAAACTAAAATATTGCATTTTTGTGAAATTAATTTCCATTTATACCATTTGTGAAATTGAATAAGATTATCCGCACCAATAATTAAAAATATTTTACAATTATTTTTTCTTATTATTAAATTTATTAAATTTATTGTTCTATTGGATTTAATTTTATCTTCAAAATATTTAATTTTAATAAATTTATTAGGTTTTGTTATTTTTTTTGATAATTTAATTCTTGTATTCAAATTTAATCTACTTTTTTTTTTAAAAGGATTTCTTTTAGTAATAGCCCAAATTATGTGATCTAATTTAAATTTCTTTTTTGCTGTCGTGGATATTGCAATATGTCCTTCATGTGGAGGGTCAAAGCTACCACCTAATAATCCAATATTTTTAATTATTTTTTTATTTTTTGTCTTCAATTTTATTTCCTGATATGACCTTTTCCATGAACTTCATATTTATATGAAACTAATTGATTTAATCCAACAGGACCTCTTGGTGGTAAATTATTTGTTGAAATCCCAACTTCACCTCCAAATCCAAATTCTCCACCGTCAGCAAATTGAGTTGATGTATTATGCATAACTATCGAACTATTAATATTTTTAATAAATTTTTGAGCTGTTTTTTTATTTTTTGTAATTATTGATTCTGTATGGGATGTTCCATATTTATTTATATGTTTTATTGCTTCCTCACAACTATTAACAGATTTAGCAGAAATTGTAGGAGCCAAATATTCTGTAGACCAATCCTTATCTTTTGCTGAATATATTTTTCCTTTGAAAAATTTTCTTATTAAATTATCTCCCAAAATTTTGCAATTGCTATCTTGTAAATTTTTTAAAACTATATTGCAAAATTTCTTAATAATTTTTTTATGAAATAAAACTGTTTCTGTTGCACCACATATACTTGTATTTCTTAGCTTAGCATTATGAAGAACTTTGTTAGCCATTTTTAAATTTGCGTCTTTATCAATATATGTGTGACAAATTCCTTCTAAATGACCAATTATTGGTAATTTAGATATCGTTTGTACTTTTTTGACTAAACTTTTACCACCTCTTGGTATAATCACGTCTATCTCTTTAGTCATTTTAGCTAACAAGAAGTCTACTATTTTTCTATTTCTATCGTTTATAAATTGAACAAAGTCCGGGTTGACCTTATTCATTGTTAAGGCCTTTCTAAATAATGAAGATAAAATTTTATTAGTATTTATTGCTTCTGAACCTCCTCTCAAAATTACCGCATTTCCTGACTTAAAACATAAGCTTGATATATCTGAGGTAACATTTGGTCTACTTTCATAAATAACAGCAATTACACCAATAGGTGTTGAAACTTTTTTAATATTTAATCCATTAGGTCTTTTCCAATTATCCAAAATTTTATCTACAGGATCTCTTAATTTAATAATGTCTTTAACTGATTTTTTTATAGACTCTAATTTTTTTGAAGTTAACATTAATCTATCAATCAAATTTGTTTTAAGTTTTTTCTTTTTAGCAAACTTAATATCTTTTTTATTTTGTTGTAGAATTTTTTTTTCGTTTTTTTTTAAAAGGACTAAAAATTTTTTTAGGACCTTATTTTTTGTTGTACTATCAACTTTATTTTCAATTGCCTTCCTAGCATTTTTGCCGATCATCTTTACATATTTGCTCATTTTATAACTCTACCATATCATCTTTATGAACCACTTCAGATTTTGAAATATATCCAAGTAATTTCTCAATTTCATTAGAATGATGGCCCATAATTTTTGTAATTTCAAAGGAAGAAAATGAACTAAGTCCTCTTGCATATTCTTTAGAATTTTTATCAATAATTTTTATATGATCACCTTTATTAAATTTTCCAATAACTTTTTTTATACCTGCTGCTAATAAACTCTTACCTTTTTTTAAAGCTTGTTTTGCCCCTTCATCAATAACTAATTCTCCCTTGGGTGAAATTGAACTTATGATCCACTTTTTTCGTGCATCTAATTTAGATATTTTTGGTAAAAACCAAGTACAATTATTTTCATTAATAATTTCCCTAATAGGTCTTAATGGCAATCCATTAGCTATGACCATTTTACAGCCTGATAACTGACAAACTTTTGCAGCATCAATTTTTGTTTTCATGCCACCAGTGCCATGTTCGCCAATACTTTTTGTGGCTATATTTTCAATATTTTTGTCTATATTTTTAATTTCTTTTATTAGTTCTACATTTTTATTTAGCTTTGGATTGCTTGTGTAAAGACCGTCAACATCTGACAATAACACCAATACATCAGCCCCAGATATTTGAGCGACTCTTGAAGCAAGTCGATCGTTATCTCCATATTTAATTTCAGTAGTGGCTGTACTATCATTTTCATTTACAATAGGAACAAATCCAAGCTCAAATAAATTTTCAAAAGTTCTTTTTGCATTTAATGCTCTTCTTCTTTGTTCAGTATCTTCTAAAGTTAATAGAATTTGAGATATATTAATTTTACTTTTTAAAAAATTTTTATTGAATAAATTCATTAATTCAATTTGGCCAACAGATGCAACTGCTTGGCTTTTTTCCAGTTTAAGATTTTTTTTACTCAAATTTAATTTCTTACAACCCATTGCAATGGCTCCGGAACTTACAATTATAATTTTTTTGTTTTTATTTAATAAATTTTTTATGTCTCTAGAAAATTCAAATAACCACTTATTTCTAATTTTTTTTTCATTGTTAATCAGCAAAGATGATCCAATTTTAATGACAATTATTTTTGAATTATTAAGATACATAGGATAATAATTTTGCTTTAATTTTAGATATTGATTTTTTATTTAAAGTCGAAAGGGTAGTTACTTCTGATTTTTTATTTTTTGAAAAAACATTAATTATTTCTTTAACTTCCTCTTTATCTATTAAATCAGTTTTGTTTAAAACTATAATTTCCTCTTTTTTCAAAAGATCCTTACTGTAACTTTTAAGTTCATTTTTAACTTGTTTATAGGTACTTTCTAAATCTTTTTCAGTTATGTCAATAAGATGAAGAAGAGTTTTACATCTTTCAATGTGTTTTAAAAATTTAATACCTAGACCAACACCTTTATGAGCACCTTCGACTAAGCCAGGTATATCCGCAATTGTTATTTCTTTATCATCATAAACTGCAACTCCCAGATTTGGGTTTAGTGTTGTGAATTTGTAATTTGCAATTTTAGGTGTTGCGCTAGTTATAGCTGACAATAAACTTGATTTACCAGCATTTGGCAAACCAATGATTCCAATATCGGCAATTGTTTTTAATTGTAGCCAAATTATAAACTCTTCTCCAATTTTGCCCTTAGTAAATTTTCTAGGGGCTCTATTTGTAGAACTTTTAAATCTTACATTTCCAAGTCCTCCTTTACCACCACTTGCTACAACAAATTCATCTCCTTGTTTTTTAAAATCAAAAATTAAAGTTTTGTTGTCTTCTTCGAAAACTTGAGTTCCAACAGGCACTTTTAAGAATAAATCTTTACCACTTCGACCTGTACGTTTTTTTCCAGCACCATCTGTTCCTCTTTCAGCTTTATGGTGTTGTTGATATCGATAATCAATAAGCGTATTAAGATTTCTTTCAGATCTTAAGACTACAGACCCACCTTTACCTCCATCACCTCCGTCAGGACCACCAAATTCTATAAATTTTTCTCTTCTAAAACTAGGCGATCCGTTACCACCATCACCTGCTTTAATATAAATTTTAACTTGATCTAGAAATTTCATAATACAACTCTTATTTATTTGGTTGTACTAATTAATTGGGTTTTACTGAAACAAAGGTTCTGTCTGATTTTGTTTTTTTAAATTCAACTTTACCTTTAACTAGTGAAAATATTGAATGATCTTTGCCCATTTTAACGTGTTCCCCAGGAAAAATTTTTGTACCTCTTTGTCTAACAATAATATTTCCAGGTATAACATATTGACCACCATATTTTTTTACACCAAGTCTTCGTCCTGCACTATCACGTCCGTTTCTTGATGATCCACCTGCTTTTTTTGTTGCCATAGCTTACCTTATTACTTTTTTTCCTGAGTTTCTTTTTTTACTTCTTTTTTATTCTTAACTGGTTTATTTATTTTTTCTGCTTCTGATAATAATTTACCATCTTTTGAAAATATTTTGTTAATTCTTATTAAAGAATACTGTTGTCTATGACCATTTTTTCTTCTTGAATTTTTTCTTCGTCTTTTTTTAAAAATCAAAACAGTTCTATTTTTTGAATTTTTTATTAAATTTGCTTCAACTTTAGCACCTTTAATTATAGGTGTACCAATTTCAATATTAGTATCATCTCCGTAGGCCAAAACTTCTTTGAAATCTACTAATGTTTCGGGCTTAGATTCTTGTAATTTTTCTACCTTAAGAATTTCCCCAGCTCTAACTTTGTACTGTTTACCACCCGTTTGTATTACTGCGTAAGACATTGTTAATCAAAATTTTTATATTCTGCAATATAGTTCGAGACTTCTTATAGTCAAGTTTAATAAGCTAAAAATTGTCCTTTAAATCTCTTAATTTTGAAAAGTTTTCCAAATTTTTTGATCTTAAAAAAATATTACATTCAATTTCATCTTTTATTGTTGATGGCAAAGTTGGTAAATTTTTGTTTAATTTTTCTTTAATTATATTAATTTTCTTTTTAAGATTTTGATTATCTGGATCATATTTCAAGCAAAAATCAGAATTTTTTAAAGTATATTCATGTCCACAATATATATTTGTATCAAGGGGCAGATCTTTAAAAAAATTTAATGAATTGAACATTTGTGAGTAAGTACCTTCAAAAATTCTCCCACAACCTAAGGAAAAAAGAGTGTCACCAGAAAAAATAATTTTTTCATTAAAAAAATAGAAACAAATATGGCCACGTGTGTGACCTGGAATATGAAAAATTTTTGCTTCAAATTTTTTTTCTTTCCAAATCTGTTTATCTTTTACCGTAATATCTATTTCTGGAATTCGATTTTTATCATCAATATATCCAACTACTTTTGCCCCGTATCTTTCTTTTAACTTTTTATTACCTCCTACATGGTCATAATGGTGATGTGTATTTAATATAAAATCTAATTTAATATTATTTTTATCTAATATTTCAGCTACAGGAGTTGCTTCACTTGGATCAATTACACAAGATGTATTATTTATATCATCTATCAGCAAGTAGGAATAATTATCTTTAAGACATGGTATTATTTTAATTTTCATATTTTTTTTCTATAAGAAAAATTCCCAGTTCAGAGGAAAAATTTTTTAAATTTAAATTAAAATTGCTAATTTCAGAAGTTTTTTTTTCATGTAGTGCTATTGATTTATATAATTTAATTTTTTTTTTTGAGCAAAAATTAAAAAAATCTTTAAGAGTACACATGTGTAGGTTTGGGGTATTGTACCATTCATCTGGAAGATTCTTGGTTACAGGCATCGTTCCTTTAACTAATAAATCTAATCTTACTTTCCAAAACCCAAAATTTGGAATTGTAACTATTGCTTTATCTGCAACATTTAAAAGGTCATCAATAACCCTTTCCGGGTTATAGAAAGCTTGTAATGTTTGACTTAAAATTGCATAGTTAAAAGATGAATCAGGAAATTGTTTTAAATCTTTTTCTGCGTTTCCTTCAATTACAGTTAAACCTTTTGATATACATATTTGAACCTTATCTTTAGAAATTTCTAAGCCTCTCGTATCAACATTTTTTTTATCTTTTAAATATTTCATTAAAGTTCCATCACCACACCCAACATCAAGAACTCTCGTATTATTTTCGATTAAATCAGAAATTATTTGAAATTCCTTTTTCATAATTATTTAATAATTCGCCTCCAAAAAATTTTTTACTGTTTTTAAAAACTCAGGCATATCTAGCAGAAATGAATCGTGACCTTTATCACTTGTAATTTCAATGAAACCAACTTCAGCACCTGAAGCGTTTAAAGCTATTACTATTTCTTTATTCTCAGCCGTTGGGTATAACCAATCAGAGGTGAAAGAAATTACAAAAAATTTTGTCTTAGTTTTTTCAAATGCTTTAGATAAATTTCCGTTATACTGCTTTGTAAGATCAAAGTAGTCCATAGCTCTTGTTATATATAAGTAACTATTTGCATCAAATCTGTCTACAAATATAGATCCTTGATACCTTAAATAGCTTTCAATTTGAAAGTCAGCATCAAAACTGAAATTTAAATCATCTTTTTCTTGAAGCTTTCTTCCAAATTTTTCCTGCAATCCTTTTTTAGAAAGGTATGTTATGTGTGCTGCCATTCGAGCAACTGCCAAGCCTTTGTCTGGAGAAGAGTTTAAATATGAATAATTTCCATTTTTCCAGTTTGCATCAGCCATTATTGACTGTCTTCCAAGTTCATTGAAAGCAATATTTTGAGCTGAGTGACTAGCTGTACATGCTATAGGAAGCGCTGTTTTTGTCTTATCTGGAAAATTTGCTACAAACTGCAGTACTTGCATTCCGCCCATTGAACCTCCAGTCACGCTATAAAGTTTATCAATTTTAAAAAATTCTAATAAATTATATTGAGCATTAACCATATCATTTATAGTTATGACTGGAAAATCTGTTCCATATTCTTTATTTGTTTTTGGATTTATATTACCTGGACCAAATGACCCCATGCATCCACCTATTACATTTGAACAAATTACAAAAAATTTATTTGTATCAATTGCTTTTGAAGGCCCTACTGTATGCGACCACCATCCAGGCTTTTTAGTTATAGGATTTGTATCAGATGCAAATTGATCTCCAGTTAAAGCATGAAATACTAAAATAGCATTGTCTTTTTTATCATTTAAGGTCCCATAGGTTTCATAGGCCAAAGGATAATCAATTATAGTTTCACCACAATCTAATTTAAGTGGTTTTTTTATAATTATTTTTTTTATATTTTTTTTAGCATTCATACGTATGCACAGTTTAATGAATTGTGAGAAAAAAACTTATTTAGCGGTTTTTTTTAAGCGCTCGCAATTCAGATAAATCAGCGCACATATTTTTTTACAAGATCAGTTTCAATATGTCAATTTTTTCGTAAAAAAGAGCAATTATCTATAGTTCTTGATTAATTTATTTATAAGGATAACTATATAAAAAAAATGTCACTGCTAAAATTTAAAAAATTAAGGATAGAAACCTACAAGCCAGGGAAATCAAAACTGTCACGGTTGAAGAATATAGTAAAATTATCTGCAAACGAGTCCGCTTTGGGAGTCAGTCCAAAGGTGAAAAAAGAGATTAATAGAAAAATCAATATTTCAAAATATCCAGACAGTAAGTCAAAAAGTTTAAGAAAAAATATATCAAATAAATTTAAATGTAGATTTGAAAAGATAATTTGTGGAGCTGGATCTGATGAGATTATACAAATGGTTTGTACATTATTTTTGAAATCAAAAGATGAAGTAATTGTTCCTCAATTTAGTTTTTTAATGTATAGAATATACGCAAAAATCGCAGGTGCGAATGTTATATACTCTAAGGAAAATAACTTTCAGATCTCTGTGACTGAAATTTTGAAAAAGGTCTCAAAAAAAACTAAAATAGTTTTTTTAGCTAATCCAAATAATCCGACCGGCACGTACCTGGAAAAAAAAGAATTGATTAAACTAAGAAAAAAACTTAGGAGCAATATACTACTTGTAATTGATGATGCATATGTAGAGTATATTAGGCAAAAAAATTACCAGTCCGGTCTGCAATTATTTAAAAATAAAAATAATGTTTTAATACTAAGAACTTTTTCAAAAATCTATGGCCTAGCCTCATTAAGAATTGGTTGGGGATATGGCCCAAAAAATATTATTGATGCAATGTATGCGATTAAGCCACCATTCAATGTTAACTCCGCAGCACAAATAGCTGCTATTACCGCATTAAAGGATAAAAATTTTATTAAGAAATCTATTAAACATAATTTTTTCTGGGCAAATAAATTAAAAAAAATATTTGAAAATTATGGGGTTCAATCAAATGAAATTAATACTAACTTTTTGTTATTGAATTTTAATAAATGTAAATACTCTGCAAATTATATTCAAAAAAAATTAGAAAATAAAGGAATTATTTTAAGAGGCATGAATTCTTATAAAATTAAAAATGCTTTAAGGTTAACAATTGGTAATGTTGCTGATAATAATAAATTAATAAAAATTCTTAAAAAAATATTTAAATAAAATGAGCAATATTCTTATAGTAGGTTGTGGTTTAATAGGTTCTTCAATATTAAGAGCAGTAAATAATAAGAAAATATTTAAAAATATTTTCATTTTAGAAAAATCTAAAAAAAATATTTCAATAATAAAAAAATTAAAAATTAAATGCAAAATAGTTAATAATATAAAAAATATTTCTACTAATATTGATCTAGTAATTTTATGTACTCCGATGAGTCAATATTCCAAAATAATTTCAAAAATAAATAAACTGGCTAATCATAAGACAATTGTTACAGATGTTGGTTCGACGAAAGAGTTGATTTCTAAAAATATGAAGAGAAAATTAAAAAAAAATATATCTTGGATTCCATCCCACCCTATCACTGGATCTGAAGTAAGTGGACCACAGCATGGGGATAAAAATCTTTTTAAAAAAAAATGGTGCGTTTTAATTAAAGAAAAAAGTTTTAATAAATCTCATTTATCTAAACTCCAGTCTTTTTGGAAGAAATTGGGCTCAAAAGTTATTTTTATGAATTCAAAGCAACATGATATAATTTTTTCTATAACAAGCCATTTGCCGCATTTAATTGCTTATAATTTGGTTAAAACAGCAACTGATTTTGAAAAACAAAAAAAATATAATCTAATTAAATTTAGTGCAGGTGGATTAAGAGATTTTTCACGTATAGCTGCTAGCAATGAAATTATGTGGAGAGATATTTTTTTTAATAATAAAAAAAATATGATTTCAGCTATAAATTTATTTATTAATAATCTTAATTCCTTCAAGAAGGATATTAACTTAAGCAAAAATAAAGAAATAATTAATAAATTAATTAAAACTAAAAAAGTAAGAAAAAAAATAGTGCTACTTAAACAAGATACAAGTAAACCAGATTTTGGTAGATAACTAATTTTTTAAGCTGTTTTTTAGATCTTCGAGATAAGAAGAGTAACTTTCCCAGGCCGCAACTGATGTTTTGTAAATTGGTTGTCTGACTTGAGCTAGGCTTGCTGTAGAGACAGAATTTTTACTTTTATAAAATTCAACACATTTTGTACTCCAACTTAAATCACAAAAACTTAATAATTTTTTTACTTCATCTTGGAAATTTTCTGTGAAATTTTCATATTGAATATTAAGTAAATTTTTCTCCCTTAATATTTTTTCCCAAAAGGTCATATATTCATTATATAAATTATAAAATTGACCCAATTTTTTTAAATTATATGCAAATCCTAAATTTGATGAAGAATAATATTGTTTATAATTTGACCAGCAAATATCCATAGGATCTCTATTACAATTAACAATATACGAATTTGGAAATATCATTTTAATAAATCCAGTCCACTTAAAATTTAATGGAGCTTTATCAACAATATACTTTTCTGAATAATTTAATTGATTAATTCTATCTAGGTAAAAGGTTTGAATTTTTTTTAGTTTTTCTTTTGTAATTTTAGTAATATCAAATTCATTAGGATTAGAAAAAAACTCTTTATAAATAGCATCTGTTAAAAAGGTTAGCTCGCCTGCTCCAGCAACATCATCATGAGCAGAAAGCACCTGTTCGATTAAGGAAGTTCCAGATCGAGGCATTCCAATAATAAAAATTATTTTTTTATCTGAGTTTAATTCCAAACTTAAATTATTAGACTGTTCTTCAAAATTTTTTTTAAAGCTAGAAAGTATTTTTTCGTCAAGATTAAAATTAAATTTTAAAAATTTATCTTTGATATCATTTCCCATTTTGTAATTTATAAATGAATTGTTAAAATCCTTAGTGTCATCAAAAGCTTTGCCTAATGCGAAATATAAATGCATTTTTTTAATTTCCGTAAGATTTTTGTCATTAATTTTATTTTTTATTATTTCAATATCCTCGTCACCTTTTTGGAATTTTTTTGTCATACTCATTAGTCTATAAATTTCTGTATAGCTCGGATTAATACTTAATGATTTTTGATAATGAAAATGGCTTTTTTTGAAATCACCTAAGAACTGGTATATTGTTCCAATTGTATAGTGCAAAAAATAATCATCAGGATAGTGTTTTAATGCAATTTTAAGAACTTCAATTGCATCTATATTTAAATTAAGTTTTTCTTTTAAATTTGCTAAATTAATTAATGCATTTAAAAAATCAGGTTTAATTTCTAAAGCTCTATTGTAATATTCATTTGCCATTTGATAATTTGCAATAGAACTGTGAGCTAAACCTAAATTGTTTAGTACATGAATATTTTTATCATCAAGTTTGATTGCTTTATTAAGAATTTTTAGAGATTCATCAAATTGACCCAAGTTCATTAGTGCCATTCCTAAAGCATTATAAAATATGTAATCATTAGGGAATTTTTTAACTAATATTTTTGCTTTGGATACTACTGCGTCATATTTTTTTACATTGAGTAAATTTATTATTTTTTCTAATTCTTTTTTTTTATTTTCAGTTTGATTCATTTCTTATAAACTTGACTTTTAAATTTGATTTTTTTTCAATTTCATCAATAGTTTTTTTGATATTCATAACTATAACTTTTTTTCTTGGTCCATAAGCGTGAATTAAATCAATATTTGAGAGGCAAATTGCTACATGTCCTTTCCAAAATATTAGATTGTTTTTTTTAATTTTACTTAATTTAACATTTTTTTTAAAATATTTCACTTGATCTTTAGTATCTCTCGGACAAAACTTATTATTAAATTTATAAAATATTTGCACTAAAGCTGAACAATCTATTCCTTTAAAGGTATTTCCACCCCATTTATATTTAACATTTTTAAAAATTTTTATTTTTGAAAAAAGTAAATTTGTTTTTTTTATAGATAAAACATCTTTTTTGTTAATCCAGTATTTATCGAAATTAAGAAAATTTTTTGTTTTTCTAGTAATTTTAACAAAAGAACCAAAACTTATTTTATTTTTTAACTTAAATTTTTTATTAGGTTTTGAATATAAATTTGCTGATAAACTTGAAATTTTATGAGTAGGAGTAAAATTTTCTTTAAATTTTTTATTTTTAATATATCCAAAATAGTTGTCGTACGCAGTTTTTATTTTTAAAAATTTTCCAAACTTTTTAATAATCTTAAATTTTTCTCCATACAGCAATTGTGTAGATAAAGGTGATTTTAAAGATCTATATTTATAAACATTTAATATTAAATCTGAATTTATCATTTTAATTTTTTACGGGAGCAACTTTTGCTAACCAAATTATTAATAGTAAAACAGGCAACCCAAGTAAAGCTGTAATGCAAAAGAAATTTGCATAACCCATCACATCAACCCAGCTTCCAGAATACCCAGCTATAAATTTTGGAATAAAAAGCATCAACGAGCTAAAAAGTGCATATTGCGTTGCAGTAAATTTTATTGATGTTAATCCAGACAAATAAACAACAAAAGCAGCACCAGCAAACCCACTAGATATATTATCAGCAGTAATTACGGTTATTAAAAAATTAATATTAGCTTCAGATATAGCTAACCAAGCAAATAGCAGATTGCTTGATGCGGCTATCAACGCTCCTAAAAAAAGAGCTTTCATTGTTCCAAATCTCAGAGAAAAAAAGCCACCCAGGAAACCCCCAAGTATTGTTGCAAATACTCCAAAAAATTTTGAATAGGTGGCAATTTCTTTTACATCAAAACCTTTTTCAAGGTAAAATATATTTGCTACAACTCCCATTACTACATCTGCAATTCGATATAAACCTATTAAAATTAATATTGATACAGCAAATTTTCCATATCTTTTAATAAAGTTAATAATTGGATCTAAATATGTTTTTTTTACTTTTTCTTTAGATAAAAAATTTATTTTTATAGATAATAACATTATAAGTCCCATTAATAAGAAGCATAAAACAATTCTAACTCCTGCAAATAAAAATTTTTTAAAAATATCTTCAGAACTAAAAGGATTATCTATTATCGAATAAAAAAATACGAAGCTAATAATTCCAAATATTACAACTGCTAAAAATCTTCCATGTTGTTTGTTTTTATAGTCTAGGTTTCTTTTTACTGCCGGTTCACTGGATAATAAAGTTGTTAAAATCCCAATAAACATTAAAGCTCCCATGGCAATATAAACGATCATCCAAACAGATTGTTTATATGTTTCTACCCCTAAATAGGATGCTAACCATAAACTTCCTGCTCCACCTACTAACATTGCCAGTCTATAACCGGCAATATACATAGAGGACAAAGGGCCTTGATAGTTTTGTGGGGCACTTTCTATTCTATAGGCATCAATTACTATATCCTGTGTTGCGCTAAAAATAGCAAGGGATGTTATAGCAGCTGCGGTTAAATAAATATTTATTGATGGATCAGTCAATGCTGTTGCTAACAAACTAAATAGTATCATTATCTGGGAAAAAAGTAGCCAACTTCTACGGTGTCCTAATTTTTTAAAAAATGGAATTTTAAAATTATCTACAAGTGGCGACCACAAATATTTAAAAGCGTATGCAAATCCTGCCCAGCTAAATAACGTTACTGTACTTCTGCTTATGCCAGCTTTATGTAGCCAAACAGATAGAGTTGAAAAAACCAATAAAATTGGTAACCCAGAAGAAAATCCTAAAAATAACAATTTTAAAACTTTTTTTTCTAAAAAAATTGAAATTTTATTTTTAATCAATTTAATTTCTCCAAAAAGAAGGTAAGAATAAAACCAATATTGCAAATAATTCTAACCGTCCTAAAATCATTGCCAAACTTAATACCCATTTAGAAATATCAGGTATTAATGAAAAATTACCATTAGGACCTATAATACCTCCCAGGCCAGGTCCAACATTTGAAATAGATGTTGCTGCACCTGAAATTGAAGTTATAAAATCTAGACCACTTAGCGATAGTAGTGCAGTTATCATAAAAAATATAATAATATATAGATAGATAAAAGAAATTATTGAAGACATAAATTTATCATCCACATTATTATTGTCGTATTTATTAACAAATATACCCCTAGGATAAATTATTTTTTTTAATTGATTTATTAAAAATATACCCAATATTTGAATTCTAAATATTTTTATTCCACAAGCTGTTGAACCTGCACATCCACCAATAAACATTAAAATAAGAAAAAAAATTAAAGGGAAGCTTCCCCAATCGTCAAACTCATGAGTTACATAGCCTGTTCCTGTTAGAATTGAAACTACATTAAATGTAACTTGTCTAAAAATTTTTATAGAAATAGACTCATTTTTAAAAATTAAATAAATAGAAAGAATAATAATTGATAATATAATTATTTTTAAAAAAGATTTTATTTGCGAGTCTGATATAAAAATTTTTTTATTTCCACTTAAAAACTTAATATAAGATATAAAAGGTATACTGCCTAAAATAATAAATATTATTGCAGTAATTTCGATACTAGCACTTTGAAAATATCCTATCGATTGATTATAATTTGAAAATCCACCTGTAGCTATAGTTGTCATTGAATGTGTAAGACTATCAAAATAGCTCATCCCAAATATCTTATAAAAAGTAGCGCACAAAAGTGTTAAAATTGAATAAATAATAATAAGTCTTTGAGATATTTGTTTAGATTTTGGTAGTATTTTTTCTGATGCATCATTACTTGTAATTTTAAATAGTTGCATACCACCCACATTCATTATTGGCATTAAAGTTATTGCCATAACAATAATACCAATACCACCCAACCACTGAAGAATTGCTCTCCATACAAGTATGCTCTTCGGACTATTATCTAGATTTGTAATTATAGTAGATCCCGTAGTTGTTATGCCCGACATGCTTTCAAAGAAAGCATCAGTAACACTTAGTTCAAGTTCTGAAAAAATAAAAGGTAATGATCCAAAAACTGCAATACTTACCCAGGATAAAGCAGTCAATAAAAATGCTTGCTGTAAGTTCAATTTTTTTTGATGATCTAAATTAGATAAAGAAAATAATATACCAAACACAATAGTAATTATGCCTGCACCAATAAATGATGAGTCTAATTCTTGAAATATCAACTGAAATATTATTGGAATCATCATTGAAATTCCGAGAATAATTTGAAGTATTCCTAATGTGAAAAAAACAGTTTTATAATTGGGCATTTTTAAAGAACATTATTTTATGGTAAATAAATTTCAACTCTATAAGAATTAATAAAAACGCCAAAAATAAGATATATTATTAAAAATTGTGATTGAAAAAAATAATTTAGATAAGACCAATGCTTGGCCCTTTGTAGAAGCTAAAAAAATTTTACGAGAAAGAAAAAAGGCTATAGAACAAAAAGGTAAAATTATTTTACAAACAGGGTATGGTCCCAGTGGACTTCCTCACATAGGAACTTTTGGTGAGGTTGCAAGAACTTCAATGGTAGTTAACGCTCTTGATCATCTAATAGATTTACCAAAAGAAATAATTACATTTTCCGATGATATGGATGGATTAAGAAAAGTACCTGACAATGTTCCTAATCAAGAAACATTAAAGCAAAATTTACATAAGCCTTTAACTTCTATTCCAGACCCTTTTCAAAAATATAAAAGTTTCGGCGAACATAATAATGAAATGTTAAAAAATTTTTTAGATAAATTTAATTTTAAATATAGCTTTAAAAGTTCAACATCACTTTATAAATCAGGTTTTTTTAATTCAAGTTTAGAAATAATTCTTAAAAATTATCAGGGTATTATGGAAATTATTTTACCAACCTTAGGTAAAGAGCGTCAAAAAACATATAGTCCCTTTTTACCTGTATGTCCAGAATCTGGAGTTGTTTTAGAAATTCCAGTTTTAGAAATACTTAAAGAAAAATCTAAAATAGTATTTGATAACAATGGAAAAAAACTTGAAGCAAGTATTCTGGATGGCCACTGTAAATTACAATGGAAAGTAGACTGGGCCATGAGATGGTATGCTCTAGATGTTGATTTTGAAATGTATGGAAAGGATTTAATTGAAAGTGCAATTTTATCATCAAAAATAATAAAATTACTAGGAAAAAACAGTCCATCAGGTTTTGCTTATGAACTTTTTTTAGATGAAAGAGGGGAAAAAATTTCTAAATCAAAAGGGAATGGAATCACAATCGAACAGTGGCTTGAATATGCATCTCCCGAAAGTCTTTCTTTGTATATGTACCAAAATCCAAAAAGAGCAAAAAAACTATTTAAAGAAATTGTGCCTAAAGCAGTAGACGAATATTTGGATTTTATTCAAAAAAGTAAATCACAGAACGAATTGCAACTTTTATTAAACCCAGCCTGGCATGTGCATAATGGACAATTACCTAAAGAAGATTTAATAATGACGTTTTCAATGCTACTAAATCTAGTTGAAGCAAGTAATGCTAGTACAAAGAATCTTCTTTGGAAATTTGTAAAAAAATACAAAAAAAATATTGATGAAAAAAAATATCCTATTTTTGATAAATTAATAGATTATGCGATTAAATATTTTAACGAAGTTATTAAATTAAAAAAAAAATATAAAAAACCTAATGATAGTGAAAAAAAAGCGTTGATGGCCTTAATTTCAACATTAGAAAAGTGTAATGATGATATGTCTCCAGAGGATATACAAACTTTAATATATTCAACTGGGAAAGAAAATGGATATTCTGAAAATTTAAGAGAGTGGTTTAAGTTGATTTATGAGGTAGTTTTTGGAGATGAAAATGGACCAAGAATGGGTTTTTTCATTAGTTTTTTTGGAGTAAATGAAACTAAACAACTTATAAATGATAAAATAAAATAATGTTTTCAAAATTCAGAAATTTAATCTTTAAGATTGATCCTGAAATAGCTCATAATTTAGCAATTAAGTCCTTAAAATTTAATTTTACTCAAAATATTTTTGATGAAAATAAAAAAAATCCAATGTTTCAAACAACTTTATTTGGAAAAAAATTAGATAATCCAATTGGATTGGCCGCAGGTTTTGATAAAAATGCCGAAGTTTATAATGCAATATTTAACTTAGGTTTTGGCTTTGTTGAAGTTGGCACTGTAACACCTTTAAAACAGTATGGAAATCCAAAACCAAGAGTTTTTAGATTAGTTGAAGATCAAGCTCTAATTAATAGGTTAGGTTTTAATAATTTAGGTTCAGAAAATGTTAGTTCTAGAATTCGCTTGAATAAACCTAAAGGCCTTATAGGTGTAAATTTAGGACCCAATAAAGACACAGATGACCGATTAAATGATTATTTAGTTGGATTTAGAGCATTTCATGATTTGGTAGATTATATTACAATTAACATTTCATCTCCAAATACTGAAAATTTAAGAGAATTTCATGAGGAAAAAAAATTTGATGAATTAATGACTTTAATATTTAACGAAAGAGAAAAATTAAATTCAAATATACCAATAGTGGTAAAAATATCTCCAGATATAAAAGAAGATAAAATTGAGAAAATAACTTCACTATTAATTAATCATAAAGTTAAAGCAGTTATTATTTCGAACACTACAGAAGCTAATAGAGAAAATTTAAAAAATATATCTAAACACCAAAAAGGTGGATTATCTGGAAAGCCACTTGAAAAAAAATCAAATATACTAATTAGTAAATTTTACAGTTTTTTTAACGGAAAAATTGATATCATAGGTGTTGGGGGCATAGATTCAGGAAAAAGTGCTTATGATAAGTTTTTAGCAGGCGCAAGCTTTTTACAACTTTATACAGGAATGGTTTATCAGGGCCCAAATATTGTTAGTAAAATTAAAAAAGAACTTAAACAAATATTAATCGACAAGAAAGTGAAAAATTTCAAAGAAATCATTGGCAAGAAGGATTATTAATTTAATAAACTTGACCTTGTTAACTACCCATCTTATATAGTCATTTATTAATTATGACAAAAAAATGCGAATTAACTGGAAAGAACCCACTTAAAGGTCATAAGGTAAGTCATGCAAATAATAAGACCAAAAGAAGGTTTTTACCGAATTTAAAAAAAGTAAATTTTAAAAGTGATATTCTAAATAGAAAAATGAAACTTACTGTTTCTAATGCAGGAGTTAGATCTGTTGATAAAAAAGGAACTTTTGATTTATTTCTGAAAACTGCAAAAAATAAAAATCTATCTCCTCGGCTAAAAAAAATTAAAAGAACATTATTGGCCAAATCAGCGTAATGAATAGATTGTTCATTTTGCTCTCATTATTAATGGGAGGTGTAGTTTTAGCATCAAATTATTTAGTTCAATTTCCAATTAAATTTTATAATTTACAAGATATTTTAACTTATGGAGCTCTAAGTTATCCAGTGGCTTTTTTAATTACTGATCTTGCAAATAGATCTTATGGAAAAATAATTGCAAGAAAAATTGTCTACTTTGGTTTTGGTTTGGGAATTTTTTTTACATTATTTTTTTCAACAAATTTTTCAGATTTGATTTCAATTAGAATTGCTATTGGATCTGGCATTGCTTTTATTTCTGCTCAATTACTTGATGTACAAATTTTTGATATGTTGAGAAAAAAAAAATGGTATATAGCCCCATTAACATCATCAATATTAGCTTCAACACTTGATACTTTTTTATTTTTTAGCATTTCATTTTATGGGACATCTGTACCATGGATCACTTTATCTTTAGGTGATTTAGCAGTAAAATTGATAGTAGCCTTGTTTATGCTTATACCTTTCAGATTATTATTGGGTAGAATTAAAGAAGCCTAAAATTTATTTATTCAAAAATTTATAACTTAAAATTTTATAAGCTAATTTAGCAACCAAAAAATTATATGAGTTGAATCCTTTTATAGGTGCAAGTTCATTTATGTCTGCGCCAACTATATTGGAGTTTTTTGTGGCAATTTTTATAATATTTAATGTTTCGTCCCAAAATAATCCTCCTGGCTCTGGGGTACCAGTTGCGGGCATTATACTTGAATCCAGACCATCTACATCGAAAGTTAAGTATACATTTTTGTTTTTAATCATTTTTTTAAATTTGTTTAAATTCCATTTGGGCTTATCTTTTGCCCAAAATATATTAATTCTTGAATGATTTTTTTTTAAAAAAGATATTTCATTTTTAGAGATGTTTCTGATTCCAAAAGAAATTATAGATACATTTTTGTAATCTAAACATCTTTTTATTGCAGAAGCATGTGAAAATTTTTCACCATTATAGCTTTCTCTTAGGTCAGCATGAGCATCAAAATGTAATATACATAATTTTTTATATTTTTTGACAAAAGGATCAATACAACCTGGTGTAATTGAATGCTCTCCTCCAAGAGTAAGAGAAAAAAGTTTTTTATTGAGAATTTCTTTATTTATTTTAGATATTTTTTTTAATGCTTTATTTATATTTTTATCAATTTTAAAAGGCCTTAAAGTTTTTATACCTATTTTTTTGTAAGGTTCACAATTTAATTCTTCATCATATAGTTCGACCTGATGAGATGCCTTAATTATTTCTTTTGGTCCATTTTTGGTACCACCTCCATAACTTACAGTTTTTTCTAAACCAAAAGGAACAACTACTACTTTTTCTTTAAAATTGAATTTATTATCAATTCCTAAAAAACCATTTTTATTTGATAGATATTTCAATTTTACCCAAATATTTTTGAAAAATTTTTTCTAGCTCTATTTTTCCAATAACCCTTATGGTATGCGTCACTAGCAATTAAAGGTAAAACTGTGGTTGCTTCAGCAAAAACCATTTGTTCTTTAGTCACATCTACTTTTCCCCATGAACTAGCTTCTTTTAATGTAGAGCTACTACAAGCTCCATCTCTGGAGTCCGCAACTGTTATTTGAACAGCATATTTGTGCATATCTACCTCTTTACCTAAAAGTTCAGCACATATTACTGTATCTTGAATGAAATTTTTAGGCACTCCACCACCTATCATAAATAGACCAGACCCTTTTGATTTAATTTTTATTTCAGTCAATTCTCTAAACTCTTTAATTGAGTCAATTGTTATATGTTTTTTTGGATTTTTTTCTTGGTGCATAACAAGGCCAAATCCTGCACTAGAGTCTGTAAAAGCGGGGCAAAATATTGGAACATTGTTATCATAAGCAACTTCAATTAATGACTCTTTCTTTTTTGAGTTTTTTTTAAGAAATTTGCCTATCTCTTTAATAAATTCTCTTGATGTATAGCTTCGTGGCTCCAAATTATTAGCAATTTCACAGATTTTCTTATCACACATTTGTAGTTCGTCTTCATCTATATAGGTGTCATAAATTCTATCAATGTAATTTTTTCTCAATTCCGTATCATCTTGGAATTGAGAACCTTGGTAATGTTTAAATCCTAGAGCTTCAAAAAAATCCATATCTATTATTGATGCTCCAGTAGCTATAATTGCATCAACCATATTATATTTAACTAAATCTTTATAAATACTCATACAACCGGCAGCAGATGTAGATCCTGCAAGAGTTAAAAAAATTGTACAATTTTTATCTTTTATCATTTCGTTATAGATATTTGCAGCATTTGCAGTTTCTCTTGAGACGAAAGACATTTTTTCCATTGAAGAAATGATTTTTCTAGAATCAAAAGAAGTTATGTCGATATGTTCAACAGCTTTTTTTAGGAAGTCTTTTTTACTGTTATGACCAATATTTTTTTTAGAAGACATTAAGCAACAAGAAATGCTTTGTTAGCTTCTTTGTCGTACATACTCATTATTGGTTCATCCTCAACTTCAAAAATTTTATCTGAATAAAAACCATTAAATTGAGTTCTAAAGGTTAAGCCATAAGCTCCTAGTTGTCCTAATTCAATATAATCATTTTCTTTTATATTATTAGGAAGAATAAAAGGTCCTTTCATATAATCCATGCTATCACAGGTAGGACCATAAAAATCAAATGATGTTAATTTCTTTGATACAATTCTACCATTAGTGATTAAACGTGAAGGGTAAACAATATTAGGAACACCTGCATCAAAAAGTGTCCCATAAGTTCCATCATTAATATAAAGTTTTTGTTTTTTTCTTAAATTAACTCTTACAATTGTAGATCCACTTTCAGCAACTATTGCTCTGCCTGGTTCACAAATAATCTTAGGAAGTTTTTTCAAGTTTAAATTTTTCAGACTTTTTTTAATTTCTTCAAAGTAATTATTTAACGATTGAGGTACAAGATCTGGATAAATAGTAGGAAACCCTCCACCAATATTTATATAATCAGGAACAATTTTTGTTTTTTTAATTATGTATCCAATTTCATCAATCCCTTTTGTATATGAAATTGGGTGCATACATTGCGATCCTACATGAAAGCTTAAGCCAATTTTTTTTGCATATTGTTTGGTTAATCGCAATAAACCAATTGCTTCAGAGTTTAAAGCTCCAAACTTTTTTGATAAATCTATTTCAGCATGCTCATTAGACACTGAAACTCTTACAAATAATTCTAAATCTTTAGCATGATTTGTAGAATCAATTATCTTTATCAATTCATCTTTTGTATCCAATGAAAAAGTTTTTATATTATATTTAAAATATGCTTCTTTAATGTTCTCCCTACTTTTTACAGTGTGCATAAATGAACATTTAGCTTTAGGATCAATTTTATTTATATCTTGAATTTCTTTTATTGAAGCAACATCAAAATTATTAATACCGCTTTCTAAAATTGTTTTTAATACTTCAGGATGTGGATTTGTTTTTACAGCGTAAAGAATTTCTCCAGGAAATTTATTTTGAAAAGTTTTTGCAGCAACTTGTATCGACTTTTTTCTGATACAATAAATAGGCTCAACAGGTTTTAGTTGACTTACAAGCTCGTCAACATTCTTAAATTTTTGCATCTCATATGCCCCCAAAAAAAATTTAATAAAAAAAGCATCTTAGAATTACTAAAAAACTTTATATTTTCGAACAATTAAACCAATACTTAATTAATGTAAATTAAATAATACCTATTGAATCTTGTTAATTAACAACCATATAAGGGTCATGACAACAGAAATACATAAAGAAGATAAAACGGCCATTTTAGGCGATAAATCTTTAATAATCGTTGACGACGATAATCCCTTTAGAGAAAGGCTTTCTAGAGCAATGGAAAAAAAGGGATTTACAGTTTCTCAAGCAGAGAGTGTAAAAACTGCAATAAATTTAGTAAAAATAAAAAAACCAGCCTTTGCTGTTGTTGATCTTAGATTGGGCGACGGAAATGGACTAGAGGTTGTAAAAGAAATTCAAAAGCTAAAAATAAACAGTAAAATTGTAATGCTGACAGGATATGGGAACATTCCTACAGCTGTCGCTGCAATTAAAGAGGGAGCCATTGATTATTTAGCAAAGCCTGCAGATGCAGACGATGTTGAGAAGTCACTTTTAGCCGATCCAAATAATAAACCACTACCACCAGAAAATCCAATGTCTGCAGACAGGGTAAAGTGGGAGCACATACATAGAGTTTTTGAATTATGTAATAGAAATGTATCTGAAACAGCTAGAAGGTTAAAGATGCATCGTAGAACTCTTCAAAGAATATTATCTAAAAGATCACCTAAATAATCTTTCTAAATTTAATAAGCTTTTTTGTTATAATTGTTAGCAAAGAAATCTTAAATAATTCAGCTAATAAAAATGGCATTAGACCAAGTTCAAGCAAGGGTTTGTCCCAACCTATTAAATGTCCAAGCCATAAAATTCCTAAAATATAAATTATTGAAACAGATAAAATTAATTTTAAGAAAATAAGAAAAATATTTGTTTTTAAATTTAAGTAGCCCGCTAAAAAAGCTGCAAACAAAAAACCAATTAAATATCCCATCGTAGGACCTATAAAATAAATTAATCCCAAACCTTTTTCTGGAGTTTCTGCAAATACTGGAAAACCAATTATACCCTCAAACAAATATAAAGAAATTGTAGCTACACCAATTTTCCAACCAAAAGTTACACCCATAAGAACAACCACAAAAGTTTGCATTGTCATAGGAACTGGATAAAAAGGAATTTTAATTTTAGCAGAAATTGTTAGCAACAAAGATCCTAAAAAAATCGTTAATAAATATTTTATAATTTTTTGATTTGATAAAACTTTAATATTTTCCATTTACCTAATTTACTATTTAAATAATAATTAATCTAGTTTTTTGTTATATTAACAAATACATCTTCTAGGTTTCCATCATCACTAGAAATATCTAATATTTTGATATTTGCTTTGTTAAATATATCAATCAAATCGTTAAAAGATAATGTATTTTTTTCATAAGATACGCGGATTTCATTTTTATTATTATATATTACTTTTAGTGATTTAAGAGTATCATTTTTTAAATCTATCGGAGAGTCAATTTTAAATGTAACTTTTTTAGTTTGAATTCTGCTTAATAAATTTTGAGTACTATCTAAAGCAACTAAACTACCATTGGTTAGGATTCCTATTCTGTCACACACTGCTTCAGCTTCCTCAAGATAATGTGTGGTTAGAATTATTGTAACACCTAATTTATTCAGCAACTTAACATTATCCCACAGGTTTCTTCTAAGAATAATATCTACACCAGCCGTAGGTTCATCTAAAAAAAGTATTGGCGGTTGATGAACCAATGCTTTGGCCATCAATAGCCTTCTTTTCATTCCCCCAGATAAACTTCTGGCATAACTATCACCTTCTTTTTCTAAAGAAACAAGTTTAAGAACTGTATCTGTAATTCTATCCTTTTTTTTAATTCCATACATTCCAGCCTGGAGTTCTAAAAGTTTTCTAGGACTAAAAAAAGGATCTAAATTAACTTCCTGAGGAACTATCCCAATAGATGCTCGGACTTGTCTTGGATTGATATCTAAATCAAAACCCCAAACATTTACTTCTCCCGAAGTTTTAATAGTGGTACCTGAAAGAATATTTATAAAAGTAGTTTTTCCAGCACCGTTAGGACCCAATAAGCCAAAAATTTCACCTTCTTTCACCTCTAAGTTTAAATTTTTTAAAGCATGGACACTATTTGGGCTTTTACTGGAATTTACAGAATAAGTTTTATTTAAGTTTTTAATAGAAAGTACATTTTTTTTATTCATTGAGACTTATACACATACAACATTCATTACATTTAAGATAATATTATATAAATGGATAAAATAAAAAAAAGTGACCATTTTTATTTAATTGATGGTTCAGGTTATATATTTAGAGCATATTATGCTCTGCCTCCATTAACTAGAAAAAGTGATGGTTTACCAGTAGGTGCGGTAAGTGGCTTTTGTAATATGTTATTTAAATTGATAGAAGACTCAAATTCAAAAGATAATTTACAAAAACCAACACATTTTGCAGTTATTTTTGACTCCGCGAGAAAAAATTTCAGGAACGAAATATATTCAGATTACAAAGGAAACAGAGCAGATGCACCAGAAGATTTAGTTCCTCAATTTGAATATATAAGAAAATCTGTATTAGCTTTCAATCTACCATCTATTGAATTAATTAATTATGAAGCCGATGATCTTATAGCAACTTATACCGAACAGATATTAAATATGGGAGCAAAAGTTACCATTGTTTCATCTGATAAAGATTTAATGCAACTTTACAAAAAAAATGTTCGTATTTACGACCCTATGAAAAATAAGTTTATTGATGAAAAAGATGTTTTAAATAAATTTGGTGTCAAAGCAAGCAAGGTAATTGATGTTCAATCATTAGCAGGGGATAGCAGCGATAATGTACCAGGCGTACCAGGCATAGGGATTAAAACAGCGGCTGAATTAATTAATCATTATGGAAATTTAGAAGTTTTACTAGATAGGGCTCATGAAATTAAACAAAATAAAAGAAGAGAAACAATTATTGCAAACAAAGATAAAGCTTTAATAAGTAAAAAACTTGTTACGTTAGAAAAAAAGGTTCCAGTGAAAAATAGAATCGAAGAGTTTAAATTTAAAGCGGTAGACAAAGATAAGCTTTATAAGTTTTTAAGAGAAATGGAATTTAATCGTCTACTTAGCTCAGTTATATCTACTTATGGTGAGCCTAGCTTGATGAAAAATAATAAAATATCTAGTGAATCGGAAAAACAATCCTCTATAAGTAAAAAAAAATTATTATTTAATTAAAACAGAAAGTGAAATTGATAAATGGTTACAAGATGCAGAAGAAAATGGTGAAATTGTAATTGATACTGAAACAACATCTTTAAATCCGCATTTGGCGGACCTAGTAGGCGTTTCTCTTAGTACAAAAATTGGTAGCGCATGCTATATACCGATAGGTCATAAAAAA
This sequence comes from uncultured Pelagibacteraceae bacterium, assembly GCA_902557385.1. GTDB lineage: Bacteria > Pseudomonadota > Alphaproteobacteria > Pelagibacterales > Pelagibacteraceae > Pelagibacter. The sequence continues at coordinate 127,895 of CACDZF010000002.1, forward strand.
GGTCAATGTTTTAATCAAGAAAAAATTATTAAAAAATTAAAACCAATATTAGAAGACAAAAGTATAAAAAAAATTGGTCAAAATATAAAGTTTGACTTTATTGTTTTAAAACATCGTGGAATTGAAATGAATTCTATGGAAGATACAATGTTAATGTCCTATGTCCTTGATGCTGGGAAAAATAGACATAATATGGATACACTTTCAGAAATTCATTTAAATCATAAGACGATTGCCTTTAAAGATATAGTTGGATCAGGAAAAAAAGAAATTAATTTTAGCGAAGTTGAGATAAGCAAAGCTATGCTTTACGCAGCTGAAGATGCTGACATCACATATAGACTCTATAAAATTTTCCTTAAAAATTTAAAATTAGAAAAATTAATAAATATCTATGAATTATTCGAAAAACCTTTAATTGAAATATTAGCAAATATGGAAATTAACGGGATTAAGGTTAATAGTGATTTTTTGGAAAATTTATCCATAAAATTTGATAAGAAAATTAAAAATTTAGAAAGAGAAATTTATAAATTAGCAAATAAAGAATTTAATATTGCCTCACCCAAGCAACTTGGAGAAATAATATATAATGATTTAAAAATTGCTGTTTTAAAAAGGACAAAGAAAGGTAGTTTTGCTACAAGCGCCAGTGTTCTTGAAGATCTAACCTTTAAGGGACATAAATTTCCAAAGTTGATTTTAGACTGGAGACAGGTTTCAAAATTAAAAAATACTTATTCTGACTCTTTAAGGGAGCACATCAATCCTAAAACAAATAGAGTACACTCGTCTTTTTTATTGGCAGCAACAACAACTGGAAGATTAGCTTCCAGTGACCCAAATTTACAAAACATTCCTATCAAGTCAGAAGATGGAAAAGAAATTAGAAAAGCTTTTGTTGCTGAAAAAGGTTTTACACTTATTTCAGCAGACTATAATCAAATAGAAATGAGAATTTTAGCAGATCTTGCAGACGTAAAAGAGCTTAAAAAAGCTTTTAAAAAAAATGAAGATATTCATTCTTTAACGGCCAGCCAAGTTTTTAATGTTGATATTAATAAAGTTGATCAAAATACAAGAAGAAAAGCAAAAGCAATTAATTTTGGAATTATATATGGTATCTCACAATACGGATTAGCAAAACAAATTATGGTTTCAAACGTTGAGGCTGAAAGTTTTTTAAATTCATATTTTTTAAAATTTCCAGAGATTAAGGACTATATGGAAAAGACTATTAAATTTTGTAGAAAAACTGGTTATGTAAATAATATATTTGGAAGAAGATCGTATATTTCTGGAATTAATGATAAAAATTATAATATTAGAAATTTTCAAGAACGTGCAGCTATAAATGCCCCAATCCAAGGTTCTGCTGCTGAAATCATGAGACTTGCAATGATTAGATTGAATAAAAAAATTAAAAAAATCAAAATTAAAATGCTTTTGCAAATACATGATGAGCTAATTTTTGAAGTTCCTAATAATGATGTAAAAAATTTATGCGAGATAATTAAAGAAGAAATGATTAGTGTTAAAGACAGTGATTTACATTCTTTTTCAACTCCTTTAACAGTTGATATAAATACAGGAGATAATTGGGGTATACTTCATTAATAAAGAGGTATTGCCCAAATTAAAACAATTTAGTATTTTTATAATAGTCCATATGAAACAAACTATCGCCCTAATAGATGATGACAGAAATATTCTTACCAGTATAAGTATAGCACTTGAAAAAGAGGGTTATAATGTTCAAACCTATCTTGACGGTGAGAGTGCACTTATTGGTTTAACAAGAACGCCTCCTGACTTAGCAGTAGTAGATATTAAAATGCCAAAAATGGATGGAGAAGAGCTGTTAAAAAAGTTAAGAAAAAAAACTTCTTTACCAGTTATTTTTCTAACTTCTAAAGATGATGAAGTAGATGAATTGTTAGGACTCAAATTAGGAGCGGACGACTTTGTTAAAAAATCTGGAGGATTTTCAATTAAAGTTTTAATTGAAAGAATAAGGGTTCAGCTAAGAAAAAAAAATATTAATAATTTGGAGGATAATAAAAATATTATTTCTCATGGAAAATTAAAACTAGACCCATCTCAATTAGAATGTGAATGGGGAGGAAAACAGTTGCCAGATAAATTGACAACTACAGAATTTCTTATTGTTCAAGAACTTGCTAAAAGACCAGGAATTATCAAAGAAAGATCTCAATTAATGGATATAGCTTATAGAGAGGATACTGATATTGAAGATAGAACTATAGATAGTCATGTCAAAAGAATAAGAAAAAAATTTAAAAAAATTGATGAAAGCTTTTCCGCAATAGAAACTAGATATGGTAGTGGATATAGGTGGAATGTTAGTTAATGTTCAATGCTTTACTTAAAAATTTATCAATATTAAAAAAATTTTTATTTGTAAATTTAATTTTTTTTATAATTATTGGAACATTTACGATCCTTTATTTGAATAACGTTCAACCTAATTTAATTAAAAAAAAGGCCGTTAATCATATTCAGATTGTTGATAATACTATAAGCCATATAGACAGATTGAGCATAGAGTTTAATGATCAAGATATAAGAAAATTTTTATTTTCTACAAGATTTTTATTTCAAAATATAGATAGAGTTATTTTTTTTGATAATAAATATAAATTAGTTGGAGATACAGATACTCTTGATCTTGATCCGAGATCATTTTCACAAAGATTAGATACAATCCAGCTTGAACAAATTGACCAAACTAATTTAAAAAAGAAAAAAATTATTAAAAAATCAAAAAATAAAAATAAACTTTCACTAGAGAATATTTTATTAAGTTATTATAAGTCCAAGGAATATGGAAAACCTTATACTTATGTTCAAGAAAATTATAACCAGTTTTTGTTAACTACAATTAAAAATATTAATATTAATGGAAATAATGTTGGGTTTATTATGATAACAGAAAATGCGAACGATATTAAAAATGCAATAGATGAAAGAAAAACTTTTGTAATTAGAACTGCAGTAATAGTTGCAATTGTTGTTTTAATTTTTTCTATAATACTAAATAGGTATTTTTTAAAACCTATAAAAAATTTAGTTGATTATACTAAAATTGTAAAAGAAAAAAGTAAGAAAAAAACAAATATAAATATATTAAAAAATAGAAATGACGAACTTGGAACCTTATCAACCTCTTTGGATGATATGACTAATAATTTACAAAAAAGAATTCAAAATGCTGAAAATTTTTCAACAGATTTAGTTCATGAAATTAGAAATCCATTAGCATCATTAAAAAGTGCAACAGAAATTTTAAATGAAACAACTGATAAATCTGAAAGACTTAAATTGTTAAATATTCTTGATCATGATATTCAAAGAATTGAAAGATTAATTACAGACTATTCTCAAATACTAAAAGATGAGGTTGCGTTAAGTAAAGAAAAAATGAACATAATCGATCTTAAATCGATCGTTAAGTCTGTAGTTGATGACTTTAATAGTATCTATGAAACAAAAAGAGGTATCAAAGTTGAATTTGAAGATGAGGGCAATTTAAAGGAGTATACAATTTCTGGCATTGAAAATAGAATAGAACAAATTATTGCAAATTTACTTGATAATTCTATATCATTTAGCTCGGATAATAAAAAAATATTAGTTCAAATAAAAAAAGATAATAATCAAAATATTCTTTTAAAAGTTGTTGATGAAGGTCAAGGATTTAAAGAAAAAGATACTGATAAAATTTTTAAAAGATTTTACAGTAATAGGCCTGAAAAATTTGGAGAACATTCGGGTTTAGGGCTCAATATTGTCAAAAATCTGGTTGATCTTCATGGTGGATCAATAAAAGCGTCAAATAATCTCAATCAAAAAGGTGCAAATGTTGAAATTATTTTTCCAAAATCTTAATCTATAAGTTGATTATTTATATTTAAATTGTTAGAAACCCCAGCTATGGCCGATTATAAAGTAAAAGATATATCAGAAGCAGAATTTGGTAGAAAAGAAATTTCACTAGCAGAAACAGAGATGCCTGGATTGATGGCTTTAAGAAAAGAGTATAAGGGAAAAAGCCCTCTAAAAGGTGCAAGAATTTTAGGTTGTCTTCATATGACAATTCAAACTGCGGTTCTTATTGAAACTCTCGTTGATTTAGGAGCCGAGGTAAGATGGTCTTCGTGTAATATTTTTTCAACTCAGGATCATGCAGCTGCTGCAATAGCAAAAGTGGGTATACCTGTATTTGCATGGAAAGGCGAAACTGAAGAGGAGTATTGGTGGTGTGTAAAGCAGACAATTGAAGGAAAAAAAGATTGGAAACCTAACATGATACTTGATGATGGTGGAGATTTAACCGCACTAATGCATAAAGAATACAAGGATTTATTAAAAGATATCAAAGGACTTTCAGAAGAAACAACAACTGGAGTATTAGCTTTGAAAAAAATGGAAGCCCAAGGAACATTGTTAGTTCCCGCTATAAACGTAAATGATTCTGTTACAAAATCTAAGTTTGATAATTTATATGGATGTAGAGAAAGCTTAGTTGATGGAATTAAAAGAGCTACAGACGTAATGATGTCTGGTAAGGTAGCTATTGTTGCTGGATTTGGTGATGTTGGAAAAGGAAGTGCTGCTTCACTAAGACAAAGTGGTGCAAGAGTAATGGTTACAGAAACTGATCCTATATGTGCACTTCAAGCTGCAATGGAAGGTTATGAAGTTGTGCTTATGGATGAGATGATTAAAGAAGCTGATATAGTTGTAACAGCAACAGGAAATAAAGATATTGTAACAGCAGACCATATGAGAGATATGAAGGATAGAGCTATACTTTGTAACATTGGGCACTTTGACAACGAGATACAGGTAGAAGCTTTAAAAAACTATAAGTGGGACGAAATCAAACCTCAAGTTCATGAAATAACTTTACCAAGCAATAAAAGAATTATTTTATTAGCAGAGGGAAGACTTGTTAATTTAGGATGTGCAACTGGACACCCAAGTTTTGTAATGAGCGCTTCATTTACAAATCAAGTTACTGCACAAATAGAATTATGGAATAACTCTGACAAATATGAAAACAAAGTATACGTTTTACCGAAACATCTCGATGAAAAAGTTGCAAGATTACATTTAGAAAAGGTTGGTGCTAAATTAACCAAAATGTCTAAAGATCAAGCGGATTATATTAGTGTAACTCCCGAAGGACCTTACAAACCAGATGCCTATCGCTACTAGAAGTAGCAAATACGATATTTCAAAAGAAAGCGCAACAGCTAGGATAGCAAAAAAGATTTCTATAAAAGTAAATAAGGGTGACGTATTATTTTTTTTTGGAGAGATAGGTGTAGGTAAAACAACCTTTATTAGATATTTAATTAATAATATACAAAAAAAAAATAGATTAAAATTAACAGAGGTTACTAGCCCAACCTTCAATTTATTGAATGAGTATAAGGTTAAAGATTTTTTAATTGAACATTATGATTTATTTAGACTAAAAAATATAAATGATACTAAAAATATTGGCTTATTAGAAAATAGCAAGAATGTTTTGACATTAGTTGAATGGCCTGAAAAAATTAAAAAAAAACCAAAAAGTAGAATTGAGTTAATATTTGAATATAAATCAAAGTTAGATCAAAGAATATTGAAGATTAATGACTTTAGATAAAAAATTTTTAAAAAAAATAAAAGGTGACGCTTCTTTTAGGAGTTTTTACAGGAAAGAATATAGGAAAAAAAAATCTATAATAGTTGTAGCTAAAAAGGAAAAGAAAAAAAATCTTTTAATTTATGATGCAATTAATAAATTATTAATTAAAAATGGTATAAGGGCTCCAAAACTTTTAAACCATAATTATCATAAAAATTATATTGAGATTGAAGATTTTGGAAAATTAACGATTTATTCAATTTTAAAAAATAAAAAAAAAAATAAATTACAAATATTTAAAAAAATAATTGTATTACTTAATAAAATGCAAAAAATAAAAAATAATAAAATAAAAAATTTTAATAATAAAAATTATATACTTCCAGTTTATTCAAAAAAATTAATAGCAGATGAATCTAAACTTTTTTTAAAATGGTATATTCCAAATATATTTATTAAAAAAAAAGCATTAACTTTAAATAAAAAACTTACAACTAAAATTAATTTATTATTGTCGAAGCTAAAATTAAAAAACAATACATTTGTTCATAGAGATTTTCATGTTTCTAATTTAATGAAACTAAAAAAAAAGATTGGAATTTTAGATAGTCAAGATGCAGTTTATGGGAATAAAGCCTATGATTTAGCTTCTCTTATTGACGATGTGAGATTAAAAACTTCATTAAAACTAAAAAATTCTATTTATAATTATTATGTTTATTTAAATAAAAAAAAAATAAACAAAAATCATTTTAGAAATGATTTTGAAATACTATCTGTATTAAGAAATTTAAAAGTAATTGGTATTTTTACAAGATTAGCAGTTAGAGATGATAAAAAAAGTTATTTAAAATTAATTCCGTATGCCTGGAAATTAATAGAAAATAGAATTAATAATAATTTAATTTTCGTAGATTTAAAAAATTATTTAGATGCTAATTTTTCTAAGAAGATTAGAATGAAAAAATGAATATTGAAACAGCTTTGATTTTATGTGCAGGGTATGGAAAAAGACTTAATCCTTTAACTTTAAAAATACCAAAGCCACTTTTAAAACTCAATGAAATTACTCTACTGGAAAATACAATTAATTTAATAACCAAATTAGGTATAAAAAAAATTAAACTAAATACTTTTTATTTAAAAGATAAGATCAAATCTTTTATAAAAAAAAAAAATTTTAATATAGAAATTGAAGTAGTAGATGATGGAGATAATATTTTAGATACCGGTGGCGGTATATATAATATGATAAAATCATCTTTGAAATCTGAAACACACTTTTTAGTTTTTAATCCAGATACAGTTTGGGATCAAAATTATGTAAAAACTATCAAGGAAATGATTAAATTTTATTTTTTAAATCCAAATCGTAATACATTGCTAGTCGTGGACAAAAAGCTTAGTTTTGATCAAAATCTTAAAGGAGATTTTAAGTTTAATAAAAACTTGTTAACAAAACAAAGTGAGAATGATTATATCTTTACCGGTTGTCAAATTATCAATAGAGGAATAATCAATGAAGGTGATTGGGATCGACCCGCCTATAATTTTTCAATTTCCAATATATGGAATTCTAGTATTGAGTCAGGTGATTTATTTGGATTCGAAAGTAAAAATAACTTTAAGCATGTTACTAATCTTAAAATTTACCAAAAATTATTAGAAAACAATTAAGTCTTTTGCTCTAGATTGGTCTAAATAATTACATTCAATAATTTTATTATTTTTGTCAAATTTAATATTTAATGGATTTCCAGTTGGTATTTCGAGGGACGAAATTTTTTTTTCATCCAAATTGAATAAATATTTACATAATGACCTTATGGAATTTCCATGAGCCACTACAAGAATATTTTTATTTTCAATTAATTTATTTTCAATATAGCTTTTATAATAGGGTATCACTCTATTATATGTATCTTCTAATGACTCAGTGTCTGGAATATTTTCTTTTGAAATATCTTTATAAGTTTTAATATTAATTGGGTGATAAGGATTATTTTTATTTAATGGGTCAGGTTTAATATTCCATGATCTCCTAAATTCATGTATTTTTTTTTCTCCAAATTTTTTTTTCATTTCATCTTTGTTTAATCCAGTTAATGATCCATAGTGTCTTTCATTTAGTTCCCATGCTTTTACAAAATCAACTTTAATTCTCATGGTATTAAGAATTAGTTTAAGTGTATTAATAGCTCTCAGCTGCAATGAGGAAAAATAATAATCAATTAAAATGTTTTTTTCTTTAATAAGCTCGCCCGATTTACAAGCCTCTAATTTTCCATTGGGAGCAAGATCTACATCTACCCACCCAGTAAATCTTTTCTCAAGGTTCCACTCACTTTGACCATGTCTAACTAAAATTAAATGACTCATTATCAAATTTTATTTATAAGAGTATTTTATATATGACAAAATTAATATTTCATATTTTAAATATAGGATTTGCAATTTTATATATGTATCCAGGTAGTATATTTGGGTTTATTTTTTATAGGAACCTCAACAAACAACCTCAGATAACACCAGATTTAATCGTATCATCAAACCACGTATATGCATTCAGTCTATTATCTCTTTTAGGTTTTATAAATTATTACAAAAGTCATAAAAATTTAATAATTTCTTATTTTTTCTTAATTTCAGTATTTTTTGAAACTCTCCATATTTTTATTCCTAACAGAAGTTTTCAATTTTCAGATTTATTTGGTAATATAATTGGTGTTTTATTTTCATTATTGTTGATTAACATTTGGAGGAGAAAATGAGTACATTTGATGAAAGGAAAAAAAGTTTTGAAAAAAAGTTTGCTTATGACGAAGAAAAACAATTTAAAATTAGTGCTAGAAGAAATAAGTATCTTGGAGAATGGGTTTCTAGTATTTTAAAATTCAATTCTGATCAAGAAAAAGAATATATTCAAGCTGTAATAAAATCTGATTTTAAAGAAGAGGGAGATGAGGATGTTTTTCAGAAGATTAAGAATGATTTAAAGATACATAATATTTCTGATAATGAGATAAGAGAAAAAATGAAAGAACTTAATGAAAAAGCAAAATCTGAATTTAAGTAAAATTCTTATATTTTTTTTTTTATTTACTTTAACTTCATGTTCTTCAATTCCCAAAAATACTTCTAATAGTTGTTCAATTTTTTCAGAACGATATCTTTGGTATAAGCATACTAAGAAAACTGAAAAAAAATGGGGAACACCAATTTATATTCAATTAGCAATTATTAAAATGGAGTCAGATTTTAATTGGTTGGCCAAACCTAAAAGGCAAAAAATATTTAAAGTAATACCTTATAAAAGACCATCAAGTTCATTTGGTTATTCTCAAGCCGTAAAAGGAACATGGAAACAATATAAAAGTGAAACGGGAAATAAACTTGCTACAAGGACTAGATTTAAAGATAGTGTTGATTTTATAGGTTGGTATACAGACAAAACTGAAAAAATATTAAAAATACCCAAAACAGATGCTTTTAAACAATATATTGCTTATCATGAAGGATGGGGAAATTATAAAAATTATAAAGAAAATATAAAAGTTATTGGATTGGCTAAAAAAGTGAAGAAACAGTCTGACAAATATAAAAATCAATTACAAAAATGTAAAAAGACTCTTAATAGAAAGAAATATATTATTTTTTAGCGCAGTTGTTTCTTTAATTCAATGTCAACCGCATCTATTCTTTTAGTATTTTTTGCTAAAGCAAGATACATAGTAGGAGTCACATATAATGTAAAAAAGGTTGATATAATCATACCGCCTAAAATAGTTGCCCCAACTGCTAGCCTTGATCCTTCGCCTGCTCCTGGACCAATGTTACCAACGATTAAGGGTATCATGGCTATCATTGTGCTTAAGGATGTCATCATTATGGGTCTAAATCTTAAAGAACAAGCTTCTGTTATTGAGTTTTCAATGTTTTTTCCTAAAGCTCTAAGTTGATTTGCATAGTCAACAATTAAGATACTATTTTTTGTTGATATTCCAATTAATATAACTAGAGCTATTTGCGAAAAAATATTTATTGAGCTATTTAAAAATAAAATAAATACTAACCCACCAAATAATGCTAGAGGTACGGTAAGTACTATAATAAATGGGTGAATAAAAGAATTAAATGTTGCTGCCATTACCAAGTAAGCTGTAAGTAAAGCAAGACCAAAAATAATATAAAGTTCATTACTTGTCTCTTTTAACTCTTCAGATTTACCTTTCCATCCGATTTGCCTATTTGGATATGTTTCATTCATTGTATTTTCCAAATATTTAATTGCCTCTGTAAGTGTGTAATTTTCTGAAATATTTGCAGAAATTGTTACTGATCGCTGTCTATTATATCTTTTAAGTTTTTTTGGAGAACCTTCTTCATTAAACTCAACTAAATTTGCTAAAGAAATCAGTTTTCCAGTTGTATTAGATCTTACAAATATTTTTGCCAAACCTTCTTTACTTCTTCTGTCTACTAAAAATTGCTGAAGAATTATAGGATATTCTTTACCAAGCTTATTAAACTTAGTTACAGTTTTTCCACCATAAAGAGTTTCTAAAGTTTTACCTATCGAGTCTGATGATATACCCAGATCTTTTGCCTTGTTTTTATTTATTGATAACTTTATTTCTGGCTTATCTCTAGAATAGTCAGATTCTATCCTAGTTAAATTTTTATTTCTTCTTAACTTTTCAATTACCTGAGATTGAATTATTTCTAATTCTTCATAGCTATTGCCCAAGATAACCATTTGTACCGGTTTTCTATAATTTGATACCCTTATTGATTGGGGAGATATAGGAAATGCCATTGTTTCTGGGACTGTTACTATTTTACCAATTGCTTGCCTCATTACTGTAATAGAGTCTTCATTTCTATTTTTCCAATGATCTAAAAGTGCAATTATTATAAAACTATTGAATGAATTCTTGTTATCCCCAAATCCCGGAACCCTCATGATTAATCTTTTATATGGCGTTTCAGAAGATTGAAGAAGCGGGATCAATCTTTTTTCTACCTCCTCAGCTCTTTTTTCTGTATATTCAAAAGAACTCCCCTCATCTGTATTGCCAATAATAATGTAAACTCCTCTATCTTCCATAGGGAGCAACTCTTTTTTAGTAAAAGAATATAAACCTGCGGAGCAAACTATAATTATTAATATAAAAGAAATTATAGTTTTTTTTTTATTTAACCAATACAATAAAGTTTCTTGGTACATTTTTTGAAATGAATTAAAAAAAGTTGTAAATTTTGAGACAAAAAAATTTTTCGAAGTAGTTTTTTTTAAAAATTTACTTCCAAGCATAGGGGATAGAGTTAAAGCAACGAACGATGATACGACAATTGAAAAAGATAAGGCTATTGCAGTTTCTCTAAATAACGTGCCTGCAATTCCATCTATGAATATGAGAGGCAAAAATACAGCAATCAAAATTAAAGTTGTTGCAATGATAGCAAAAGTTATTTGTTTTGAACCTTTATAGGCTGCAACTAATGGTGTTTCTCCATTTTCAATTCTTCTGTAGATTGCATCAGTCATAATTACCGAGTCATCTGTAATAATTCCTATTGCTAAAATAAAACTTAATAAGACAAAAATATTTATTGAAAGACCAAATAAGTATAAACCGAGAAAAGATGCTATTAGACTCACAGGAAGAGCCACAGCAGGAACTATTACAGCTTTAAGATTTCCTAAAAATAAATAGATTATAAGTACTACTAAAAAAAAGGCTATGAACAGTGTTTTATATACTTCTTTAATTGCAGCCCCAACATAGTTAGCTCTATTAAAAGCTATTTCTAAATTTAAACCATCCGGCAAAGTTTTTCTCACTTGTACTAATTTCTTTTCTATTTCTTTAGAAAGTTCTACTGTAGATGATCCACTTTTAGCGTAAATACCAATACCGACAGTTTTTAAATTTAATGAGTTCTTTTTTTGAGCTTTAAAAAGAGTTTTTTCAGATACTGGTCCAAATTCTATATTTGAAACGTCGGCAAGCCTTATAACTCTATTTTTTATTTTTTTTAAAGGAAGTCCTTTTAACTTGTCTATTTGATTATAAGATTTATCTAAATTAAGGGTTAAATCTATATTATTCGCTTCTAGTGTACCAGCAGGCAAGCTAACATTTTCAGTTCTTAATGCATTTTCGACTTCCTGAATTGTTAGATCATTAGCTGCCAATTTAATTGGATCAATCCAAACTCTAACACTCAAATCTCTAAGACCGCCTGTTCTTATTCTTCCAACATTTTTTACGCTTGAAAATTGGTCTACAAGGTACCTTTCTGCGTAATCTCCAAGCTCTAGATCACTCCAAGTAGGTGAGCTCAAAGCTAACCACATAGTAGTTGAAAATCCTGCTGATTGTTTTAATATTTGAGGAGCATCTGCCTCACTAGGCAGGTTGTCAACAACTCTTGCTACTCTTTCCCTAATGTCATTCGCGGCGCTATCTAGATTTATATCAGTATTAAATTCAATATTAATAGTGCTATTACCGTTTTCCGAATTTGAATCTATATTTTTAATTCCTTCGGCACCACCAATTACATCTTCAAGAACTTGAGTTACTTCTTGGTCAATTATTTCTGCAGAAGCAGACTTATAGTCTACTTTAACTTGTACCACAGGTGGCTGCAAACCACTTGGCAATTCTCTAACTGGCAATTCTGAAAACACAAATATTCCAAAAACAATTAAAACTAAAGACATTACCCAGGCAACAACTGGTCTTCTAATACTTATTTCGGTGATAAACATTTATTTACTAATTGGTTTTATTTTACCTTTTGGATTAACTTTTTTAAGTCCCGCTGCAACAATAGTGTCTCCTTCATCAAGACCGGATAATACTTCAACAAGACCTTCATTTCTAACACCAATCCTGACTTCCTTTTTTTCTATATTGTTATTCTCTATTACCTTATAAACATAAACTTTATTTCCCTCTAACATGATGCTTGTATCTGGCACACTCAAAGAGTCTCTTTGATTAAATTTTATTGTAACTTCTAAAAGTGAACCTGGGATTAATTCAAATTTTTCGTTATCAATTTTTATTCTTATTAAAAGACTTCTAGTTTCAGCATTAATACGACTTGATACTCCATCCACTTTTCCTAAATAAATTTTTTCTTTGTTTCCTGAAAATTTTGCTTCGATAGGAAGGTTTTTTTTTAAATTGTTAGCAAAGATTTCGGGTATTTTAAGATCAGAATAAATTATAGAATTATCATCTAATGTTATAATAATTGAATTTTCTGAGTCCAATGTGTCCTCTGTCAGACCTCTATACCCAAGCATACCACCAAAAGGAGCAGTGATAACTCTCTCTTTTAATTTAACAATAGTTTGTCCTTTTTTCACATATTCTTTCAGTTCTAATTCTGAAATAAGCTCATTTTTTTTTATTCTATAAGACATAGTTTTTTTTGAAATTGCTGTTCCAAAACTTTCTATTTCTTCGGAAAAATTACTATTTTGAACTTCAGTAACAATTATTCCAGGCGGCGGTCTTTTGCTAAATTTTTTTTGAAAGTGAGCACCTATCATTGTTCTTGCAATTACTACAACAGCAATAATAAGAAAAAAAATTGCTATAATAGTTATAAGTTTAGTTGATCTTTTCATTTTTATTTAATCATACCATATTCAGCCCAAGAGCCATCATAAACAGTTGGAGAATACTTATCATTAATCATAGAATATGCTAGGGCTAAAACTGAAGCTGTAATTCCAGATCCACAAGAAAATACTATGTTATTTTCATTAACGATTCCAATATCCTTAAATTTTTTTTTTATAAATTCTTTATCTCTAAAAGTTTTATCTTCTTTATTAATCAAATCCATAAAAGGAAGACAATATGAGTTTTTAATTGAACCACTTCTTAATTCAGGTCTAGGCTCTTTTTCTAATCCTAAAAATCTATTTTTGCTTCTTGCATCTACTATCTTAAACTCTTCTTTAAAAATATTATCATCAATTTCTTTTTTTGTTTTTACCAAATGAATTTTTTTTCGAGATTGGTAGTATTGGTTGGCAATAACAGTTTTTTTGTTAGTAGTTTTTTTGTTTTCTTTTTTCCATTTAAAAAAACCTCCGTCTAAAATAGAAATTAGATTTGGGTCATGACCAAAAAAAATAAATGTGTACCAACATCTACATGAACTTAATACGTCAGAATTATCGTATATTACTATTTTGTCAGAATTTGAAATACCCAAATTAGAAACTATTTCTTCCCAATCCTGTTCTTCTGGGAGCATATGCGGTAATTGACTTTTTTTATTCGAGTTTTTATCGATATCAAAAAAAATAGCATTTTCGATATGTTCTTTATTATATTCTTCGAATGCATTTCTATTTACATTAGGCATGTGCCAAGATGAGTCTATAATTTTAACTTTTGAATGATTTTTCATCAACCAATCCGTTGAAACTATACTCATGATTAATTTCTTTTTTGAATATATTTTTGATGATAATCTTCTGCTTTGCAATAATTTATTTCTTTTGAAATATTTGTTTTAATTTTTCCATCATATTTTTTATCAAATATTAATTTTGTTTCCTCAGCAATTTTTTTTTGTTTATCATTTATAAAAAAAATTTCGCTTCGGTATTGTGTTCCTATGTCAGGACCTTGCCTATTTAAAGTAGTAGGATCATGCATTTCAAAAAATTTATTTAATAGATTTTCATATGTAATAATTTTTTCATCAAATTCTATTCTTACTACTTCAGCATGATTTGTAGATCCAGAGCATACTTCCTCATATGTTGTTGGATTTGTTTTTCCTCCACAATAGCCAACTTCAGTATTCATTACCCCATTCAATTTAGAAAATTTTTCTTCTGGCCCCCAAAAACATCCTAATGCCAATATAGCTATTTCCATTGATTATTATTTTAAATTATCTAAAAGTTATTCTTATGTTGTCTAAAAATCAATTGGGCTTTTTGTACATGTTTCTCTCAGTTTGCGCATTTTCAATCATGGATCTGATTGTTAAATGGTCAGAACACTATCCATTAGGAGAAGTGTTATTTTTTAGAGGTTTTTTTGGATTATTATTTTATTTTTTTATAATTCCTAGAGAAAGGTTTAAAGATTTTTATTATACAAAAAGGGCAGGACTACATTTCTTGAGGTGCATATTTGGATTGATAGCGCTTTTGGCAATTTTTATTGCATTGAGAAATTTACCTCTTGCTACAGTTGTAAGTATTTCTTTTGCCGCACCAATCTTTACTACAATTTTTTCAATTTTTTTTTTAAGTGAGAAAGTTGGTTTATTTAGGTGGTTAGCTGTACTAGTTGGTTTCATAGGAATTATTATCATTACAGAGCCAGGTTTTAGTTCTTTAAATATTTATTATGTATATCCAATAATTTTTTGTTTAGGTTTATCTTACGTAGCTATTGCAATTAGACAATTATCAACAACCGAACCAGTATGGTTAATATCTCTGAATTTTTCAGCAGCAATAACTCTTGTTAGTATATTTACAATTCCTTTTGGTTGGATTATGCCAAATATCAAAGACTTAGTTTTGTTATCTTTTATAGGAATTTTTGGTGGTGTAGCAAATTTATGGTTAAGCCAATCTTATAAATTTTCTGAGGTATCTCTAGTAACACCTTTGAAATATTTAGCTCTGGTTTTTGCAATAATTTTTGGATTTTTTATATGGGACGAAATACCAACATTTAAAACTTTATTAGGTGCATTGTTGGTTATTACCTCGTCTGTGATTATTTTTAGAAGAGAAATTGTTTTAAAAAAACAAGTTTCCATACCTAGACATGAGTAAACCTCCCAAGTACTGGAATAGAGCAAAAATTTATTTATCAAAAAAAGATAAAATAATGAAAATCTTAATAAGAAAATTTAAAGATAAAACATTAACTACCAGAAAAGATATTTTCTTTTCTTTATGTAAAAGTATTATAGGTCAACAAATTAGTGTTGCCGCTGCAAACTCTGTATTTAAAAAGTTTAATAAAGCATGTAAGGGAAAAATTAATCCTAAAATGATTAAAAATCTTAGCACTCAAAAACTTAAAAAATGTGGTTTAAGTAGACAAAAGGCAAGAGGAATTAAAGAACTTTCAATTAAATTTTTAAACAAATCATTTAATCCAAATTTAATTAAAAATATGAATGATGAAGAAGCAATCATATATCTTTCTAGCTTAAGACAAATTGGTAGATGGTCTGCAGAAATGATATTAATTTTTACTTTTAATAGAGAAAATATATGGCCAGTCCAGGATATTGGTTTGTTAAGAGCAATCTCAAATAATTATAAAAAAAAATACCTACCACCTGAAAATTTTGTAAAAAAATTAAATAAAAAGTTTTCACCTTATTGTTCGGTTGCAACCTGGTATTTGTGGAGATCAATAGATGATGAGCCAATTCAATACTAAATTTCCTCAAGTATTTGAATTATAATATTTCAATTATACTGCAATCCAATATGCTCTCATTAATTTTCAATCCATTTTTTTAATTTGTCTTTATTTTCTAATATATATTTGGGCAAGAGATTAATATCAACTTTATTAAGTTTATTTCCACTTTTAAATTGATTTAAACGCTGGTCTGTTTTTAAATTGTAAATTGTTTTTTTTTGTTCAACTAATTTTTTTATTTTGTCTACACCAATTGGATTTAGATCATATTCTCTATGATGAAGATATGATTTTAATTTTTTTTCAATTTCCTCTGGAGTTTTTAAATATGAAAAGTGCCAACCACCATCATCAATAAATTTTATATTCCTATACTTGTTTTTTGAAAACAATGTATCTAACCGCCACCATGAATAAGATCTATCTTTTATGTTTCTAAGCCATTGAGGAGATTCTAAATTTTTCATCTGACATGCTTTTGTCCCGATCCATGAACAATTTTCTAGTTTCAAATTGAATTTGTAATACATCATATCTTGTTTAAAAAAAATAAACTTATTTTTAATATTTTTAAAATTAACATTGCTTAAATTTGGTATTTCGTCTAAATCAGAAATTATAATCCAGTCATTACTGGCGGCTTCTGAAAGACAATTTTTAATATAGTTTCTTTGGAAATTCTCTCTTTTGATAGCATTTAAAATGTACTTATCACTTGTTTCATTTTCAGTATCTTTTACATTAATTCTTTCAATATTCTTTGGCTGATCTTTAAGTAAGACGTACTCGATTTTATTTTCGAATTTCTTATATTTTTCTTTGTTAAAAGTAGGTTTTTTTATTTCTCCTTTATGGTTATAGTTACATTCAATTATTATGAATTTATCAACGAATTTATCTAGATAATTCAACCTTAGATCTAGCAATAAACTTTCATCAAAATACATGAAGCAATCAAATATTTTCATAAATTTATATTATTTTAATTAATTTTTAATATGATACCAAAATTAATATGAGCAATAAATTAATAATTAGCTTCGAAGAATATCTTGATACAGTTGAAAAATTGGCTTTAAAGATTCATCAAAACTATAAACCCACTGTTTTAGTTGGGATTATGAGAGGCGCTGCACCAATAATAGATATTCTTTCCAGAATTTTAAAACTTCCAACTGCATATATTGTGATCCAAAGCTATTCCGGTAAGGGAATTGAAGATAAACAAGGTAAATTAATGTTTGCTCGAGAAATCAGCTCATTAGCAGTTCCTAAGGATTTTAATAAGGTGCTTTTAGTTGATGATTTATCTGATACGGGCTTAACATTAAATAAAAGCATTGAATGGTTACAGAATTATAATCCAATCAAAGACCATATTGAGGAAATTAAAACTGCCTGCTTGTGGAAGAAAAAATCTTCAACTTTTACACCTGATTTTTGTTCTGTATTACTAAATCATGATCCTTGGATCGTACAACCAACTGAGCACTACGAAGAAATTGATATAAATAAAATCAAATCAAAACATAAAGGGCTAGAATAAATCCAGCCCTTTTATTGTTTCAAGATTATGCAACTGTAAAACTTATAATACTTAGAACGGCAATTAACCAAATTGCTGGTGAAGTCTCAGAAAATTTTCCAGTAAATATTTTTATTAAAGCATATGCAACAAATGCAAGCGCAATACCATTGCTAATACTATATGTTAATGGCATCGTTATCATAGCAACTATTGCAGGAGCAGACTCTGCAATATCATCCCATTCAATATCTGTTATATTTTTTACAAATAGAACAGCTACGTATAAAAGAGCAGCGCCATCTATTTCTTTCGGTAAGCTTGTTGCTAGGGGTGAAAAGAATAAACATGCTAAAAACAGAACACCAATAACCAGAGATGTCATACCAGTTCTTCCACCGGCTTTTACCCCTGCTCCAGACTCAACATAACTCGTTACCGTTGTAGTTCCCATTAACGCTCCAGCGACAGTACCCACGCTATCAGATAGCATTGCTTTATTTATATCTTTAACTTTTCCTTTGCTATCAACCTTTCCTGCTACGTTAGCTACCGAAGTTAATGTTCCTGCTGTATCAAAAAAGTCTATAAACAATAAAGTAAAAATAACTGTCGACATACTTGCTGTCATCGCGGCCGTAAGATCGAATTCAAATAGATATGTCATAGGAGGAGGTGAACTAACTACACCATTAAATTTTGCTAATCCGCTAACCCATGCAATAATACTAAAAGCAATTATTCCAATTATAATATTTCCTTTTACTTTTAATTTTTCCAAAACTACCATTGAAACAAAAGCTAAACATCCAAGCAAAACCAAAGGATTCTTGATATCACCTAGAGTCACTAATGTTACAGGATGATCTCCAACAACTCCCATAATTTCCAATCCTATGATTGCTAAGAATAATCCTATGCCAGCACCAATTCCTAACTTTAAACTTCTAGGTATTGAATTTATCAACCATGCCCTAATAGGCGTTAATGAGATAATTAAAAATAATACTCCTGCAACTAACACTGCCCCTAAAGCAGCTTGAGGTGTGTATCCCATTCCAGCAACAACGCCAAAAGCAACGAACGCATTGATTCCCATACCTGGGGCTAGCCCTATTGGCCAAGTTCTTCCATAAAATGCCATTATGAAACACGCAATTGCAGTAGCAACTATAGTTGCAGTAAAAACAGCTCCAAAATCAAAAAAGCCTTTTTCTGGTCCCGCAAATTCTCCAGATAATATAAAAGGATTTAAAAACATTATGTAAGCCATGGTTAAAAAAGTAGTTATCCCAGCTATTACTTCTGTTTTAAAATCAGTTTTGTGTTTTTTATAATTAAAATAATTTTCTAACATTTTTCCTCCAAAGATTAGTATTCGTAATTTATTTGATTCTATTAAAAATTACTCTTTAAATTCAAACTTTATTAACATTTTACAACTTATAAGTTTATATTTTAGAATATTTAAAACTGTTATCATTGAATATGAAAAAGTTAATTACTTTCCTTTTAGGCATTGTGCTTCTATTTACCCTTTCAAACTGCCAAACTATAAAAGAAAAAACTGATGAAATTGTAAAAAAAGAGAATAAAAAATTAAGTCAATTTATAGGACAGCCAGTTTCAGAATTAAAGATCGTAATGGGAAAGCCCACTAGTCTTTCTAAGAGTGAAACAGGCTCAAAACTATTAATCTACAAAACTAAAAAATACGGAATACCATGCGAAAGGAAATTTGAAATTAACAATAATGATATGGTGATCGGATTTCAGTCAAAAGGTTGTTTTTAGTACTTGTGGGGAATGTACCCCACAAGCAAGGTAACTTATTTAATTTCTATAAGTTTTTTCTTTTTATATTCTGGCACAATTCTTTCACAAGCTATTGTCAAAAGACCATCCTTTAATTCTGCACCACCCACTTTTACATCATCAGCAATTGTGAATGATCTAGCAAACTGTCTTTGTGAAATACCTTTATGAATAATCTCACCATCTTCATTTTTATTTTCAGATTTATTAACTTGTTTTGTTTTTACAGTTAATAAATTATCTTCAAATTCAACTTCAACATCTTTTTTGTTAAAACCAGCAAGAGCAACTTCAATTGAATATTTGTCCTTTCCAGTTTTTCTTATGTTATATGGTGGATAGTTTGATTGCATGCTCAAACCTCCATTGCCTAACATATTTTCAAATTGGTCAAACATGTCGTCGAAACCAATCGAAAAAGGTCTTAATGAGTTGAATATAGATAAATCCTTACTTGTCATAATATCCTCCTTTGTTAGCAAGGTTATTTAAGAAAGTCCCTAACGGCAACTTTCAATTATTATATAATTACGATTATGATTTTTTCAAGAAGGCCCGATTAAAAGGTATTTATCAATTCAGAGGCAATTTTTTTTGATTTGCCTGAAAATCTAATTTTTTTAATTTCATCTAAGTTTGTTTTATTATCGTCAACTATAACAAAACCTATCATTCCCATGCTTTTATGTGGAGTGCACCAATAAGCGTAAATTCCTGGAATTGTAAATTTATATTGAGCGTCTTTGTTAAACTTTGATTTAAATTTTTCGACACCTTCAGGAACGCCGCCTTTTATGAATTCAACATTATGACCTTTGGTGGTTGCTATCCAATTAACAGTATCCCCAGATTTTATTCTCACCACCTTTTTTGAGTAAACCATACTTTCTTTGCCTTGTTTATTAAGCATTTCGATTGTTTCATCAGCTGCAATTGCGCCTGATAACGATCCAAATAAGAAAAAAATAGAAGTTATTAAGACATTTTTCGTAAAATTCTTCATGATGCTGATATAGTTTAATAACTTATATTTTCAATATAAAATAGTAGTTACAAAACGACACATCTATTTAACTTTAACGTGCTTTAAATTTTCTTTGAAATTTTTAAAGCAAAGGAATAATCAAAAGCTATTTCTTCTATAGCGCCATCTCTACCTGATTTACCACCATGTCCTGCATTCATCTCAGTTTTTAAAAGTAAAAGATTATTATCAGTTTTATAATCTCTGAGTTTAGCCGTGAATTTCGCAGGCTCGTCAAACAAAACTCTATTATCACTTAAACTTGTTGTAATTAAAATATTTGGATAGTCCATTTTTTTAATATTATTATATGGAGCATAAGAAAAAATATAATCAAAATGTTCTTTTATCTCTTTCGCGTTTCCAAATTCATCAAACTCACCAACCGTTAATGGAAGAGAATGGTCGAGATTAGTCGTTAAAGAATCTACAAAAGGCACAGCCATTATGATCCCTAAAAATAAACTAGGTTCTTGATTTACTACAGCTCCCATAAGAAGACCACCGGCCGAACCTCCCATTCCTATTATTTTATTTTTTGAGGTATATTTATTTTCAATTAAATATTTAGCTACCGCAATGTAGTCCTCAAAAGTATTTTTTTTATTTAGAAGCTTTCCTTCTTTCCACCATTTCATTCCGCGCTCCATACCGCCTCTTATGTGAGATGTAACCCAAATAATATCTCTATTAATTAAGCTAAGCTTTGTTGAAGAAAATCCAGAGGACATTGAATTTCCATAAGATCCATATCCATAAAGTAAAAGATTAGCCGAACCATCAAGTTTAGTTTTTTTATGTCTAGTTATAGTCATTGGCACCATCCTTCCATCATGAGATGGACACTCAAGTCTTTCAACTATATAATCACTTGGGTTATGACCTGATGGTATTTCTTGTTCTTTAACTAATTTTTTTTCTTTAGTTTTTAAATTGTATAAATAAACTCTATGTTGGGTTTTTGGAGATGAATAACCTAAATGAATATAGTCAGTATTTCTATCTCTCTGTTTTAATGTAATACCTGGATCAATTACTTTTTCATCAGCAAATTTAATTTCTTCTTCAATATTAGTTTCCACATTTTTGACAAATATTTTTCCAAGTGCGTTTGACACTTCCCCTCTTAAAATCCAATTTTTTAAAAAAGTTAATCCTCCAATTAAAACCTCTTCTTTTGCAGGTAAATAGGCTTTCCAATTTTGATTTGATAGGTCATCACAAATATCTATTTTAAAATCCTCTGCATTTTCATTTGTGTGATTATAGAAATATCCATTCCAAGAATTTACAGAATAAATTATTCCTTTTTTTCTTTTCTTAATTAGTTTTGGCTTTGGCTTTTTCTCATTGGATGCAAAATAATATTGTTCACTAGTATTATGATCAGATGTATTTATAAAAAAATATTTTTCATCTGAACTTAAAGATAATCCAACCGAAAAAGCTTCGCTTTTTTCTTCAAAAATTAATTCATCATTTTTTACAAGGTCACCTATTTTATGTCTAAATATTTTTCTTGGTCTATGATTTTGATCAAGTTTTGAATAAAAAATAAATTTATCATCAAGGCTAAAGGTAATCCCTCCAGTGGTATCTTCAATTTTGTCTGTTACTTGTTTGTTTGATGAAATTTCTCTTATGTATATTGTATAGTATTCCGAACCTTTTAAATCTAATGAATATCCTAACATTTTATCATTATAACTTACCTCTAAGTCACCAATTCCAAAGTATTCAGT
The DNA here is from genome assembly GCA_902557385.1 of uncultured Pelagibacteraceae bacterium. Taxonomy (GTDB): domain Bacteria; phylum Pseudomonadota; class Alphaproteobacteria; order Pelagibacterales; family Pelagibacteraceae; genus Pelagibacter. The sequence continues at coordinate 150,099 of CACDZF010000002.1, forward strand.
TTTAATTTTTTCCTTTTCTTTATCTCCGTTCCATATTTCTTCAACTAGATTTGTACCAATTTTTTTTCTTAATTTTATGGAATAATTTCCTTCCACAGTTGTCTTTGTCCAATATTCATAAGCGTGATCTTTATAAGGTAAACTTTCGTCATCTAGCTTTATTCTCCCTTTTATTTCTTTGAATAGATCTTTTTGAATTTTTTTGGTATCTGACATATGAAACTCTGTAAACGAGTTTTCTTCTTCTAAATACTTTTTAACCTCAGGATTAAGTTTTTGACTATCTTTTAAAACTTCCAATATGTTTTTTTGATGTATCCAGCTATAATTGTCTTCCCAATCTGTATTGTGACAAGATTTTTTTTCAGGTTTTTTACTTAATTGTGGTATTTTCATTTAAAAATAACTTAATACATGAATATTTTTTTCTTAACACTTATTATTTTTGTCCTAGTTTACTTAGTTCTTAATTGGTTTGCGAATACATCAAGCAAAAAAATTTCAAAAGGTATTAGGTCTTTTACTATAATTTTATCAATAATTCTTGCTGTTGTAATGGTTTATGCAGGAAGGTTTATATTTTCTCTTCCTTTTGTTCTTATGATTTTGCCCTTAATTAAAACTAAAGCAGGACTATCTTTAATGCAGCTCATAAGAATTTGGGGACTGCTAAGATTTCTTAAAAATTCAGGCAAATTTAATTTTAATGGATTTAATAAAAATCAAAATACCCAAAGCATATCTTTAGAAGAGGCATATAAAATTCTTAATCTAGATTCGAAAAAAAAGTATACGAAAGAAGAAGTATTAAAATCTTACAAGAAAATAATGAAAAAAATTCATCCAGATGTTAGTCCAGAATTAACTAGATTGGCATCAATAGTTAATGAAGCAAAAGAATTAGTTTTAAAAGACGCTTTATAATTTGAGAAGAGAAAATATTTTTTCTGAAACTTTTTCTACTTTTATTGTATCTGGTGAAAAATTAGAGTCATGAGAAATATCATTTTCATTTACGCCGTTGGGTAAAATTCTAAATTGATTGATACTGTAATCACTGTATGCTCTTGGAGTATCAAGCATAATTATTATACTTGGAATATTACATTGTGAAGCCACGTGTTGACCAAAAGAGTCATTTCCAACATATATATCTGCCAATGAAATAAGTGGGATAATTTCAGAAATTTTTTTGTCATCCAAAGATAAACAACAATTTTTATCTACTTCATTTAATATTGTATCTGCAATCTGTTTTTCATTTGGGCCACAAAGCAGAAAAAAGAAAAAATTATTTTTTTTAACTAACTCTTTAATTAAGTTAATATAATTATTTGATCCCCATCTTGTCGTAGGTCCTGATGAACCTACTCCAAGTATAATATTTTTTTTATTACTCGCTATTTTTTTTGAAGCAATTTCTTTTTCAGTTTTATCAATAAAAATTCGAGTTTCAGTTGGACAATTTTTAATATTTAAAACTTCTTCAGTAAATTTTTTTGCGGTATTCACTAAATGCAAATTTTTCTTATAAAAAAAAGGATAACATTTTATATTTTTAATTTTTGCAATTTTACTTGCAACAAAAAATCGAATACTTGGGTAAAAAATAAAAATATTATCAATTTTTAATTCTTTAAGAAAAGAACTTAAATTAAATATATCAGTAAATTTTTTATAATATTGTTTTAGATATATAACTTCTCTAACCAGTGGGTCTTTTGATAAAGCTTGGCTTAAATTTTCGCAAAGTGTTATAATTGTTACTGGACCAAATTTTTTTGCAATTTGGTGACAATAAGATAAGTGAAGTAAATTAGATCCTAACCCAGTATAGCTTAACAAAACTACAGTTTTCATAATTTATAAAAATTTTTATATAAAATTTATTTATTATAAGTATTATTTAGGAAATAATAATATCATCATGTCACAAATAAGGGGAATTTACGCCGCTGGAATGTCTATTTTAGACGAAAATTTAAGTTTAAATGTTGATAAAACAATTAAACACTCAGAAAGTTTGATCGATCAAGGTTGTCATGGTGTTGCTATTTTTGGTAGCACAGGTCAGGCGCAATTAATTTCTATAAGTGAAAAAATTGATTTGTTAAATAAACTTTCAGCTAGCAAATATAAAAAAAGCTTTTTAGTAGGTACAGGGCTAAACTCTCTAACTGAAACAATTAACTTTATGGAAATTTCTTGTTCATTAGGATTTAATAAGTTTTTAATTATGCCACCAGCTTACTACAAATATGGAGACAAAGAAGTTATTGAATTTTACGAAAGAATAATTGATAGAATACAAAATTGTAAAATTGTTCTTTATAATTTTGAAAAATTGTGTGGTTATAAATTCAGCGTTGATTGTGTAGAAAGTTTGGTCAATAAATTTCCGGAACAAATAGTAGGTTTAAAAGACAGTTCATATAATTTGTATCAAACTTTAAAAATAGATAATTTTTCAATTTTGCCTGGTTCTGAATTAAAGTTATTAAGTGGATTAGAAAAAGGTTGTTCAGGAATCATCACAGCAACATGCAACGTAACAGCGAAATTATCTAGGAGGGTATATGATGATTTTATTGATAAAAAAAAACAACTAGAAAATGAAAAACTATGCAATGTAAGAAA
>CACDZF010000003.1 GCA_902557385.1 uncultured Pelagibacteraceae bacterium
ATTTGAGTTTTGTTTGTTTTTATCTAAAATACAATTGCCAATTACTAAATAATCTAATTCGGTACCCATAAAACAATTAAAAGCATCTGTGGGTGAATTAACAATTGGTTCTCCCCTAACATTAAATGAAGTATTTACAATGACTGGGCACCCAGTTTTTTCTTTAAATTTAGAAATTAAATCATAGTAACGTTTATTTGTTTCTTTGTTAACAGTCTGAATTCTAGCTGAATAATCAACATGAGTGACCGCTGGTATCTCAGATCTCTTTATATTTAATTTGTCAATTCCAAAGAGCTTCTTTTGTTTATCAGACATTTCAATTTTTTTTTCAGAATTAATGTCAGCTACTAACAGCATATATGGACTATCAACATTGATTTCGAACCATTTAGACAAATCTTCTCTTAAAACTGATGGTGCAAATGGTCTAAAACTTTCTCTATATTTAACTTTAAGGTTAAGGTTTTTTTGCATTTTTTCTGATCTAGGATCTCCTAATATTGACCTTCCTCCAAGTGCTCTTGGGCCAAATTCCATTCTTCCTTGAAACCAGCCAATAGCTTTTTCGTTAGATAAATACTCTGCTGTTTTAATTATTAAATCCTCATAATTTAAAATATCAAAATGTGCACCGATTGATTTTAATTCATTTTCAATATGATCTTGCGAGTATTCTGATCCTAGATAAGAACCTTGCATATCATCTTTCAAATTTATCTTTCTTTTATTCCCTTGATCTATATGCCACAAAGCTAAGGCTGCACCCAAAGAACCTCCTGCATCACCAGCTGCGGGCTGTATCCAAATATTGTCAAAAATTTTTTCTTTAAGAATTTTGCCGTTAGCTACACAATTTAACGCCACACCACCAGCTAGACATAGATTTTTAATATTATACTCTTTACGAATTGATCTTGCTAATTTTACCATTATTTCTTCGGTGACTTTCTGAATAGATGAAGCAATATCCATATGAAATTGAGTTATTTTCTCACTTTGAGGATTTCTTGGTTTGTGACCAAATAATTCATTAAATTTTTCATTAGTCATTGTTAGTCCAGTAGCATAATTAAAATATTTTTGATCTAATCTAAATGTTCCATCCTCTTTAATATCAACTAATTGCTTTATCTTGTCTTCATAGATTGGACTACCATAAGGAGCTAAACCCATTAATTTATATTCCCCACTATTAACTTTAAATCCAGTAAAATATGTAAAAGCTGAATAAAGAAGCCCGAGTGAATGAGGGAAATGAATTTCTTTTTTAATATCTAAATTATTATTTTTTCCAATAGCAACAGTAGTAGTGGCCCATTCTCCGACGCCATCAGCAGTTAAAACTACAGCCTCATCAAATGGCGATGGAAAAAAGGCACTAGCAGCATGACTTAAATGATGATCGGAAAAAAATATATTTTGATCAGATTTATAATTTTTATCGTGTTCTTTAAGTTTATTAAACAATAAATTCTTTTGAAAAAGTTTATCTTTAATCCACACAGGCATCGCTTTACTAAAAGAAACAAATCCTTTTGGAGCAAAAGCTACATATGTTTCTAAAAGTCTTTCAAATTTTAAAAATGGTTTTTCAAAAAAAACAATTTGGTTTACTTCACTTAATTTTAAATTCGCATAATTTAAAACAAAGTTAATTGCATTATGTGGATATCTTGGATCATGTTTTTTTCTTGTAAACCGTTCTTCTTGTGCTGCAGCAATAATTTTTCCATCTCTCAAAATACAAGCTGCACTATCATGATAAAATGCGGAAATGCCTAAAATTGATATCACTTTAAAAAATTGTATATATGAAAGGCGCCACAGCTGATCCTTGGCTTAAAATAATTAAACCACCAAATAGAACAAGAAACATAATGATGGGCAGTAGCCAATATTTTTTTCTTACCTTTAAAAATTCCCAAAATTCTCTAATAAAACTCATATTAAAATTGATTCTTCATTTTACTCTTCGGTTCTCTTTTTTCAATCCAATAAGATTTATTATTATTCATCTTTAAATTTAATAAATCTTTTTTTAAAATTCTCATTAAAATACCAATAGGTGTAACTACAAAAAAAAATATTAGGCCCATTACCATTGGAGAGATTATTTTCCCTAAAAACAGTCCAAACTTGAACCAAATTTTATTTAAAGGTGATAAAAACTTTGAATTTAACAGTCCCAAAGCAAGAAAAGCTAATGAAACAATTAAAGACCATAATCTAATATTTCCATCATTAATTAACGGGAATAGAGCAATTATTAAAAAAACTACAAAGAATACTATTCCGAAACTTCTATTAGAGCTTATCTTAACATCATCCATTTAAAGATTTTTGAGGTCTCATGTCGCTTTTATTTATACCTGCAACTTTAACAGGCTTTTTCATAGCATCTCTTCTAAAAGGTTCACCTAGTTCTTGGTTAAGAATTACTTCAATAAATGTTGTGATACCTTTTTTTTGATCTTCACACGATTGTTTAATTGCTTTTGTTGTTTCTTCCATCGTTTTAACTGTTACACCTTTTAAACCACAAGCATTTGCAACTTTTGCATAACTTAACTCTGGATCAAGTTCTGTTCCTATAAAGTTGTCATCAAACCAAAGTATAGAGTTTCTTTTTTCTGCGCCCCATTGATAATTTCTAAAAATTACCATTGTTATTGATGGCCACTCTTCTCTTGCACAAGAACTCATTTCATTCATACTTATTCCAAAAGCTCCGTCTCCAGCAAAACCAATAACTGGTATATCCGGACAACCAATTTTTGCTCCTAAAATTGATGGAAAACCATATCCACAAGGTCCAAACAAACCTGGCGCTAAATATTTTCTACCTTTTTCAAAAGTTGGATATGCATTTCCTATAGCGCAATTATTGCCGATGTCGCTAGAAATTATAACTTCTTCAGGCATGGCCTCTTGAATTGCTCTCCAAGCTTGTCTAGGTGACATTCTATCTTTATCTCTTTCTCTAGCCTCTTTATTCCAAACTGTTCCTGGATCATCTTCTTCATGATCCAAACCTGTTAGAGTTTGGAGCCATGCTGATTTAGTTTGATGTATTAAATTTTTTCTTTCCTCTCTTCCATCGTCTCCTGCTTTAGGTGAAAGTTTATCTAAAAGTTGTTTAGAAACGAGTTTTGCGTCTCCACAAATACCTACAGTTACTTTTTTTGTAAGACCAATTCTATCAGGATTCATATCAACTTGAATAATTTTTGCATTTTTAGGCCAATAATCAATTCCATAACCTGGTAAAGTTGAAAAAGGGTTTAACCTTGTTCCCAAAGCTAGGACAACATCAGCTTTTGAAATTAATTGCATAGCAGCTTTTGAGCCATTGTAACCCAAAGGCCCAACAGCAAGTTGATGACTTCCTGGAAAACTATCATTATGTTGGTACCCACTACAAACAGGTGAGTCTAATTTTTCAGCAAGGTTTTTACATTCTTCTATAGCATCTCCAATTACGACCCCAGCCCCAGATAGAATGACTGGAAATTTTGATTCAGATAATAATTTTGCTGCTTTATCAATTGCTTCTTTTCCTCCACCTTGTCTTTCAAATCTAACAATTGGTGGAAGATCGATATCTATAACTTGAGTCCAATAATCCCTAGGAACATTTATTTGTGCTGGTGCTGAACCTCTTATGGCTTTTTCTATTACTCTATTCAAAACTTCTGCCATTCTCGAAGGATCTCTAACTTCTTCTTGATAACAAACCATATCTTTAAATAAATTCATTTGTTCTACTTCTTGAAATCCACCTTGTCCCATAGTTTTATTCGCAGCTTGAGGTGTTACCAAAAGTAAAGGTGTATGATTCCAGTATGCTGTTTTAATGGGTGTAACAAGTCCAGTTATACCAGGACCATTTTGTGCAATAACCATAGACATTTTTCCTGTAGCTCTCGTATATCCGTCAGCTATTAATCCTCCATTAGTTTCATGTGCTACGTCCCAGAAAGTAATTCCAGCTTTAGGAAACAAGTCAGAAATTGGCATAAATGCCGAACCTATAATTCCAAATGCATGCTCAATGCCGTGCATTTGAAGAACTTTAATAAAAGCTTCTTCGGTTGTCATTTTAGTCATATCTTAATTCTCTATAAATATTTTTATTTGTTAAAGAACATGATTAATATATAAGATCTGTTAAAATTCAAATAAAGAAATAACAATATGGCAACTACTGATATTATTATACACGATCAGAAAGACAACGTAGGTGTTGTTGTTATTGAGAAAATCACTGCCAATCAAGACTGTAATTGCTGGATTATGGAGAATGATGGATCTGTGACAATTAAATCCAAAAATGAAATTCCTTTGGGACACAAAATTGCAATGATTGACTTTAAAGAAGGTGACACAATATTAAAATATGGTCACGATATAGGTAAAGTTGTTAAACCAATTAAAAAAGGTGAGCATGTTCATGTTCATAACGTGAAAACAAAGAAATGGTAATAATATGGAAATTCCCAAAAGTTTTTTAGGTTATAAAAGAGAAAACGGAAGAGTTGGTACAAGAAACCATGTGGTGATTCTTCCTGTAGATGATATTTCAAATGCTTGCGCTGAAGCTGTTGCCAACAACATAAAAGGAACTTTTGCAATTCCTCATGCTTATGGAAGACTTCAGTTTGGTGCTGACTTAGAATTGTTTTTCGACACAATGATTGGAACTGGTAAAAATCCAAATGTAGCTGCGTGCATTGTAATCGGTATTGAGCCTAAATGGACAAAAAGAATAGTTGATGCAGTTGCCAAAACAAGAAAACCAGTTGAAGGATTTAGTATTGAAGGTTCAGGTGATATTAGAACTATTATGAAAGCTTCTCAAAAAGCACAAGAATTTTCACAATGGTCATCAGAAAAACAAAGAGAAGAATGTCCTTTGAGTGATTTATGGATATCGGTAAAATGTGGAGAGTCTGATACCACATCAGGTATGGCTGCTAATCCTGCAGTTGGAAATTTAATGGATAAATTGGAGCCCTTAGGAGTCCATCTTTGTTTCGGAGAAACATCTGAATTAACAGGAGCTGAAAAAGTCTGCGCCACTAGAGGAGCAACACCTGAGGCTTCAGAAAAATTTATAAAAACTTGGAGTGATTATAACGATTTTATTTTAAAAGAAGCTACGAATGACCTTTCTGAAAGTCAACCAACCGCTGGTAATATTGCAGGAGGTTTAACAACAATTGAAGAAAAAGCTTTCGGAAATTTCCAAAAAATTGGTTCAAGAAAATTTATTGATGTACTAACGCCCGCAGAAGAACCAAAAAAAGGTCCTGGCTTATATTTTATGGATACCTCATCAGCTGCAGGTGAATGTTTAACTTTACAAGCAGCCGCAGGATTTAATATTCATTTATTTCCAACTGGACAAGGCAATATCATAGGTAATGCTATAGAACCTGTAGTAAAATTAACAGGTAACCCAAGTACAGCAATAAATATGAGAGAGCATATTGATTTAGATGTTTCAAAAATTCTTAAAAGAGAAATGAATATGGATCAAGCTGGCGACGAATTAATAATGACAACTATAAGAGCAGCTAGTGGTCGTCTTACTTGTGCAGAAGTTCTAGGCCATAAAGAGTTTGTAATGACCAAATTATTTCGAAGTGCTTAAAACTTATTTTTTTTGAGCTGTCGAAGGTTTAGGAAAGTACTTTTTTCTCAAATTCGAAAGTTGTCTTCTAACTATAGCGGCGCCTACTCCTAAAACCAAAGCAAGTACGATTGAAAATAAACCATATAAAATTGGAACTTCTTCAGAGAGTCTTTTAACAAATTGGGAAACTGGTCCCAAGGTTTTTGTTCCATTGTCCATAACATTTACAATGCTTTCTTCTGTAAAGAAAGTTTCATAAGCTATTGCGATTCCAACTAATAATAACAACAATGCTAATATGGTTTTAAATTGTGAACTATCAACAGTCTCGCCAATTTTTTGTCCGACCTGAACTCCCAAAATTGAACCACATATTAATACAGTTACTAAAATTAAATCGATAGATCCATAATTAAACGCATGCAGTATAGTAACAATTGTACTCACAAATATCGTAACAAATAAAGATGTTCCAGGAATTAATTTAGTTGGCATTCCAATAATATAAATCATTGCAGGCACAAGAATAAAAGCACCACCAATACCCATTATTGCAGCTATAAATCCAACTATTAAACCAATAATTATTGGTGTGAATATACTTTCGTATAATCTTGATTTTTTAAAACGCATTCTAAACGGTAGTCCATGAAACCAATAGTGATAATGTAATTTTTTCTTTAATATTATTTTTCTTCTCGCTCTATCAATTTCACTTATACCTTGGACCAACATTATGGTGCCAATAATTGCAAGTATGTACATATAAGCTAAGGAAATAACTATATTAATTTTGCCCATGTCTTGAAAGTAAGTAAACGTCAAAATTCCAAGTATTGTTCCAACAGTTCCTCCTCCAGCGATCATTAAGCCCATTTTATAATCTAGTGTTCCTCTTAAATAATGAGTTGTGGATCCAGATATTGATGTTCCTAAGATATTGTTTGCTTCGTTAGGCACAGCGTAAGCTGGTGGAATTCCCAAAAAAATTAAAAAGGGTGTCATTAAAAACCCTCCTCCTACTCCAAATAATCCAGACAAAATTCCAACAACTAAACTAAGGGTAAATATCAGAGGTAAACTTACATAAACTTCTGCTATTGGAAGAAAAAACTCCATAAATAATAATTATTCCTCAAAAATATCAAAGTCAACTAGTTGATAAAAAAATTATATTTTAAATTACGTTGAAAAGAGTACCCGCAACTATCACACACCAATATACAGCTAAACCAAAATATACAGCCGTTTTAGAGGTCAAAATTGAGATATTTTCTGGGAAGAACTTAATAATTTTTTTAATGTTTTTATTAAAATTATCAAGCATAACCTCGGAATACACCCGCCAATAAAAATTTGCAAGTTAAATTTTAAAATATTGTGGCTCCAAATACCTTGGTGGTACCATCCTCCTCACCCAAAACAAGCCGACCTAAAAAATCTCCTGGCATCTTCGTGCTAGTTTGTTTGTAAAGGACAGTTACATAAAGTCCTCTTCTTAAACAGCCAAAGGGTTTGTAATCATTTGATAAAGTTGAGATGAGCTCGTTACTAGCCCATTGTTTTCCTAACTCAACTTCATTAGCTCCATAAAGCATTTGAGAAGAGAAATCTCTAGTAAAACCTCCATAATCTTTCATATTTGAGGATTTAATCAAGTTTGACCAAATGGGGTCTGCAATTTTAAAGATTTCTTCGTCTAGTTTATCAAGAAGACTCATTAATTTAATTAAGAAGCTTCTTTTTTTTCTTTTTCGTCATCAATGATATGATAAACAGGTGCCTTTTCCATTGTAAATTTTCCAGTTTTTGGATCTCTTCTTGATAAAGTCAGGCAATGCCAATTGTCATCATCAAGTTTCATATAATCTCCTCTGTAGTAATATCCTGGCCAACGAGTTTCTTGTCTAAAAAGAGTATGCTCAGTTACACATTGAGACGTGAGAGTTCTATGTTTTAATTCCCATGCCCTCATCAGTTGGTGATAATCTTCAGCTCCTATATGCTCAAGATCCTCTTGCAACCAATGTAATAATTCTAAACCTCTTTTAAGGGTATTTTCATTTGTCATATAGTTATATGAAATACCACCCACGTATTCATCCATAATTTTTTGTAGACGTTGGAGCCCTTGTATAGGAGATATATAGCTTGGAGACACCGTTCCACCTGTAATTTCGTTTCTTCCAACTGTATAATTTTCTAGAGGTTTAAAAATAATATTTTTAAACTCTTCGCACTGTTTTTCACTAACTTTAATATCTTTTGCTTTCTGCTCTTCTATATATTTTACAGCAGCTTTAGCAGCTAAACGTCCCTCTGTGAAAGATCCTGATGAAAACTTATGGGCACTACCTCCAACTGTATCACCGGCACCAAATAAACCCTCAACTGTAGTCATTCTGTTATATCCCCAGAAATATTCTGGTGGAGAAATATCCTCAGGTCCACTTACCCAAGCACCAGAACATGTTGCATGTGAACCCATTACGTAAGGCTCTGATGTAGTTAGTTCTGGATTGGTATATTTAGGATCAATATTCTGAGATGCCCAAACAACTGCTTGTCCAACTGTCATACCAAGAAAATTTTCCCAACCAACTGTTTCTAGGTGCGGATCTTGAAATGCTTCTTTAGTTACCATGTGAATTGGTCCACCACCAGCCATTGTTTCTTGAATAAATGCATGATTTCTTAAACAAGTCGGTGTTGGATGATGATCTATATATTCGCCAACTAGTTCTTTAGTTTGATTGTACCATTTCTTCTCATAGTTTTCGCCATTAGCATTTTGAGTATATGTTTTAAGATGAAGAAAGTAAGCGCCAACTGGACCATAACCATCTTTAAATCTGCATAACACAATTCTGTTTTCCATTTGTGTCATTTTAGCTCCAGCTTCAATTGGAAGAGCATATGCTGAACCATTGCTCCAAGGTGCATACCAAGTTCTTCCCATTCCTTCTCCTACAGCTCTTGGTTTAAAGATGTGAGATGCTCCACCTGCAGCAACTATTACAGTTTTTGCTCTAAAGACATAATAATCTCCAGTTCTCATATTAAAACCTACTGCTCCACCTACTCTATTATCTTTTGCTTCATCCATAAGTAAATGAGTAATCATAATCCTATTATAAATTTTATCCGCAGACTTTTTTGCTGCTTCAGCTACTATTGGTTTATAACTTTCACCATGAATCATTATTTGCCATTTACCTTCACGTTGGTAACGGCCAGTTTCTTTATTCTTCATCATTGGTAAGCCCCACTCATCAAACATATGTACTGTTGAGTCTACGTGACGAGCCATATCATAACCAAGATCTTCTCTAACTAGGCCCATTAAATCATTTCGAGCATAACGAACGTGATCTTCTGGTTGATTTTCTCCCCATTGCATTCCCATATAACAGTTGATTGCATATAAACCCTGAGCTACAGCTCCACTTCTGTCGATGTTCGCTTTTTCTACACAAATAATTTTTAAATCTCTCCCCCAGTGCCTAGCTTCAAAAGTGGCACCAGTTCCAGCCATACCACCACCTACAACAAGAATATCACAATCTTCAACTATAGTTTTTCTAGCCATTAATAATAAACACCTTTTTTAAATGCACTTTTTTCTACTTTAGGTAATTCTTTTTTTGTATTTAAACCCTCTGGTTCAGAATAAAGAATTTGTGAATTTATTTCTCCTTGGTTTGGTTTATCGCCGTCAGCAAGTTTTGGAATAAACTTGCCCCATGGTTTTGTTGTTATTGGAGATACAAAGTCTTTTACAGTTCCATTTCTAAATTTAATTTTCCAGGAGATTGTTCCTTTTTCTTCTTCTCGTCTAACTCTTACGCTGTGACCCATTGGAGCAAAGTCAGCATACCCTCTAACATCTATTGCATGGTTAGGACATGCCTTAACACATGAATAACATTCCCAACAAAAATTTGGTTCAATATTTTTTGCACGTCTTATTGTTTCATCTATATGCATAATATCCGAAGGACAAATATCTACACAATGACCACAACCATCACAACGTGTCATGTATACAAAAGTTGACATAATTTATTTTATTCCTTTCAAAATCATATTAATAATGTTTTGGATTCTCTCTACTTATACCTAATCCAAACTGTTTTGGGGCATCTGCTTCAGGTGGCAAATTGTCTCTAGAACCGTCAGCTTCAGCTAAATTCTTTTGAATTGCTGCTCCAGGTTTATAAAACATGTGAGCAAACTTTGACCAATACACTCCGCCAAATAAGACTAGATTTGAAACAATAAATAAAACTAAAAACACTTTATCATCCCATCTATCATTTAAGTTTAATGATTGTAAATAAGACCAAATTAAACCAAATAAAGAAGAGGCAACAAGAGCAAGAACAAATAAATCTGCTTTTATAATTCTATACCAAGGTTGAGCTTCTGAATAAACATCCACTCTTAAAAAAAACCAAAACCACCCTCCTCCTATAACTGTCATAATAGCTCCTACATGCCAAATGATTGGCCAAAAAGATGGAGTATTTATAGAGGAGTTTGAATAACAAAAAATCATTACTGCTGATCCTACCCAGAATAAAATTGTTCCATACATTCCAAGAAGATGTGCGGCTCTTCTTTTTCCAGCTCCGAGCTCAGAGGTAGTTGCAATGTCACTTACGATTGTTTTAGAAATTACAGATATTCTTTCTCCAGTACTTAGAGTTTTTGTAGCAGATAACTTTGCTTTTTTTGCATTTTCAAAAAAATATTTAACATTTTTTTTATGAACAATATCAAAAAGAGTACCAACAACAATCAGAACAATCATTAACACAACAAAAGACTGCATATAAATTGGCGATACAGATTCAGCTAGTATTGCAAACGGATTGATCGATAACATCTTGGTTTTTCCTTCCCTTTAGAAGAAAGTTTTTAGTATAGAAGTCAAAATAGATCAACCGTTATATCTGGGACAGTTGGCAACAGCTTTTGCATATATTTTGGATAAAACTCTATAATTTTTTAAACTTTTTCTTTTCCAATCTGTATTTTCGATACGATTCACAGAAACAACTCCTTTGCCAGATCCAATAAGAATAATTTCGTCATAAATATATAGAGAATCAGTTGTTATATTTATCTTTTTAATTTTTCGTATTTTTTTTGAAAAAAATTTGAAAGTTGTTCCCTCGTAAAAATCTTTAGTAGGAGAATATATACAGTTATTCTTAATAAATAGAAGATTAGATGTTCCAGTTTCTAATATTTTTTTATTTTTGTATAAAGCTATATCAAATTTTGTTGGATCTATTTTTTTAAGAAAATTTAAAATTTTTTTATATTTTAAATTTTTATATTTAGGATCAATTCTTTTATAGTTTATTAATTTAAGAGTAAAATTTAGTTTTGGCTTTAGTCTTTTTCTTAAAGAAATAGATATCATTTTATTATTCAAAGCAACTCTAAACAAATGATCATATTTTTTTTTATTATTAATATTTATTTTAATTAAATTAAGAATATTTTTTTTTATATTTTTTTTATCAATTTTATAAATCTTTAATGACTTCACTAAATTATCGATATGATTTTTAAAAAACAAAATTTTTGCAGGTTTACCAATGATCCTCATTGTTGTAAAAACACCATATGAGTTCCAAAGATCATGGAACTTAATTTCTTTTAGATCTTTATGCCGATAAGATTTTTTTAATAATAACATTGCCACGTTCCGTTAAAAATGATTCTGGATGAAATTGAAAACCATAAATACTATTTTTTGTATCTTCGATCGCCATTGCTATATTAGATTTAGCACATCTCATAGTTATTTTTATATTTTTTGATTTATACGGTTCATGTAATTTCAGGGAATGATATCTCCCAACATTAAAATACTTATTTTTTAAAAATAATTTACTCTCTTTTGTTACTTTTACTTTTGATTGATAGCCATGATAAATATTTTTCTGCTCTATAATTTTTCCTTTTTCATTAAACAATATTTGCTGATAACCTAAACAAATACCAATTATTTTCTTTTTTTTTTTATATTTATTATAAATTTTTGATGTTACCGGGTAGTCTTTTGGTGCTCCCGGACCTGGTGATAAAACTATTGTATCTGATTGTTCAAGTTTTTTTTGATTTATTTCAAAATAATTTGAACAATACACATCATCGAACATTGAAAATTGATGAACTACATTCCATGTAAAAGAGTCTTGATGGTCAATTATGTATATCATTTGTATAAATCCAGTAATGATTTTGCTTTAATATAATTCTCATTAAATTCTTTTTTTGCAGAGCTATCTAGTACGACGCCTGACGCTGCCGATATTTCAGAAATATTTTTATAATTCAAAATTGATCTTATAATTATATTAAATTTCATATCTTGATTAAATTTGATATATCCAAAGCTTCCTGTAAATATATTTCTATCTTCTTTTTCCTGTTTGTTTAGAAGCTCAATAGTTCTTATTTTTGGACATCCAATAACTGATCCACCTGGCATCATAGATTTAATTATATTCTTTATATCAATTTTATTTTTTAAAACTCCTTGTATTGTGGTTACATAATGAAATAGGTGTTTATACTCCTCTACATATTTTTCTTTTAATATTTTTACTGTTCCTGTTTTACATATTTTGGATAAATCATTTCTTTCCATATCAACAATCATGTTATGTTCTTTTGTCTCTTTTTCATTATTTTTAAAAAAATGTAGCGCCCTAGTTTTATTAATTTTCTTACTTTTTTTAAGTGTGCCCGCAATAGGTTTTGTAATTATTTTTTTACCTTTTTTATCGATTAAAGTTTCTGGTGAACAACTAACTATAGAAAAATTTTTGTCTCTAATCATAAAGGATTCTGGTGATGAGTTTGTCTTCATTAGTTTCCAAAAAAAATTTACAGGATTGATTTTAGATTTATTTTTATATTTAGTGCAGATTTTAATTTGATATGTTTCTCCCTGTTTTATTTTTTTTGAAAATAAATTAAATATTTTTCTATATTTGCTATAACTTATATTTATTTTGAAAGGGCTAAGAATTTGTGTCTTATTAAAATAGTTATTAAACTTATTTATTTTTTTCGATGAAATTATTTTTATATCTTTTCTTATCTTAATTAAAGTTTCTGGTTTATAAAAAACACCTTTATAGAAGTTTAATTTTTTTTGATCATTAATATTAATTTTTAATAAACTACAAAGAATTTCATATCCAAAAAAACCTATTAAAAGATCTGTTTCTTTCATAAATCTTTTATTTGTAAAAAAATTAAAAAATTTACTTATATTTTTTTTTGTTAAAATAAACTTTTTTGAAAAATCAGTATATAAATTGTACCCATCTTTAACTTTATAAATAATAAGTGGCTTGTCAGAATTATATAGATTTTCTAAATAAGGACTAAATTTATTTTTATGCGAGTTGAGTTCTTTCAATTGCTTTCTCTTTTATAGGTAAGTGTATTAAGCCTGCAAATATAGATAATGCAATTGCCAAATACCACGCATAATCATAGGACCCGTATAAATCGTAAAATAAACCACCTAGATAAGCACCAAAAAATGATCCTATTTGATGACTTAAAAAAACTATTCCGTATAGTAATCCAAGATATTTTGTGCCAAATATATGAGCAACAATTCCACTAGTTGCAGGTACAGTGGACAGCCATAAAAATCCAAAACTAGCACCAAAAATAATTGAGCTTATTGTACTTGGTGGTGTAAAAATAAATAAACAAATAGAAACTCCTCTTAAAAGGTATATTCCGCTTAAGATAATCTTTTTACTCATCTTGGTTGATAAGTAACCACTTAACAGTGAACCTATAATATTAAAAAAACCTATCAAAGATAAAATCATTGCAGCAGTCCAATCATCAAGACCTCTATCAATTACATACTTTGGTACATGGGTACCTACTAAAGTAATATGAAATCCGCATACAAAAAAACCTGCGGTTAAGAGAACATAGCTTTTAGTTTTAAATGCTTCTTTAAGAGCTTCAAAAGTAGTTTGTTGATAGGACTTTTCTACTGACTCTGATAAATTTGGTGATCTTACAAAGAAAGCTATAATAAAACCAAAAGTAAGAAAAATCATAAAAATAAAAAGTGTATCAACCCAACCGTTATTCATTAATGAGTAATTCGTGAATAATGGAGATAAAAAATACCCAAATGATCCTACAGCAGTGACTAAACTCATAGCTATTGTTCTGTTAGACAATGGAAAATGCTTGCCTACAACAGACATGGGAATACTTATTGCGGTACCACCACATCCAATTCCCACTAAAACTCCTAAACTAATTTGAAAGTATATGCCTGTATTTGGTCCAGCATATAAAAAATAAATACCTACTATGTAAAAAATAAAAGCGAGAGAAATAGCTTTGTGACCTCCGTATCTATCTGCAATTGCTCCAAATATAGGTCCCGATAAACCCCAACCCAACATTTGAATACCTATAGCCAAACCAAATTCAGTGTTGGATATTCCAAGGTCTAAGTTGAAATCCATAAAAAACATACCAAAAACTTGCCTGACACTTAAAGAAACTAAAACAACTAAACATGCTGCTACAAGTGTTGTTAAAGCAGCATTATTTCTTATAAATTTTTCAGAACTCATTTGATAAATCTCAAAGATCTTTTTAAATCATTAATTAAATCTTTTGGATCTTCTAGACCAATATGAAGCCTAACCAAATGTTCATTTTTCTCCAATTTTAAAAAATTTCTTTTTCCTAATTCCCTGAACTCTTGATGCAATGCTAAACTTTCAAATCCTCCCCAGCTATATCCGTAACCAAACAATTTTAAAGAATTTACGAACTTGTTAATAGAATTTTTATTTTTTGATTTAATCTTTAAACCCATCAATCCAGATGCTCCCGAGTAATATTTTTTCCACATTTTATAATTATGAGAGTTTTTTTTGTAAGGATATAAAAGCTTAACTTTTTTGTGCCGAGATAGAAAAGATGCAACTTTTTTTGCATTTTCTTCGTGTCTATCTAGTCGAACATCTAGAGTTCTTAATCCTCTTATTATGAGATAAGCGTCATCAGGTCCTAGTCTTAAACCAGTTATTTTGTTTGCTTTTTCAACATATTTAAAAACCCTTTTATTAACCGCTAAACTTCCTCCCATTACATCTGAATGACCTGAATAATATTTTGTTGCAGATACAATTGACATATCAAATCCTAATTTAATAGGTTTTAAATAATATGGCGTTCCCCAAGTATTATCTATTACTGAAAATAATTTATTCTTTTTTGCTATGGAAATTATTTTAGATAAATCTTGAAATTCAAAAGAGTTGCTACCTGGATTCTCAACATAAATTAATTTTGTTTTTTTTGTAATATTTTTTTTTAATGTGCTTAAGTCATTTGGATTATAAAAAACTGTTTTAATATTAAATGATTTTAAAAAATCCCCAGTTAGAAGCCTAGTTGGAGAATATACTGGATCAGCAGCAAGAATTTCATCACCTGGCCGAACAATGCTAAAAATTGATAAAAAAACTGAACCAAAACCAGTTGGTGTTAAAAATACATGATAACACTCCTCCATTTTTTTTAACATTTGTTGTAAAATAAAAGTTGTTGAAGTTCCTTGCCTTCCGTATTCAAAGTGGCCTCCTATAGGATTTTTTTTACCTTTAGATTGAGTTTTTCTTAGCTCATTCATTGATTTAAATATAATAGTTGAAGCCCTAACAACGGGAGGGTTTACGGACTGATTATAATAATCTTTTGCTGTATGTTTTAAAAAGGTTTTAAATGATTTAGACATAAAAAATTTGATATGTATTTATGACAATGCTATATCCAACAAATAAGTCAATAAAATTTTAAAATTGAGGTAATTATGGGATATCCAAAAAAGCACAGAGGCCGAAGAAAAATGGGCTCTAAAAAAAGAAGAGCAAGAAAAAAAAATAAAAAGAAATAATCTCTTTATCTAATGGAAAATATAGCTAAAGCTAAATCCATAAGTATTTGGATTTTTATAATTCCTTTTGTTGCGGTAAACACCTGCCTTATTTTAATAACTCAGTTTCATGGACTTTTTCCAAATCCTACTCATGTAATTCATAACACCTTTCCTTATATTGATGGTGGAGCGTCAATAAGCAGAACAGCAAGAGTATTTCCAACCTATTTAGTTTTTAAACCATTAATGATATTCACATCATTTTTATTAATCAAATATTGGCTATATAATAAAAAAATAATTAACTCATTTGAGGAAAATCATAAAAATATAAAATTGTTTGTTTTTTTTGGAGTAAGCTCTGCAATATTTCTAATATTACACTCGATATTCTTAGGAATAAAATTCGATTACGATTTATATAAACTATTTCGTAGAGTAATATTGTTATGTTTTATAATATTTGAAATTACAGCGCAGTTATATTTGGTAATAACTATTTACTCGCTAAAAGAAAAAATATTTAAATTTATTAGTGTAAAAGTTCTTAAAGCTAAATTGATTTTAGTTTCCTTGTTAATTGTAGTGGCAATAATTAGTATTCCAATAATAAGTATGCCTGGTAATACTCATTTAAAACATGCCCTAGAATGGGATTATTTTTTAGGAGTAATTGCTTTTTATTTATTAACTTTTTTTATGTGGAAAAAACAATAGATTAATTTACTTAGTAATCCATCCACCACCAAGAACTTTATAACCATATGAATCTTTTGAATAAAAAACACATGCTTGTCCAGGAGAGATCCCGTAATCGTCTTCTTTTAAAGACAAAATAGCATCATAATTATTTTTGATCTGTATATTAGATTTTAACAACTTGCCTGTGGATCTAATCTTAACAAAAATTTCTTTTTCAAATTCTTGAAGATCTGCTAATAAATTTAAATTTGTTAATCTAATTTTTTTCTTAATTAACTGATCTTTAGACCCCACGGTAATTTCATTTTTCTCTGCATTAATTTCAACAACATATAATGGATGTTTTGCGGCTAATTTTATTCCTTTTCTTTGACCTATTGTAAAATTTACAATACCATCATGTACTCCAACAACTTTCCCATTTACATCTTTTATGTTTCCTTTTTTAAATGCATCTGGTCTTAATTTTTCTATTACAGATACATAATCACCGTTTGGAACAAAGCATATATCTTGACTATCTGGTTTATCTGCAACATTTAAATCTAATTTTTTTGCTATTGCTCTAGTTTCAGATTTCAAAAAACTTCCTAAAGGAAATCTTAAATAATTTAATTGATCTCTGGTTGTATCAAACAAAAAATAACTTTGATCGCGATTTTCATCAATCGCTCTATACATATTGGTTATATTATTTTTAGTTACACTTTTTACATAGTGCCCTGTAATCAATGCGTCTGCATTTAAATTCTTTGACTCGTAAAATAAATCATTAAATTTTACAGTTTTATTGCACTGTACACATGGAATAGGAGTCTCCCCTTTTAGATAGCTATCTACAAAGTTATCTACTACGCCTTCCTTAAACTTATTTTGGTAAAATAAAACTCTATGTTCTATATCTAATTTTTGTGCAACTCTTTTTGCATCCATAACATCTTGACCTGAGCAACATTGCTTTGAACGTGCAACCTCTTTATTATTATCGTATAGTTTTAATGTTATGCCTATTACCTTGTAACCATCTTGCTTCATCATGCCCGCAACTGTCGAAGAATCAACTCCGCCCGACATTGCAACAACCACAGTTGTTTCTTTAGGGTCTTTATTTAAACCAATAGAATTAAGTTTTAATGTCATATTGATGGTATTTATACTTATTTCTATTATAAATTAAATTAAATGATTTTAGAATTTGAACCTGGCGATCAAGTAATTAACCCTCTGAAGAAAGAATGGGGAATTGGCCAAGTTCAATCAATAATTAATGAAAAAATCACTGTAAATTTTGAAAACATTGGTAAAATTGTAATAATTTCGGATAACATAAAGTTAGAAAAAATAAATAATGGATAAACAGCATCTAAAAAAAATCAGTAATGAGTTGCTTAAAACATTTATTGATGCTGGAGAAAGATCAATTAAACTAAGAGAAATAGGTTTAAAAAAAGAGATTAAATCTGATAATACACCAGTAACTAATGGCGACATTGAGGTTAATAATATTTTAACAAAAAAAATAAAAAATATTACCCCTGATATACCGATTGTATCAGAGGAAAGTTCTTCGAATAAATCAAATACTGAAATGAATAACTTTTGGTTAATTGATCCTATTGATGGAACCTACGATTACGTTAATAACAAAGATGAATTTACTCTAAACGCAGCACTGATAATTAATAAAAAACCAGAGTTAGGAATAATTTATGCTCCAGCAAAAAAAAGGCTTTTTTATACTTATGGGTTTGGATTAAGCTTCGAGCTAGCAGATAATAAAGAAATTAAACTTACATGTGAAAAAAAAACTGGCCAAAATGAGGTAAAAGCCGTGTCTTACTCTGAAAATCTTAAACCGGTTATTTCTGAACTACATAAGAAATTTAAAGTTACAGATCATACAAAAATGAAAAGCTCTTTAAAATTTTGTGTAGTTGCAACAAGTGAATTTGATTTGTATGTAGCGGAACCGAGAGCATCAGAATGGGACATAGCAGCTGGTCATGCGATTTTAAAAAACGCAGGTGGAATTATTACTGATTTTAACGGAAATGAAATCTTTTACGGAAAAAAAGACTTCAAAAATCCAAGTCTAATTATAAAAAGAAGTGAAAATCTCTAAGATATGGACGAAAGATTAAGAATTATTTTAATAATTATTGTTTCAGTCAGTATTTTTGGTTTAGTTGTTTTTGTCATTGTCAAAAACTTTATTAAAAATAAAATTCAATATTATCTGGAAGAAAAAAATAAGAAAAAAAAATTATAATAGATTAATTATTTTTAAAAATTCACTTTTCTCAAGGTCCATAACTTTTTTTGATGTTTCAAAATCAAAACCGTTTCTAGCTAATATAGAAATATCTTTTTTATAAAATAGAGGTCTATTATCATCTGGCCGAGAAGGTCCTATTCTTTTTTTTTTACATACTTTTATAGCAGAAAAAAAATCTTGATTTTCATTATTTTCGTTAATTTGATTAATTGTCTCTTTAACATACTTATTGCTGATACCTTTAGAAATTAAATAGTTTCTAATTTTATTAATTGAACTGCCTTTTTGGATTAAATTTTTTGCCTTACTTTCAGAATAAAATTTATCACTTATAAATTTTGTTTTTTCTAAATCTAGCAAAACTATATCGATTAAATGAATAATATCTTGCTTTTTGTTTTTTGGGTTTGAATATTTTAAATATTTTTTTAATAAATAGGTTTTTAATTGTTGTTTTGATGGAGAAAACTTTTCTAAATAAGAAAATGATAAATTTCTCATTTCTTCCACAGTTACTTCTAGTGTTTTTTTTCTATTTTTTACGGGAATCATAGTATGTTTTAATATAATATATTTACTTATGATCGAACAAATTTATACTTACTTTTCTACAGAAAAGATCTATTTATGGTTAAACTTTGGTGTTTTGCCTTTCTGGTTGATTTTGCTTTTTTTTCCTCAATCAAAAATCTGTAAAATATTCACTACTTCAATATTTCCGATAATCATCTTTAGTTTAATTTATGCTTATTTAATTTATGTAATTTTTAAAGATGGATATGATTTTTTAGGGAACTTCAGCTTATATTTAAGTTTTGCAAATCTATTGTATCTTTTTGAGAATAGTAATTTTTTAATTTTATTTTGGATACATTTTTTGGCAATAAATTTATTTTGTGGTGGATGGATGGTAAACGATTATCAAAAATTTAATATGCCAAAAGCTTTAATATTTTTCCCTTTGATCATTACCTATTTTGTTGGTCCTTTAGGAATTTTTATTTATTGGATATTCAAAATATTTTACGCAAAAAAAATTAACCTTTACGATTAAGAGGTTTTAAAACCACTATTTTTCATCGCTCCAAAACCACCTTCGATATGAGATACTTTTTCAAAACCCATTTCCTTAAGCGTGTTTGCTGCTAAAGCAGATCTGCCGCCTGCTGCGCAAAATAAAACCATTTCTTTATTTGGATCTAATTTTTCCCTTTGAGAGAAAGCGCTATCTGGGTGAATAGAAAATTCCAATAATCCTCTTGGTATATGAAAAGAGTTTTCTACACTACCCTCTCTCTGAAGTTCAAATGCGTCTCTAATATCAATTAAATTGCATTTGTTTTCATTAACTAATTTCAATGCTTCTTCTGGAGAAATCGTTTTTACAGTTTTTAATGCTTCTGCTACAAGAGTTTGTGATGATTTAATAGCCATAATATTGTAAATAAAATATCATAAACAAAATAATGAAAAAAAGCATCATAAAAAAAATATTCATAAAACTTTGTAAAATTATGGGTTATGAAATAATTGATCAAAATAATTTTGTATCGCCGACACTCAACAGGGAATTAAACGATAATTTATCAATTTTAAATGATAAATCTATTATACTTCCATTAGGCGAAGTGAAGATATCTAGAAAAATTTCATCAGTACTTATTTTATTTAGAACCAATAGCAATGTAGAAATATGGGATCAAAACAAAAAAAGATTATTTGAAGAACCAAAAATTGAATACACAATAAGGTCTTTAAAGTCGCTTATTAAATCAATTAATTTTTGTAATGAAAAATATCCATCAATAAAGATTAAATTAATGATCGTTGATGACAACTCAAAACAAGAAAATCTTGAAAAAATTACTACTCTTGCTAAAAATTCTAATCTAAAAACAGAGATTTTAAATTTAGATCATCACAAATACAAAAATGTTATTAAGGAACAAAAAAACGAGCAAACATTTTCAAATTTAGCAAGTTTGCTCTGTTGTTATGAAAACGCAAAAGCGCATGGGGAAGATTTGGTTTTTTTTGTAGAAGATGATTATTTACATTTTGTCCCAATGATGGAAGAAATGATATCTTCATATGAAAGAATATCTTCTCAGTTAAATAAAGATATTTTTATCTGCCCAAGTGATTATCCTTTTTTGTATATGAATAATAAAAAAACGAATGTTTTAATTGGTAACAAAAGACACTGGCGAACAATTGATGAAACTTTATGTACATTTATGACTAGTAGGAGGTTTATTGAAAAATATTGGGAAAATTTTAGAAAAACATGTCTAGATAGAAATGAACCATTTGAAAAATATTTAAATGAAATTTACAAAAGTGAAATATGCATTTCTCCAATGAAGAGTTTGTCAGTACATTTTACAAATATTAATTCAAGCTATGGTTTATCACCTTTTATAGACTATAAAAAACTATGGGACGAAAATTAATAAAAAATGATTAAATTAAATAATAAAGCACCAGTTTTTAAAGTACCATCTACAGGTAATAAGGAATATTCTCTTAATGACTCCCATGGAAAATATGTAGTTCTATATTTCTACCCAAAAGATGATACTCCTGGATGTACCATTGAAACAAAAGATTTTAATACACTTTTGCCCAAATTTAAAAAACTTAATTGTGAAATATATGGAATTTCTAAAGATGACTTAAAAAGTCATGATAAATTCAGAGAAAAATATAAAGTAAAATTTAATCTGTTAGCTGATGAAGAAAAAAAAATTATAAAAGACTACAAAGTTTGGGGTAAAAAAAAATTTATGGGTAAAGAGTTTATGGGTATAATTAGAACTACTTTTTTAATTGATAAAAAAGGAAAGATTATAAAAATTTGGAAAAATGTAAGAGTTAAAGATCATGCTAAAGAAGTATTAGATTTCCTTAAAAATATTTAGAACCCCCCTCACATGAGAATAACATTAGGAAGAAAGGGGGGTTCTATTTTAGCTATACTAACTAACTAACTATAACTAATCTCTTATTGCGTATGCAATTACTCCTGTTTCTGTAACGTCAGTACCTTTAGTCTCAGCTTCTTTGCTTAATCTAATACCCATAGTGTTTTTCATTATGGCCCAGACAATTAAAGATATAACAAATACAGTTCCGTTAATTGCTATAACGCCCAAAAGTTGACTACCAAAGTTTGCTCCTGAATTTGTTATTGGGACAGCTAAAGTTCCCCAAATTCCAGCAAACAAGTGAGCTGGAATTGCACCAACTACATCATCAACTTTCATTGCAAACAAAAATTTAGTTCCGTAAACAACTATTATTCCCCCAACAGCACCAATTAAAATTGCTGCTAAAGGTGATGGCATTAATGGTTCTGCTGTTACTGCAACAAGACCACCAATTGCGCCGTTAAGCATTTGGATAACATCTGTTTTTCCAAAATTTAACCTTGTTACGATAGCTGCAGCAATAACTCCACCACAGGCTGCTAAATTTGTATTGATAAAAATTTTAGAGACTGCAATTGCATCGTTACCAGTACCCATTGCAAGTTGCGATCCACCGTTAAATCCAAACCAACCTAGCCATAAAATGAATACTCCAATTGTTACTAGTGGTATTGAAGATGCGGCGAAAGGTTTTACCGGAGAAGGTGCTCCTGACTTTGTAAATCTACCTAGTCTTGGCCCCAAAAGTATCGCGCCAGCTAAAGCTGCTGCTCCACCTGTAGAGTGCACTAAAGTTGATCCTGCAAAATCATTAAATCCTGCAGCTGCAAGCCAACCACCACCCCATTGCCAACCCATAACGAACGGATACAAAAATCCTGTTAATATTGCGGCAAATAAAAAGAATGGCCATAACTTAATTCTTTCTGCTAGTGTACCTGAAACTATAGATACGGTAGTTGCACAAAATACCATTTGAAAATACCAATCAGATCCATCTGCATATCCTGTTGAAATCTTACTGTTATCAGACCATGGTATAAATTTACCGATATAACCACCCTCTGGTATCCCATATGCTACATTGTAACCAAACATCCAAAACATAATTCCTGCAATTGAAAATAGGCCTATATTTTTTGCACAAATTACTGATACACTTTTAGATGTAACCATTCCCGATTCTAACATCGCAAATCCTGCAGCCATAAACATGACTAAAAATCCACATACAAGAAATAGAAATGTATTAAAAATGAATCCAACTTCTGCTGAAACTGTAGTTTCTGCTGCAGCAGGCATTATAAACCAAGATAATAAGCCAACCGTTAAAAGAGAGATTCTTGTTATTATTTTAAACATAAATAAACTCCTTAAATTAATTATCTAAAGTTTTTATATTTAAAAAAAAATTAAACTAATGATGATTGATAAAAATAGGTATGCAGAAATTACATATAGTAACAGCCTTATCACTTTTTTATGATAAGGCTGTCTAAGAAGGTCTACTTATTAAATACTTCTTTAAGTGCTTTTGCAGGTAAAAATTTTACTTTTTGAGAAGCTGCGATTTGAATTTGCTCTCCAGTTCTAGGATTTCTTCCAATTCGAGCTTTTCTTTTCGCTACTTTATAAGTACCAAAACCTGCAATTTTCACTGAGTCATCAGCTTTTAATGCATCCAAAATAGTATTGGTAATGGTATCAAAAGTACGCTCAGCATCAGCTTTACTTTGATTAAGTGAAGCAGATAATTTAGCTACTAATTGTTTTTTATTCATTTTTAGCTCCGGTTTTAAAGGTTAATTCATTTATTTGCTATAATCCCTTATAAATCAAGCTTTTTTTTAGTGTCCATATTGAGAAAAACCACAATATATAGTGAAATTGCTAAAAATGCTTGATTTTAAAGGGTTTTTCTATGTTGATAAGTTAGAATTATTAAAACAATCCCAAATCTTTTAAGTCATTAAAGGTAGTAAAAAACATCAAAGACAACAATAAAAACATTCCGATTCGAAAGAAACCTTCTTGAGTTCTTTGGCTTAATGGTTTTCCTAAAACTTTTTCAAAAGCATAAAACATTAAGTGTCCACCATCTAATAGTGGTATTGGGAAAAGATTAATTAGTCCAAGACTAACAGAAATATAGGCCATTATACTTAAGAAAGGCAAAATACCAAACTCAGCAACCTGGCCTGTTATTTTTGCGATTCTAATTGGTCCTCCTAATTGAGATGTATCACCCTTTCCTTTTATCAAGGTACCTAAATATTTTAGTGAAGAAATACTAACAAAATAGACCTCATTAACTGCGTAAAAAAGAGATTTCGCTGGTCCTAATTTGACATGATTAACCTCATTGTTAAAAGCGCCAAGTTTAATGCCGACCATTCTTTTTTTTATTTTATTTCCCAAATTATCTTCGGTTAAAACCATATTTGGTTTAACTTTAAAAGAAAGTTCTTGATTAGATCTAGAAACAACAAAATTTATATATTCATTAGTCGACATGGCTATAAACTTTGAAACTTCCATAATACTTTTTACTTTATTGTCATCGATAGAAAGAATAACGTCATTTTTTTTAAGTCCAGCACTCATAGCAGGACTATCTTTTTGAACTTCGTTAATAACTGCTGGAGTAAAATCTTTACCAACAAAAGTATAAATAGAAAAAAAAATAAAAATTGCTAGTATAAAATTAGCAATTGGACCAGCGGCAACTATTAGGGCTCTTTGATATAAAGGTTTTAATACAAATAGTTTTTTTTGATCTTCTGTGTTATATTTTTTTAATAACTTTTCCTGATCCGCCTGACTAAAAACATTTCTATCACCAAAAAATTTAACATAACCGCCTAGGGGTATCCAACAAATTTTCCATCTGGTTCCAGATTTATCGTTCCAACCAAACATTTCCTTTCCAAATCCGATAGAAAAATCAGTTACGCCAACACCATATTTTTTAGCAAAATAATAATGTCCATATTCATGTATAAAAACGACAACTAATATTAAAACTATAAATGGTAATATGTAATTAAGCATAATAATAGATTCTATTCATTTTATTTTATTTTCCAAGTAAGTAATGGAAAAAATGTAGCTGAAATAAACGATAAAAAAAGCAATGAGTTAGCTATAAATGAAGGAAAAAAGTCTACTGGTATCAAAATACCAACCAGAATAGACTTTGAAAAATCAGGACTTGGGAACAATAATAAGCCAACTGTTAAACCAATAATAATTGAAAGATATGCATTTTTTTCTTTAATATTCTTGTCATAAAAACTATAAAAAATCGTTAAAACGGCCGCACAACAAAATAAATCTGCTAACAAAAATAAATATAAAATACTTAATCCTTTGGATGCAACAAAAAATGCAATTAAAGATAAAAAAATTATTATTAGTTTTGAAAAATTTAAATAATCAGTTTTAATTTTAAAAATTTGTTTTCCATCAACAACTATCAAACTTGAAATCGCATTAATTAAAGTATCAATGCTGCTCACAGTTAATGAAATAGCAAGAACCAGAATAACAATTGACAAAATAAAAGTCTGCTCTTTAATTAAAAGATAAAAAAAGGCAAGATCAGGAATAACATTGTTGTTTTGAGATACAGCAATTAAGCCACAAAATCCCATAATAAAAACGATTGGTATAATTATTATAAATGAAATTATCAGACTATTTTTTAATATTTTATCATTTTTTGCTGCGTAAACTCTTTGCCAATTTCCTTGATGAAATAAATTTGTTGCAGCTACAGCAATAAAAAAAGTTAATCCAGCAGTAAAGTTTGGCATATAATTTAAGCTTAATAAGTGTGGTTTATTAAAATTTATGAATTCAAAATTAAATTCGTTGGAATTAAATGAAATAAGATATGAAAAGCTAACTAGTAATAATAAACTAAAAACCGCAAACTGAATATTATCTGTAAAAATCGATGCTCGTAACCCACCATATAAAGTGTAGATAAGTGAACTCACAATAACTATTAAAGCTGTTATCCATAAATCTGTTCCTGAAATATATTTCACTAAAATAGATACAGCTGTTACTTCTGCTGTTAAAAAAATTATCATATAAAAAATTGATAAAAATAAAATTAATTTGAATAATTTTTTTCCAAATCTTATTCTTACAACTTCTATTAAAGTTTTACCTTTTGGATAAAATTTTCTAAATTTTTTTCCAAGATATATAAGTACAAATAATGGAAATGCAGTTCCTAAAGAATATCCAATCACAGCACCAATACCTCCCCACGTTGCGGCTGATGCTGGGCCAAATAATATCCATGCACCCAAAGCTGATGATACCAAGCTACACGTTAACGAAAATGTTTTAATAGATCTATTAGCTACGAGATAATTGGTTAAACCTTGATATTTTTTTGTATAAAATACTCCTAGCAATACAAAAATAATACTCACTATTAGAATTAGTAAAATTGCTGAGGATTGACTTAAAATATTTATTTGTTCCATTTTTTTCCCTTTCTGAATTACCGGACAGGTTCATAGGGTATATTCTCAGTCTAAATAGACACCCCCTTTCACTTATTTATAATTGAAAAATGAAAATATTGATAGTAGTTATGGAAAAATTTTAACTTAAAAAATAAATAATTTTAATGTCTTCTCAAAAAATAATAGATGTACTTACAAGTAATATTGACACATTATGGGTTATAGATTGTGCGATACTAGTTTTCATTATGCAAGCAGGTTTTATGTGTATGGAAACAGGTTTATCAAGACACAAAAATAGTATCAATGTTGCGTTAAAGAATGCTGCTGATTTTGGTGTATCTGTAGTTATCTTTTGGATTTTTGGATTTGGTATTATGTTTGGTACTTCCTATAATGGTTTATTTGGGACTGATTTATTTTTCTTCAAAACAGATAAGGCAGAGTACATGACTTATTTTGTGTTCCAAGCTATGTTTGTAGCAACCGCTGCTACAATAATTTCAGGTGCTGTCGCTGAGAGAATGAAGTTTAATGGTTATCTAATAATGACTGTATTAGCTACTGGAATAATTTATCCAATAGTTGGTCATTGGGCTTGGTCTTCGAGCTATCTCTCAAAATATGATGCAGTTAACCAATTGTTAGTTGTAACAGGTTCAATAAAAACTACTGGATGGCTTTCAGATTTGGGTTTTGTAGATTTTGCTGGAAGTACAATTGTTCATTCAGTTGGAGGATGGATTGCACTAGCAGCAGTTTTAATTTTAGGGCCCAGAATAGGAAAATATTCAGATGCAAATAAAGGTAAATTTACTGGTTCTAGCTTTCCTTTGGCAGTTTTAGGGACCTTGATTTTATGGTTCGGTTGGTTTGGTTTTAATGG
The DNA here is from genome assembly GCA_902557385.1 of uncultured Pelagibacteraceae bacterium. Taxonomy (GTDB): domain Bacteria; phylum Pseudomonadota; class Alphaproteobacteria; order Pelagibacterales; family Pelagibacteraceae; genus Pelagibacter. Next base: position 26,874 of record CACDZF010000003.1, read on the forward strand.
CGGAAGTAACGGTGCAATGGATGAAACTGTTCCATTGATTTTAATAAATACATTTTTAGCAGCTGCATTCGGTCTGTTAACTGGTTTAAGTATTTCATACATAAGATTCAAAAAACCTGATCCTTTTTATATTATTTTAGGACCTTTGGCAGGACTAGTTGCAATTACAGCTGGATGTAATTCAATGACTTCAGTCACTTCTATTTTTGTTGGAATTGTAGGATCAATTATTGCAATTTTTGTAAATGAAATTTTAAACAAATATGAAATTGATGATGTTGTTGGAGCTGTCCCAGTTCATTTAGCAGCTGGTATTTGGGGAACACTAGCTGTAGGATTTTTTAGTGATTTAAATATTTTAGATACAGGACTCGATAGATTGTCACAAATTAAAATTCAATTTATTGGAGTATTATCGATCGGAATGTTTACATTCATAACTTCTTTTTTATTATTGGGTCTTTTTAACAAATTTTATCCTTTAAGAGTAAGCCCTGTTCAAGAGGAACTTGGACTAAATATTGCAGAGCACAATGCAGTTTCCATTGAGCATGATTTAATTTCAATTTTAGATAAGCAATCTGAGTCTGGAGATCTTAAAATTAGAGGCCCACAAGATCCATTTACTGCAGGAGGAGTCATTGGTCTGTATTATAATAGGCTAATGAGTAAATTAGAGACAAGTGAGGAAGAAAAAAATAAGTGGCGAGAAAGAATCTCAAAAGAAGTAAAGCTCGCTGTAAAAGTTCAAGAGAATTTTTTGCCAAAGAGAAATCTAAAAAATTATCCTGTTCACGGTATTAATATTTCAGCAAGGGAAGTATCTGGAGATTTTTTTAGCTTTTACCCTCATAATAATAGTATTTATTTTATTATTGCTGATGTAGCCGGGAAAGGAATTCATGCAGGAATGGTTATGGCTAAAGCATCTACGCTATTTGAAGTCTTGTCACAATCAAAAGTAGATCCAGATGAAATGGTTTTCCACATGAATAATGATTTAAACAATACAAAAACAGGAGGAATGTTTGTAACCTCAATAATTGGTGAATATAATTTAATATCTGATGAAATTAGATGGGTAAATGCGGGACATCAACCAGCTTTGGTAAGAAATAATAATGGAAAATATAATAAAATCGAAAGTTCTGCTCCTCCATTAGGTGTAATTAAACAAAAAGATAAAAGTTTTTATAAAATAAATAAAATTAAATTAAACGGTTCAAGATTTTATGCTTTCACTGATGGTTTGTCTGAAAGTATGAATAATGAAGGAAAAGAAATAGGTATTGATGGCTCGATTAACATTATTGAGAATAATTATAATAAGGATACTATTAAACAGTTAAATGATGTTACAAAGTCTGTATTAAATACAAGTAAAAATCAAATCCTAAGTGACGACCTAACTTTAATAAGTATTGGAAAATAGTATCTTTTTTAAAATAATTAATATTTAACTTTTAAAAGCAAACTAAATGCTCTATGTGAATTGGTTTTTTAATTCCAAACTTATCATTTATTTCATGTTGATGTATGTGGTGTGAATGAACAAAAACTGGAATTAATAAATCGCTACTTGTTTTTAAAGTATATATAAAATTTGAGCCCCTAAATTTTTTATCAGTAACATCTAGTTTTAAATTACTTCTATCATCATGTTCTAAATCTTCAGGCTGTATTAAAAGTTTTACATCTGTTCCAATTGGGTAAGGTTTGATAAAATTTCCTGTAATTGTACCTAAATCAGAATTTTCTAAACTTTTAGGGCTGGTCACCTTAGCTGGAATTAAAATTCCTCTATTTAAAAAATTTACTACTTCAATAGAATTTGGGAAATGATAGACATTATAGGGTTTGTCGAATTGTTTTAGTTCTTGGTTTAATATAATTCCACAATAATCACCAAGATAAAAAGCCTCGTAAGAGTCATGAGTAACTATTATTGTAGTTATTTTAGCATCTTTTATAAGTTGTTTTAACCGAACTTGAATTTCCTCTTTAAAACTTTGGTCAACATTTGATAGTGGTTCATCTAATAATAATAAATCTGGTTCGGAAACAAGAGATCTTGCTAATGATGCACGCTGGGCTTCTCCGGCGCTAACTTGATGAGGGTATTTATTTAGTATGTGAGCAATATCCAATAAATTAATTATTTCTTTTAAGCTAATTTTTTTTTCTTTCTTTTCTTTATTTCTCTCTGCTCCTAATAATATATTTTTTTCAATAGTATAATGTGGAAACAAGCTATTTTCTTGAAACGCAAGGGAAATATTTCTGTTCTCAGGATCCACGTTCATTTTTTTTGAAGATAAGGTCTTGTTATTTAATTCAATTGAACCACTATCAATTTTTTCTAATCCAGCGATTGTTCTTAGTATTGTGGTTTTTCCAATACCTGATGGGCCTAAAAGGCATATAACCTCACCTTCTTCTTTTATTGAAAAAGATACATTGTTAACTTTATTTTTACCTCCAACTTTAAAATCAACATTTTTAACTTCAAAAAAATTTTTATTCATTTGTAACTTTCAAAATATATTTTGATGTTATTATAATAAAGAAGCTTGCAATTAAAATTAAAAATAATGAAGGTACTGCCGCAGCCTCTAATAGATCTTCGGATGCTGAAATGTAAGCAGTGGTAGCAAAAGTTTCAAAATTAAAAGGTCTTAAAATTAGAGTGATAGGCAATTCCCGTATTATTTCTAATGATATCAAAATTATAATAAATAAAAGTGAATTTCGTAAAAAAGGAATATGAATATTTGTAAAAGTTTTTCTCTTAGAAAAACCAAGTAGATATGCACTCTCATCTACTGAAATATTAATTTTTTCATATCCTGATTTTATTCCGTTAAAGGCCAAAGAATAAAATCTTACAAAATAAACTAAAACTAATCCAAGAACTGAGCCTATAAATAATTTTTTAATTGATAAAAAGCCTAAGGACTTAATTATATTTTCATCAAACCATGCAATAAATGTAATAAAAGCAATAGCCAAAATTATTCCTGGAATTGCATAGCCTGAAATCGATAATGTAGATAAAATATTTAATATTTTATTATTAGAAACTCTGTTGCCATAGTTAGAAATTAAAGAAAATATTATTAAAACTAAGCTAGATAACAAAACTAAATAAAGTGTGTTTAATAAAAGACCAGCTATTTGTATATCAAATAAATTTTCTGGAAATTTTATTGTCCAATATAACATTTGGCTTAAAGGGAATAAGAAACTCATAAAAAATACAAAAAAACAAAATATAAATGCTAAAAAGGAATTTTTTCCAGATAGTTTAAATTTTTCTTTTTGCTTAAATTCTCCTCTGGCATTTAAATGATATTTTGCTTTTCTTCTGGATAATTTTTCTAATACAAATAATGAAAATATAAACAATAAAAGGAAAAAGGATATTTGGTTAGCAAAAGCTAAATCATCAAAAGCTATCCATGAATTATAAATGCCTGTTGTTAAAGTATTGATAGAAAAAAAATCAACCGCTCCAAACTCAGCTAAGGTTTCCATTGCAACTAATGATAAACCAGCAACAATCGCAGGTCGAGCAGCTGGCAATATTATTTTGTAAAAAGACCTAAATTTTGAAAAACCAAGATTTTTACCCAAATCAATCAAATTCTGTGATTGATATAAAAAAGATGCTCTAGCTAGAATATATACATACGCATATAAAGAAAAAGTAATTGATAATATTGCACCAAACATACCATCAAATTTTGGAATGTTTTTATTGTAATTTGCATCGCCAAAAACAAAATTTAAAATTGTGAATGCGGTACCATAATTTTCAAAAAAAGCTGTCAATGAATACGCATAAATATAAGGAGGGACTGCAAAAGATAGTATTAATGCCCATTTAAAAAAGTCACTGCCTGGAAATTTATAAAATGAAACTAGGTATGCTGTTCCAGTTCCTAGTAAGAATGTAAGAACCAATACTGATATCAGCAAAACTAATGAGTTCAAAATATACTCTATTAAAAAAGTATTTTTTAAAATTTCATAATAATTGGATGTATTTTCAAAAAAACTAGTGAATACAGTAATAATTGGAATTAATACTATAAAAGAAATTAAGAAAGATAAAAGATACCAAATATTAAAATTTTTGTAAGTCATCTGTAAGTGCTCATAACATATTAGATGGGGTAAATCATCTAATTGGGAAGGTTATGAGCACTATATAATGAAAATTAGTCCTTATTATTAAAAGGGGAAAGGATGTGTGGAACCTCTTCTTCTTTTAATTCAGATAATTTTCTTCCATTTATTTTAACATTAATTTTTTTACACTCTGTAGCGCAAGGATCACATGCTTTCAAAGATGCCTTGTCTGCAGAAGAATTATTATAATTATTGTTAAATAAATTCTTTTTCACTAGCTTTACTTATTTCCATCCAGCAGCTGTCATTACTTCTAATGCATCTGCTTGTTTTGCTCCATAGCTAGAAACTTTTGTTTTTAGATCTTGTTTGAAATCTAATCCCAAATTATTTACAACTAATGGATTTGGCGAAACGCCATCAATCATTGGAAACTCAAAAGTGTTGTTAGTAAAGTGCTCTTGAGCTTCTGGTGTTAATAAGAACTCAACAAGTGCAACTGCATTTGCTTTATTAGGCGCGCCCTTAACCATAGCTGCACAACTGATATTCATATGTGTCCCTCTGTCATTTTGATTAGGGAAAAATGCTTTAACTTTTTTTGCTGCTGCTTGTTGTTCAGCACCTTTTTTTCCTGATAGCATAAGTGCTAAATAGTAAGTGTTAGCTACAGCAATGTCAGCTTCACCAGCCGCTACTGCCATAATTTGTGCTCTGTCATTACCTTTTGGTGTTCTTGCCATATTTGCAACAACCCCTTTTGCCCATTCTGCTGTAGCTGCTTTTCCATTATTTTTAACTAATGAAGCTACAAGAGATTTATTGTAAATGTTGCTTGATTTTCTTATTACTAATCTGCCTTTCCATTTTGGATCAGCTAAACTTTCGTAAGTTAATCCTGACAGCTCTGCGCCACTAACTCTTTCTGGAGCGTAGTAAACTATTCTTGCTCTCTTAGCTACACCTACCCAGTGTGAAGTTCTGAAGTTTTTTGGAACCGCAGCTTTAATAGCTGCAGAAGTTAATCCACCTTGAGTCATTCCTTTTGCTTTGAATGCTCCACATCTTCCAGCGTCTGCTGTAATGTAAAGATCAGCAGAAGAATCTGCACCCTCTTCAATCATTCTTTTTTCAAGAGCGCCAGCTTTTCCGTTAATTAAATTTACTTTAATTCCCGTCTTGTTTGTAAACTTACTATAAAGCTCTGCGTCTGCTTTATAATGTCTTGCATTAAAAACATTTACCTCATTTGCCATTACATAGGTTGATACAAATAAGGATGTAATTAACGTCAAAATTGATATTTTTCTCATTGTTATCCTTTATGTCTGTTATTTTAATGATAATGAGAATTATTCTCAATGATAATGATTATCAATCGCATAGATTGACGCAGGTCCTAAAATTGCCACTCAGATATTTTGCTATAAAGAAAGTTCTTAAAAGTTTGAACTCTAGCTACATTTTTCATTGATTGTGGATAGACAAAATGTGCTTCAGTTACTGGACCTTCAGCTTTAGGAACTACTTTTATAAGGTTTCTAGACTGAAATACTAAATAATCGGGAAGAGCAGCTAGACCTACTCCACTTTCAACTGCTAACAAAAGACCCATCACACTATTAACTTTCATAACTGGTTTTCTTTTTTTATTGTCTTTTGTGCCTATTTTAAGTGCCCAATCAGGGTTATAAACTGGAGATGGAGCCCCTTTTCCAAAAGATATAAATTTGTGGCTATTTAGATCGTTTATTGTTTTTGGCATACCATTTTCCTCAAGGTACTTGCTTGATCCATAAATATGATAATTAATATCCATTAATTTTCTTTGTATATAATTAAGTTGTTTAGGCCTCCTCATGAAAATCCCTATATCTGCCTGTCTAGTACTTAAATCTAATTCTTTATCATCAAATATAAGTTCTATTTCAATTTCTGGATTTATTCTCATAAACTCTTGAATTCTTGGTGTTAACCAATGAGTTCCAAAGCTTCGAACGGTGGTAATAGTAAGTTTTCCTGAAGCTTTATTTTTTTGATCACCTAGTGAAGTTTCTACTTCTTTTAATTTAGAAATTACATCATGGGCAGTTTTATAGAGATATTCTCCATTTTCTGTAAGAGTAAGCCCTCTAGCGTGTCTTTCAAATAACTGAACTTTTAGATCTTCTTCTAAAGATTGAATTTGTCTACTTATTGCTGATTGACTTAAATTTAAATTAACTGTGGCACTTGTAAAACTCCCCGCTTCAGCAACAGCGTGAAAAATTTTTAACTTATCCCAGTCCATTATTTATTTAAGTTTACAATATATCTTCCTGAAGTTTTTCCTTCTAACATTTTTGGAAATATATTTAAAAGTTCTTCTAGATTTACTTCTTTAATTGATTTTTCTAATAAATCAAAATCTATTAATTTTGATGCTTCGTCCCATAAAAACTGTCTTCTTTTGGTTGAAGTATGAACAGAATCAATTCCCCAGAGTTTTACCCCTCTGATTATAAAAGGCATGACTGTTGTATTTAATTTTATGCCAGATGCATTTCCGACAGCTGCAACAATACCGTTTTGTTTAATATGTGATAAAACTTTTGACAACATGCTTCCCCCAACAGTATCAACTGCTCCATCCCATAATCCTTTATCCAAAGGTCTTGCCTCTTTGTCTAGATCGCTTGTTTTTGTTATGGTTTTTGCACCTATTTCTTTTAAGTACTCGTTGTTACTATCTTTACCAGTTACAGCAGTAACATTGCATCCAAGTTTATTCAAAATCATTACAGCAATACTTCCAACACCACCTGATGCACCAGTTACTACTACATCTTCAACTTTTTCACCAAGCAACAACTCCTCTCTTGCTTGTTTTGTTGTGAACGCACAAGTAAGCGCTGTAATCCCAGCGGTTCCTAAAATCATCGCTTGTCTTAAAGAAATAGACTCTGGTTTTTTAACTAAAAAATCTCCATTGACTTTTGCTAATTGGGAGTAGCCACCAAAATAAATTTCACCAACTCTTCTTCCAGTTAAAATTATTTGATCACCTGTTTTAAAATTTTTATTTTCACTTTCAACAACTGTTCCTGAAAAATCAATACCAGGTATATGAGGAAATTCTTTTACTAATTTGGCTCCATTTTTTAAAATGAGTGCATCTTTATAATTTAATCCTGAATACTCAACTTTAACTAAAACATCACCGTGTTTTAAAAAACTTTTATCTAAGGATTGTATTTCCCTTGTAAAGTCTTCACCATTTTGATTAACAACTAAGGCTTTGAATTTTTCCGACATTTTTTAAATATTATATAAGATATTACTTACTAATAAATCTCAAATATCTATTTTGGTAACTTAAATCATCTTTAAAGCTACCTAGATAGTAATTTGTAACAGTAGTTGCCTGTTCTTTTTTAATACCTCTCATAGTCATACACTGATGTGTTGAATCTATAGAAACAGCAACACCTTTGGCGTCTAGTGCGCTCATTAATGTTTTTGCAATTTGCATTGTAAGTCTTTCCTGTGTTTGAAGTCTTTTTGAAAAAACTTCTACAACTCTAGCGAGTTTACTAAGTCCAACGACTCTTTTATTTGGTATATAAGCAACATGAGCAACCCCAATGATGGGTGCCATATGATGTTCACAGTGACTTTGAACTGATATATTTTTTTGAATTACCATATCGTCATAACCATCAACGTCTCCAAAAGTTTTATTTAAAATTGTTTTTGGATCTTCGTTATAACCTTTAAAATATTCTTTAAATGCCTTAACTACTCTTTTAGGTGTTTCGATTAATCCTTCTCTTGAAGGGTCTTCTCCCATCCATTCTAAAATTTTAATAACAGCCTCTTCTGCTTCCTTGTCAGAAACATTGCTGTTTTTTGTAGATTTACTATGTATATCTTTAACTAATTTCATGAGAGCCGTTTATACATATTATTTCATAATTTTAAAATATTTAATATAATCTCTGATATGCTACATAATTACCTATCTTATGTTTAAAAAGAGAGAAAACATTGCTGAAATTGAGGAAGGAAAGCTTCTATCGCCAAAATTTGATAATGATGGATTAATTCCAGTTGTGACAGTTTGTGCCAATACAAAAGAAGTACTAATGCACGGTTATATGAATGTGGAGGCTTTAAAAAAAACAATTGAAACTAAAGAAGCTCACTACTGGAGCAGATCTAGGAAACAAATTTGGCATAAAGGAAAGCACAGTGGCTTTATTCAAAAAGTTATTGAATTAAGAATTGATGACGATCAGGATGCAGTTTGGTTAACTGTTGATATTGGAAATGGTTCAAGTTGTCATGTTGGATATAGATCATGTTTTTATAGATCTGTACCACTTGGAAAAATTGATAATGCCAGAGAAATCGAAATGAAGTTCGAAGAAAAAGAAAAATCTTTTGATCCTGATGAGGTTTATAAAAATCAACCAAACCCTACAAAAATTTAAATGGATCTTACAAACGAAATGCACGTAACAAAACCTTTTGGACCAACAATAGGTAAAATTCAAGTAATTCCTCAATTTGTTAATGATCTAAATGATTATAGTAATGAAGTCATTAAAGACAAAGATAAAGCTAAAAATTTAGATGCTGGTAAAACATTAGTAGGAGCTGTGACACAAGAAATTTCTTTAGAAAAAGAATTTTTTAGCTCAAAGATAAGTCCTTATCTTAGTAATATGATTGCTGCCTACATGTTTAAATCTAGACCAGACCTTAATATTTCATCAATTGATGAGTTCAAAAAAAAATTACTGATAAACTTTAGACAAGCATGGATAGTAAGACAATTTGAAAATGAGTATAACCCCCTGCACTTTCATACTGGAAATATTTCTGGTGTTTGTTACACAATGTTACCAAAAGATTTTGGCAAATCTCCACAAAATAAAGATGGTATAAATTATAATGGACAAATAGAATTGGCTCATGGAGTAAATGTGTTTAATTGTCAAGCACTTGAACTTATAAAACCAGAAGTTGGAAAATTTATTTTATTTCCAAATTACATGCTACATACAGTTTATCCTTTTTATGGACCTGGAGAAAGAAGATCTTTTTCTTTTAATGCTGACATAGCTATTAAAAAATAAATGAGTGATAAACAAAAAAATGTTTTGGGTGGAGATCTTGAAGAATGTTCTTTAGACCCATTGACAGGTTGGTTTAGAGATGGCTGCTGTAATACAGACGAAAATGATCACGGACTTCATACTGTATGTGTAAAAGTAAATAATGAATTTCTTAATTGGTGTAAAGAAGCTGGCAATGATTTAATTACACCACATCCTGAATTTGGTTTCCCTGGATTAAAAGATGGTGATAAATGGTGTGTCTGTGCTTCTTGGGTTGCTAGAGCTATAGAAGCTGGCAAGGGATGTTCTATCTATTTAAAAAGGACACATGAAAATACTCTCAAACTTGTTCCAATTGAAAAATTAAAAAAATTTGCAATAGATCTTTCTTAATTACATATTTCCATACTTTGGTCCACCACCACCTTCGGGAGTTACCCATGTGATATTTTGAGAAGGTTCTTTAATATCACAAGTTTTACAGTGGATACAATTTTGGGAATTTATTACAAATTTTTTTACGTTATTTTCATTTTGAACCTCATAAACACCAACGGGGCAATATCTTTGGGCTGGCTCATCAAACTTACCAAGCGTAAAACTTATTGGTAAATCTGGGTTTTTTAACTTCAGATGGACTGGCTGGTTATCAGCATGATTGGTTCCAGTTAGATAAACTGAGCTTGTTTTGTCAAAAGTTATAACGTTATCGGGTTTTGGATAATCTATCTTAGGCATTTCCTTTGCGGGCTTTAAAGTTTCATGATCTGCATGTTTATGTTTTAAAGTGAAAGGTAATTTTCCTCTAAATAGTATTTGATCTATACCAGTAAAAATTATACCTAAAATTAAACCCCAACTGAAACTTGGTTTAACATTTCTTGCAGCATGCAATTCTTGATATACCCAGCTTTTATTAAATTTTTCTTCATAAATTGATAAATCTTTTTGTTGAGATATATGCTCAAATATTGTTTCTGCTGCAATCATTCCACTTTTCATTGCGGTATGTGAGCCTTTAATTTTTGGCATATTTAATGTACCTGCATCACACCCTACTAATAATGCACCAGGCATAAACATTCTTGGTAGGCTTTGTAATCCACCTTCTATTAACGCACGTGCTCCATAAGAAATTCTTTTTCCGCCCTCAATTATTTTTTTTATTGCAGGATGAGTTTTAAATCTCTGAAACTCATCAAAAGGAGAAAGGTATGGATTTTGATAATCTAAACCAATCACATAACCTAAAAAAATTTGTTTATTTTCAGCATGGTAAATAAAACTTCCTCCATAAGTTTTATTATCTAATGGCCATCCAGCTGTGTGCATTACTAATCCTTCCTCATGATTTTTTTCGCTTACTTCCCAAATTTCCTTAAAGCCAATTCCATATTGTTGCGGATTTTTTCCTTTATCTAATTCGAATTTTTTAATTAAATGTTTTCCTAAATGGCCTCTACATCCTTCTGCAAAGACTGTAACTTTTGCGTGAAGCTCCATACCAGATTCAAAACTATCTTTTTTTTTTCCTTCCTTATCTAAACCCATGTCTTGGGTAGCAATTCCTTTAACAGATCCATCATCATTGTATAAAATTTCACTTGCTGGAAATCCTGGGAATATTTCTACTCCTAACGCCTCTGCTTGTTCGGCTAGCCATCTACATAAATTAGCAAGACTTATAATATAATTATTTTTGTTATGTTGAACTTTAGGCAATAACCAAGTTGGCCAACTTAATGATTTTTTTTTACCTAAAAATAAAAATTTTTCTTTAGAAACTTTAGTTTTAATCGGACTGTTTAGTTCTTTCCAATTAGGTAGTAATTCATCCAATGCTCTTGTTTCAAAAACATTTCCTGACAAAATATGCGCTCCAATTTCAGATGCCTTTTCTAACAAACAAACATTTAAATCTGATTTTAATTGCTTAAGTTTTATAGCAGTTGATAATCCAGATGGTCCTCCACCCACAATTACAACATCATATTCCATTACTTCCCTATTGGACATAATGTTAATTTTTTACAATATTTGTTATTTTTGTATAGTGTTTAATTTGTTCAACTCTTCAAGAAATTGTGGAAGAGCTTCAAAAAGATCAGCTTCTAAACCATAATCTGCGACACTAAAAATCGGAGCTTCGCCATCTTTATTGATTGCAACAATAACTTTGCTTTCTTTCATGCCTGCTAAGTGTTGAATCGCACCTGATATTCCTACAGCGATGTATAAATCAGGTACAACTACTTTACCAGTTTGGCCAACTTGATGGTCATTGGTAATATATCCAGCATCAACTGCTGCTCTAGAAGCACCGATTGCAGCGTTTAATTTATCCGCGATAGCAGTAATTAATTTAAAATTATCACCACTTTGCATTCCCCTGCCTCCTGATATTACTACCCTTGCAGTGCCTAGTTCTGGTCTATCTGATTTAACTTCTTCTCTTTTAATAAACTTAGTAAGTGATGTAGCTTCACTTGGCTCTACTTTTACAATTTCAGCTGAACCTCCTGAAGTAGCTGCTGGATCAAAAGAGGTTGGTCTTATTGTGACACATTTTTTTTGATCGGTACTTTTAACAGTTGCAAATGCATTACCAGCATAAATCGGTCGTAAAAAAGTGTCTGTTGAAATTACTTTAATAATATCACTAACCTGGGACGTATCTAGTAAAGCTGCTACTCTGGGCATTAAGTTTTTACCAAATGTATTTGCAGAACAAACAATATGAGAATAATTTTCAGCTTGCTTAATAATCACTGGTGTAAAATTTTCAGGTAAAAAATTTTCATAAATTTCATTATCTATATGTATAACTTTTTTAACATTAGGTACTTGTGAAATTGATTTAGATACCTCATCTGCTTTATTCCCTATTACCAATACATGTAGATCTTGATCGATCTGAGATGCTGCAGTGATAGCGTTAAAAGTAAAAGGTTTAACTTCTTTATTATTGTGTTCTGCAATTAATAATACTGACATTATATTACTTTAGCCTCATTTTTTAGTTTTTGTACTAATTCTTCTACATTAGCAACTTTAATTCCAGCTTTTCTTTTTGGAGGCTCTTCAACTTTGATTTGTTCAATTCTTTGCTTAGTATCAACACCTAAGTCAGATGCATTAATTTGTTCGATAGGTTTTTTCTTTGCTTTCATTATATTTGGCAGAGATGCATATCTCGGTTCATTTAATCTTAAATCGCAAGTAACTATCGCTGGAATATTTACTTCAATAGTTTCCAATCCCTCGTCTACCTCTCTTGTAACTTCTAAACTTTTATCTTTTACTTCAATTTTAGATGCAAATGTAGCTTGTGGCCAATTTAATAAAGCTGCAAGCATTTGACCCGTTTGGTTACAGTCATCATCTATAGCTTGTTTACCCATAAAAATTAAATCTGGTTTTTCTTTGTCTACAATTTTTTGTAAAATTTTAGAAACAGCCAATGGTTCAATTATTCCATCAACTTTAACATGAATTCCTTTATCACAACCAACTGCTAATGCTTTTCTTACAGTTTCTTGAGCTTTATCATCACCAACTGTAACAGCAACTATTTCTGTAGCTTTTCCTGACTCTTTGATTTTTACAGCTTCTTCAACTGCATTATCATCAGGAGGATTTGTTGACATTTTAACATTTTCAGTAACTACACCTGTGCCGTCTTCTTTAACTCTGACTTGTACGTTGTAATCAATAACTCTTTTAACTGCGACTAATATTTTCATTATGCTCTTAACAATTTATTTTCTGAATCATAAGGACTTTCGTCCAAAATTGTAGCGTCGTGCATTTTACCTAAAATATCAATTTTTAATTTTTGACCAGTTGTCGCAATCTCTGGCTTAACCATTCCTAATGCAATTGACTTATTTAGTCTAAAACCAAAGTCGCCTCCGGTAGCTCTTCCAACGACTTTTCCATTTTCATAAATAGGATTGTTTCCTAGGACATCTGCATCAGTCACATTATGCACTTCCATAGTAACCAATTTATTATTAAAACCTTTTTCACGCCATTTGTTTAAAGCTTCTAAACCAATAAACTTTCCTTTATTTGGATGAATAAATCTATCTAGACCAGACTCATATGGAGAATATTCGATAGAAAGCTCTGTACCTACTAATTTATATGACTTTTCTACCCTTAAACTATTCATTGCTCTAATACCGTAAGGTTTAAGTCCTAAATCTTTACCGGCTTCCATAAGTTTATCAAAAATATGATTTTGATATTCAATCGGGTGATGAAGTTCCCAACCAAGTTCGCCCACAAAATTGACCCTCATTGCAGTCACAGGAGCATGTCCTATGTCGACACTTTTTGAGCTTAGCCATTTAAAATTTTCATTTGAAAAATCATCTTTAGAAACTCTTGTTATTAATTCTCTAGCTTTCGGCCCTGAGATTACTAATACGCCCATACTATTTGTAAGATTTTCAAACTGGACACTTCCATCTTTTGGCATCCATTTTTGAATCCAATCATGATCCAGTCTTTGAAATGCGCCAGCAGAAACAAGATAAAAACTATCTTCAGCTTCTTTCATAATTGTAAATTCTGAGTGAACACCACCTTTTGTATTAAGTGCATGGCACAGATTAATTCTTCCTATTTTTTTCGGTAATTTATTTGCGACTAAATAATCCAAAAATTCTTCAGCTTTTGGACCTTTAATTCTACATTTAGCGAATGCAGACATATCTAATAAACCTACATTTTCTTTTACATTTTTACATTCTTTTTGAACTGCCTCAAACCATTTTGATCTTCTAAAAGACCAGTCATCTTTTTGTTCCATTCCGTCTGTTGCAAAAAAATTAGGTCTTTCCCATCCAAATTTTTGACCAAACACAGCACCTAATTTTTTCATTCTATCATAACAAGGAGCTTGTCTTAAAGGTCTTGCTGCTTCCCTTTCTTCGTCAGGATAATGAATAATAAATACATTTCTGTAAGCCTCTTCATTTTTTTCTTTAAGGTATGATTTAGAACAATAGTCGCCGTATCTTCTCGGCTCAACACCAAGCATATCGACTGTAGGTTCTCCATCAATAATCCATTCAGCTAGCTGCCAACCTGCTCCACCTGCTGCAGTTATACCAAAACTGTGTCCTTCATTTATCCAAAAATTTTTCAAACCCCAAGCAGGTCCAACTATTGGATTGCCATCTGGTGTATAACATATTGCTCCATTATAAACTTTTTTAACTCCAACTTCTCCAAAAGCAGGAACACGGTGAATAGCTCCTTCGATGTGTGGTGCTAATCTTTCTAAATCTTCTTGAAACAATTCGTACTCTGAATCTTTTGTTGGTCCGTCAACATAACAGCATGGTGCACCGTCTTCGTAGGGTCCTAATATTAATCCACCCGCTTCTTCTCTCATGTACCATCTGCTATCACTATCTCTTAGTACACCCATTTCAGGTAAACCATCTTTTTTTCTTTTTTGAATTTCTGGATGTGGTTCAGTTACAATGTACTGATGTTCAACAGGTATTACTGGTATATCGAGCCCAACCATTTTTCCAGTTTGTCTTGCAAAATTTCCAGAACAAGAAACTACATGTTCGCACTCTATTGCACCTTTGTCAGTTTCGACTATCCATCCATCTTTATTTCGTTTAATTCCTACAACTGTTGTATTTCTATAAATTTCAGCTCCTCTATTTCTTGCACCAGTAGCTAATGCTTGTGTTAAATCCGCTGGTTGGATGTATCCATCTTCTGGATGTTGAATTGCACCAATTAAATCAGTTGTATTACATAATGGCCAAATTTCTTTAACTTGATCGGGAGTTAAAAATTTATATTTTACGCCAATAGTTTGTGCAACACCTGCATATTGATGGTACTCATCCATTCTATCTTTTGTACTTGCTAATCTAATATTTGAAACAACGCTGAAGCCAACATTTTTACCGGTTTCCTCTTCTAATGTTTTGTAAAAATCTACAGCATATTTATGTAACTGACCAACTGAATAACTCATGTTAAATAACGGAAGCAGTCCAGCTGCATGCCAAGTTGATCCCGAGGTTAATTCTTTTCTTTCAACCAAAACTACATCTGACCAACCCTTTTTAGCTAGGTGATAAAGCATGCTTACGCCAACAACTCCACCACCAACAACAACTACTTTTGCTTTAGATTTCATGAAGAAGATTCCTACTAGATTTTATAAATAATTAAACATTAATTTTGTGTTTATTAAATAGAAGACCCTAAAGGTATTGGTTGTGAAACCATTGTTGTTAGCCAACAATTTTTAAGATTGCCATCTAATTGATATTTTTCTACCCTCCAATTAAATTTATAATACTTTTTTTCAACATCCAATACGGTAACTTCATAATCTGCAAATCCATTGCCAACTTGTACAGCGACTATTTTATGATCTAAATGGTTTAAAAGCATCTTATAAGATTCACCTTTTAGCATAATTTTAAATTTTTCTAATGGTCCGGTATATTTTTGATTATTCGGATGTGCAAATTCCCATGTTTGCTCAATACCGCTATCTTTATTAGGATAATTATTTTTCATTAAGCTGCTTAATTGAATTTTTACTACCTTATAAGGTTCAATATTGCTACTTGGTTTTATCAACTCAGCATTAGCTTTGGTAAAAATAAAAATTGATAAAATTATAATAATAAATAAATTTTTTTTCATAAACGTAAAAAGCTATTTTTTGTAGCCATTATATATTTTTTTTCATTATTTTCTTGAAACAAAATGTCCTGCGTTACTTCAGATAAATTCCAATGACCTTTATCAATTTCACCCTCGAGCTGTCCCTCTGTCCAGGCTGATACTCCTATAATTACCAAACTTTGACTTGGACCTTTGTTTTTAGCAATATCTAATAAAGCTTTATAATTATTTGAAATGGAAATTTTATCATAATTTTTAGTATTTTTATTTTTATAATCTTTAGAGTGAATAATTAAAATTTTATTATTATCTAAAGGTCCGCCCCAGTAAATTGGCACTTTGTAATCTAATAAATTTTTTTCTATAGATTCATCATTCAAACCTTTTATCAATGATCTGATAGATGCAGTTCCTAAAGGCTTGTTTATAACTATTCCCAAGGCTCCCTTTTCATCGTGATCAAGCATTGCCACTACTGTATTTTTAAATCTGGTATCTTTAAGTTTTTTTGTAGCTACAATTAGAAAGTTTTTTGTAGTTTCGTGGTACTTTCCTTTCAAATAGTTCTCTGGAAATTGATAATATTTTGGTAGATCTATTGATTGTGCAATATTATTAAAGTTTGTAATTAATATTAAAATTAATAAAAAATTTTTCATACATTTAGAGCTGTTTTTTTAACAACATCTAAAAACTTTTTTCTTTTTTCTTCGCTAACAAATGGAACTGCAAAAAATCTTTTATAAACAACATCTGTTATCCCACATATATTAAAAACTCCTCTTCTTAATCTTTTAGTTGGCATATTTAAAAAAAAAGTTCTAATTGCAAATTGTGGTGATCCATATGTACAAAAAACTACAGCTTTCTTACCTTTTAAGTTTCCTACTGGATAACCATAATTTCCGAATATCTTTTTAAATTTAAATGCCCAGGGTGGTGCGAGAACTTTATCAATCCATCCCTCTACAATAGCTGGCATTCTAAAGTTCCAGATAGGTGCAATTAGAACTATGACATCAGATTTTTCAATTCTTTTTTGGTGATCAATGACTACAGAGTCGGGTTTTTCACCTGAAAAAACTGGATCAAATTTTTCCTTATAAAGATCCACACAATCGATTTCATTCCCCTTCTCCTCAGAGGTTTTTATAAATGTATTTTTGATTGCAGCGTTAAAAGATTGATCATTGTAGTGACCATATACAATAAAAATTTTTTTCATTAATTTCTTAAAACAGGGAAAACCGGATTAGATTTTTCAAAAATTTTTTGATATTCCTGTTTTATACATTTATCTGATACATATTGCATTTTAGAGTTTTTAGATATTTTTTCGGCCTCATCACTGTGAAGACCGTATTGTAACCACAAAACCTTAGAACCAATTTTTGCAGCTTTTGTTGCAATACCTGGTGCTTCTTTTGATGGACGGAATACGTCTACGATATCGATTGGAACTTTAATTTCTTCTAAATCCTTAATTACAACTTCTCCATTTATAATCTCTCCTGCTGCAAATGGATTTACTGGTATTACTTTATAACCAAAATCTTGCATATATTTCATAACGACATTAGCGGGTTTTCTTTTTAAATTTTTTGGATCCTCTCCTTTTTTCTCCGAACTAACCCCAACCATCGCTATAGTTTTTGAACTTTCTAAAATTTTTTTTATTTCATTATTGCTCATTTATTTTTCCAATTTGGTTTTCTTTTTTCTAAAAAGGCTGATATTCCCTCGTGAGCATCTCTAGCCATCATATTTAAAGTCATCATCTTACTTGTATACAAATATGCTTTTCTTAAAGGCATTTCTAATTGTTTATAGAATGCTTGTTTTCCAATTTTAATAGTTAGATTTGATTTAGAAGCAATTGTTTTGGCTACCTTTAAAACTTCATTATTTAATTTTGATTTTGAATAACAATCATTAATTAAACCTATTTCTTTTGCAAAGTTAGCTTTTATAGGCTCACCAGTTAAAAGCATTTTCATCATTCTTTTTCTGTGTATTTTTCTACTGACCGCAACCATGGGTGTGCTACAAAATAATCCTATATTAACACCTGGTGTTGCAAACATTGTATCGTTAGTACTATATGCTAGATCACAACTAGCTACTAATTGACATCCAGCTGCATAAGCGGCTCCATGTACTTTTGCTATAACTGGTTTTCTTCCTTCAACTATTTGGATCATTACTTTTGAGCAAAGGTTAAATAGTTTTAAATATTTTGATCTTACTTTTAGAGATCTTACTTCTTTCAAGTTATGACCAGCGCTAAAGCCTTTTCCAGCTCCTTCTAAAATTATTACTTTAGTATTGTTATCTTTATCTAGTTTTTTAAATGCAATTAAAAGAGAATTTAGAGTTGCAAAAGATAATGAATTATAAGTCTTTGGATCGTTTATTGTTATGTTTTTTATTCCATTACCTAAATTTTTGACCAAGACATTCATAATATTTTATTACTATCATTTTCTTATCTTGTCTTCATATTTTTTTCTTAGCTTCTGAAGTTTAACTAAATATTCATCCCTTATTTTTGATAATTTTTCTACTGATTTGCCTTTTGCTTGATTTCTAGTGCCAATAATAACTCTAGATGAAAGTTTTTTTGAAAGCTTTGGAGCTTTTAATTTTGTCCAAGGCAATTTTAATGCTGGTCCAAATTGTTCTAACATATGCTTCATACCAGCCTTACCACCTGCTAAATGGAATGTTAAGAAAGTTCCCATTAATGACCATCTTAAACCGGGACCATCTTCAATTGCTCTATCTAAATCTTTTGTAGTTGCATAACCCTCATTTACTATATGTAACGCTTCTCTCCAAAGAGCTTCTTGGAGTCTGTCTGATAGATAACCTGGCAATTCTTTTTTAACCATGATTGGATTCATTGAGATAGATTTGTAAAATTTATTAGCCTTATTTAAAATATTTTTTTTTGTTTTTTTTCCAGGTACTAACTCCACTCCCGGTATCATGTAAACGGGGTTAAACGGATGAGCTATAATAGTTCGTGAAGCATTTTTGCATTTTGAATAAATTCTAGATGGAAGTAAACCCGAAGAACTTGAGGAAATAATTGCATTAGGTTTTGAGTATTTTCCTACAATTTCCATCAATTTGGTTTTTAATTTATAATTTTCTGGTGCACATTCTTGAATAAAATCTGCATCTTTTAAGGCTTCTTTTAAAGAGGTTACATATTTAAAGTTTTTAAGTTTAAGTTTTTTTTTATTAAAAAGTTTTTTTACATATGGCCAAGTTCGTTTTATTTCTAAAATTATTTTTTTTTTTAATCTTATATCTTTATCAAATGCTATAACTTTTTTATCATGAGCTAAAAATCTTATAATCCAGCCTGAACCTATTACACCAGTTCCAATAACAGCTATTTTTTTAATCATTTAATCTGCTAAACCATCTGTTCTAGCTACATTTCTTTCCAGATGAATTGGCAATACTTTGCCATAAATTGCTTTTGAGTGTTCAGGAGTATTTACTCTCCAAGGATCTAATACGTAAGCAGGGATACACATGTATCTAGATTTTTGACCTTCTACTTTTGTAACTCTGTGCAATGTAAATCTACCTTTAAATATTTGTAGATCGCCGGGTTCTAATTTTAATTGTTTAACTCTAGCTCTATCTCCCTTTAAAACTTTTTTAACTTCTTCAAAATTTTCATTTCCTGGTTCTCTAATATTTGGACAATATTCAAATACACCACCTTTTTCTGGTTTTTGAATCATTAAACTCAAAGTAAATTCACAACTATCAAAATGCCAAGGAAGAATTCCTTCTGGTTCCATTACATTATAAGCGTGACAAGCCAACGGATCTGCCCATCTATATATTGGAGAAACTCCTAAACATGCAGATACAAATTTTAAAAGTTCATCCGTTTCATAAAGATATTTCATCTCAGAATTTTTTGGAAAACAATCTGAATTTAAATATCCATTATATCTATTCATAAAAGTTCTTTTTGGATGATCCTTAGGTAATTTTGGATTGTCTTCAGCATATAAATAAGGATTTATACTTTCCTTAGACATATAAACCTCGTCTAATTGTTTTTCTAATTCTGAATTCATTATTTCTAATGATTTTGGTAAAATAAAATTAGGAATAGTTGAGCAACTAAATTGATCTAGTTCTTCCTTGCATCTTTTAATTAAATTTTTAATTGTTGGAGAATTTAAGTCATAGATTGGATATTTTTTTAAATCTACTATTGACTTAAGTCTTTCGTTCACTTTAGATCTCCATCCTCTCGCATTTTAGCTCTAATTTTTGTTGCTGAAATTTTTTGTATTTCTTCAGGCATAACTATTTCCTCAATTTTATAACCTACTCCTCTTCCGTAACAGATATTGGTAATATTGGGCACCAGGATAACTTTAAATCTTCCCTCAAATTCTGGATTTAATCTTTCTTCTATTTTTTTCTTTACTGTTTCAAAGTCAAATGGATTATCATCCACTCCTTGCACGTCTCTAATTTGAATACAAACTTGCCCAGTTTTTTTTATAATCTCTTTAAATAAAGCGTAATGACCGTCATGAAATGGTTGCCATCTTCCAAGCATTTGTGCAGTTGGTTTTTTGTTATCCCATTTGTAGCTCATAAGAATTTTAGTTTATTCCTAATAAAAAAAAATTAAAAGACTTTATTTAGGTTTATACTCGCTTCTTTACTGTTACCTAAATTAGTTAAATCATCATTTAAATTGAAAGTTAGATCGTATCCATTAATATTTTTCTTTATTTCAAATTTAGACATTAAATTATCAGAACCATTTAATGAAAACGCATACTCTGTATCTTCATGGGGTAAATATCCTAAAGCTATATACAAGTTATCTGTATATCCTGTACCAAATGCATGGTTTCTTTCATAAATTATAAAGACACTATATTTTTCAGGAAAAATTATATCTATACCAATTTCGCCTTTAAGATTATGTAACGCCCCAGTGTCTAATGTATCATTTAAGGTAATTGGTGCATCCCCAACATAAGAATATTTAAAACTTGATGATCGATCCAATTCAAACAAATACTCCAATTTTCCATGTCTTTTTAAAGTATATTTATCGCTTGATAAATCTTCAACCGCTGCAATCGTTGCTCTTAAATTTTTTGTTCGAACATGTTGATCTTCAACTTCAATAGCTCCAGTTCCTGACTCTTTATATCCTCTTAGTATTGTATGTCCAAAATCAAATTGTGCTGATGGTATAAGTGTTAATTTATTCTTTTTATATTCGTCTTTAATTTTAAAAGTTCCATATATTTGATTTCCTGTTCTATCTGCGGTTAATCTTTTACCGTCAGCATTATTAAGTATATCAGATCTTATTTTTCCTATTCCAAAGATTTTATCTAGGTATTTTGTGTCATCTTTAATAGGAGATGTACTATAATATGTAATATTATATGTATTAGAATTTAAATTACTTCCAGTGCTACCGACATCAACATCATCATTACCAAATCTAAAAGCTAATCCTTCAAGACCATAATCATCTGTAAATCTATCAAGGCCAAAAGTTAAGGCATTTGTATTAACCTTTTTTGTTGATGCAATACTAGTATCTCCTACTCTTCCAAGGTAAATATTACCTTCGCTCCAATAAAAATAGTTTTTATTTGAGTCTTTTTTATTTTTAAACGTTGATATTTTTTTAAAAGATGAAATTGGCACCGCTTTTAAAGATGAAAGCATAGCGTTTGAAAAGTTTAATTTTACATTTTGGTTTGATAAATTTTGTTTATCTTTATTTCTTCGAATCCACTTCAATCTGTTTAAAGCAGTATTTGTTGATAAATTAATTGTTCTTTTTGCTAACTCCACTTGAGCTTCTGCCATTCCAGTTCTTTCACTGTTTTGGGTAATAGAAGGACATTTGCCTGATATGATATTAAAAGGACAAACTAAATCAAATTCAAATACATTTTCTATACCATTACCACCTCCATTATTTGTTGATGAGTCGTCAGCTATATATAATTTTTCACCATTTCTACTAAATGCGATACCTCGTGCTTGATTTAGTGTTATTGATGTAATGCTATTTAAACTCACACTACCATCTATTGTAAATGAGGATGTATCATAAGCTGTTGTTAGAGAAATTTGAGTAACACTTGGACTGTTATGAGATACATGGAAAATTCTTTTTCCATCATTGCTAAATCTAATTGACATAGGATTGTTAAGTTGACCGTCTAAATTAATTCCTGCTGTTAAAACTAAAGTTACAGTACTTGTTAAATCAAATGGAGATGAGAGTGTATATTCCAAAAGTCTAAGTGCATTGCCATGCATCTGAGCAAACATTTTTGTTCCATCCTCACTAAATTCTACTCCTTGTACACGGTTTTTACTATTATTTCCTGATCTGTCTCCAGCTAAACTATCGTCTTGTAAATCTTCAGTCATAAGATCTAATTTATGTTTAAATGTACATGTTGAAATATCAAAAGGTGCAGTTAAATCAAATCTGTAAATTCTTTGTGCATCTGAATTATTATCTGCAAGTGCTGAACCAGTTGTGAACATTATCATTCCATCTTTACTAAACTCTAAATCAAAATGCCTACTGTGTGCGTCAATTTCCTCATCGGTATGATCTAATTCACATCTCTCGCTATCTCCAGCATAAGTTCTTGTTGAAATATCAAAAGGTGTGGAAAGTGTATACTCCTCAACAAAATTATAATTTCCATCTAAAGGTCCCTGATAAAGAACAAACATTTTAGATCCATCAGTGTTAAAGTGTAAACCAACTGCTGTATTGGAGCCACCAGATGCAACCTCAACATTTTGTACTTCGGTAACCATCGCTCCAAATGAATTAGAAACTGGAAATAAAAATAATAAAATAAGGATAATTTTTTTTAGAATATTCATAAAAAAAATATTTAATATCTTATTTTTTAATATCTTTAAATATTTTTGGTGCCCAAGTTTGTGCATCTTGGGAAGTGACATGAAAGTCATATTTTTCGGGCTTTATAAACATTTGATTGGTATCCTCAAATCTTCCTTCTTTAATTGTATCCACCCAAATAACATAATCTGCAGGAAATAATTTTCTCGCTTCTGGGGTGGGGCATATAAAATCAGCAACTACATAATTACCTTCATTTTTTAATTTCAGAGCAAATTCTGCCATTCTCTTCGCTTGTCTTGTTCTTCCCTCTGGTGAAAAATCCCAATCGTTTGCAGCTTTCCTAACTTCATCTGCATTAAGTCTTTTAGCATTAATCATTGGCGCCAAAGTCTCTGCAAGAGTTGTTTTGCCTGCACCAGGTAATCCCATTATTAAAATAATTTTCATTATATTTTTTCTAGAGGGTGATGAGACATTAACTCTAATCCGTTTTGTCCCACAAGATACTGTTGTTCTAATTTAACTCCCTCCTTGCCTCCAACTTTACCAATATAACTTTCTAAAGTTATTGTCATATTTTTTTCGAAACTACCACCTTGTTCCCCACCGTCAGTTGGATATTTAATTTGAGGCCATTCATCACAAAGGCCAATTCCATGAACCATACATGAATAACGATTACCATAATAATCTTCAGGTAAAACCCAAGACTTTGAAACAAATTCTTTAAAAGACATTCCAGGTTTTATTAATCTTGCGTTATGATCTATTTGATCTGTAGCCATTGAATATAGTTTTTTTTGCTCATCATTAAACTTATGACCAACCACATAAGCTCTCGAAATATCTGCACAGTATCCGTATGGGCCTACCATATCAGTATCGAAAGCTACCATTTCACCAGTTTGCATTACTTTATTGCTACTCTCTTGCATCCACGGATTTGTTCTTTCCCCAGATGAAAGTATTCTGCATTCAATCCATTCTCCTCCATGTTCAATATTCGTTTTATGCAGTATGGACCAAAGCTCATCCTCAGTCATGCCTGCTTTAAGTTCTTTTCGCATTTTTGCAACACCAATTTCCGCAACCTCTAAAGCTGCCTTCATACATTTTAATTCCTCTGGTGATTTAATAACTCTTGCTTGTTCTAAAATTAATTTTGCATCAACCACTTCAATTCCTGAGTTATTTAAAGCAGTAACAGCAGGTCCATTAATAACATCGATAGCTACTTTTTTATTTTTAAAGTAATTTTTTGATAGATCTTTTATTTCATTGATCCATTTTTTTAATTGTGAACTTGCTTGGTCTCCGTTGCTGAAATAATCCCATGTTATTGATGGTCTAATTTCATCAATTAAATCCAAATGTTTAGATAAAATCTCACAATTGAAATATTCATATAAAATCGTTGGTCCATCAACTGGTACAAAACAATATCTTGTTAAATTATGCATATTGTAAACACTCATGTTCACAGTATCTAAAGCGTACCTAATGTTTACTGGATCGAATAAAATGCAAGCTTCTAAATTATTTTTTACTAATTCTTTTTTTACTCTATCAAGCCTGTAAGATCTTAATTTATCAAAATTAATTTCATCCTCTCGTAATCTTTTTTTGGTAATAAATTTTGGCGTAAATTTTGTATCTGGGGCTATTTTTCTTTTAAATTTCATTTAAATTAAATTTTGTGCTACCCATTTATGAAAATGGTGAGTTGGGTTATCCATAATTGGTGAAAAATTTCCTCCATTATAAACAGGAGAATTTCTACCGATCTGCATTCCTTGTATTATATCAACATCTTCTTTTTGAATATCTTCCCACTGTTTATGATTTTGCTCTCTTAATGATTTAAATTTATTTGAGTTTGCAGCCTCTTCTCCCACATAATATATTTCCATATGTTCTAAAGTATACTCGTGGTTTATTGGTTCTAGCCAATAAGCATAATAATGGTCTTTATGTATACCAAGCATGACATTGGGAAATAAAGCTACATACTCTGCTATATTTTCTTTATCTTTTGGCCAGTTTGGAAAGCACGGAAACTTTTCATTTCCTTCAAATCTTGGATTATAAACAACGGTACCTTGACCTGCAAAACGATTTGGTAAACCTTGAATATGATAGTGATCCTCAATCTTTGAATATGAATTTAATCCTGGATGCACCCATGGCAAATGATAACTTTCACAATAATTTTCAATTGCAAATTTCCAATTACATTTTGCATTTAATTTAAAATATCCATAGTCATTAGAATGATTAATTAGATCTCTATCTTTTACCGGCCAAAATTCTTCCCATCTATCACTTAAAGGTTTTATATATTCCTCGAAAGAGATTTCATTATTATTAATATTAATCATTATAAGGTCTAACCAAATATATGATCTAATTTCTTTTAGATTACTTTTAGATTTTTCAAATTTTGGAGTTTCGTGAATATTCATGCCTCCGATATGAGGTGTAGCTATTAGTTCACCCTCTAAATTATACGACCAAGAATGATAAGGGCATCTAATGACATTTTTAATTTTACCTGGTTTACTCACTAGTTTTAAACCTCTATGGCTGCAAATGTTGTGAAAAACTTTAATTTGATTAGTTTTAGTTCTAACTATTAAAATTGGAATTCCTAAAAGATCAATCGGCTTTGCATCGCCAATTTCAGGCAGTGAACTTGCGGCACCAATTACAATCCACTTATCCTCAAATAATTTTTTTCTTTCGATTAAAGTATACTCTTTACTGGTGTAACATTCATTTGGTAAACCATGCGCTTCGTGTATAGGTTTGTTCACAATATCTAACTTTTTTTTATCTATAATATTGTAAATATCTGACATTCGTTATTTTAGCACTTCGTATAAACCTAGCCAAGCATTTACATCCTTGCTAGCTATATAATTTGATTTAAAAAATTCAATTTCCTTCCATTTATTATGTTTTTTTAAATCTTCAATTTTTTTATCAAAACCATATTCCTCATGAATACCTTCGTTGATAGTAAAACAAATAAGACCTTTATTTTTTGTGATTCTTATAAATTCGTCTAAGGCAGGAGGTTTTACATGGCCAAAAGTAAATGTACCAACGCACATCACGGCATCATATGCGTTATCCTGATCATCTATGGGTTTGTTTAAATCGACTTTATCTAATTTTTTATAAAGTCCTTTTGGAACTAAATCTAAAAGCTTTTGAGAAAGGTCTGCTCCATAAAAATTTGAAAAACCGTACTTCTTTAATTCAACACCAACTAATCCCGTTCCACATCCTGCGTCATAAATTTTTGCATTTTTATTCTTTTCGTGTTTAATAAAAACTTCAGTAGTCTCCTTAGGACCAGTGTAATTCCAATCAACCATATCTTTGTCATATTTATTTCCTTCACCCCACTCATCATAATATTTCATGACCTCTTCAGTTTTTTTTAATTTATAAATTGGTACTTTGTTACCTACGTCTTTCTGTGCCATTTTAATTTCTTATATTGGTACTTGTTCCACGTGAATTATTTAAATTACAATTTTGAATTGTATTAATTTCTTTTTTTTTAACTTAATATTCATAATTAATTTTTTAACTTCTCATTTTTTGACCACTTGGATCATAGAGCGGTTCTTTGATAATTGAACAATTGAACATATCACCATTAATTTCAACTTGAATACCTTTTCCAGAATTTAATTCATTGGTGTCTAGGTAAGAGAATGCAACACTTTTATTTACGAAGTGAGCAAAACCTCCAGATGTTACATACCCAATACTTTTATCTCCTTTCATAACAGCTTCATTATACGTTACATCAATCTCATTAGTTTCAACTATTAATGGGGTAATTTTGTTTTTACTTTTGTCTTTTTTGGCAGAATTTTTACCAATAAAATCTTTATCCCAATTAATAAATACATCTAAACCTGCCTCTTTTGGGGTGAAATCTGGTCTGTAATCGAGGGTCCAAGCTCCCCAATTTTTTTCCAACCTCATGGACATTAAAGCTCTTGCTCCAAATGGTTTGATATTAAATTCCTTTCCTGCCTCCATAAGTTCTTCATACAATTTAATCTGATAGTGTGGCGCGACATAAATTTCATAACCTAACTCTCCGGTAAAAGATAATCTATTAATTATAGCTGGTACCCCAGCTACATACATTCTTCTTGAGTCTCTAAATTTTAATTTACTATTCGATATGTCTTCTCTAACAATTTTTTGAAGTAAATCTCTTGATTTTGGTCCTGAAATACTAAGACCATGAAAATCATCAGACCGATTTTTGTAACTTAAATTAAATTTACCTATATGACTTTCAAACCACCGTCTATGCATTTCTTGTGCTGCACCTGATCCAAAAATCATGAATTCATTTTCATCTATGCATGCAACTGTTAAATCTCCATAGAGTTTTCCTTTTTGGGTTAACATTGGATTTAGTGAAATTCTTCCTGGTTTAGGTATTCTTCCAGCCATAACATAATCTAAAAATTTTCTAGCATCTGATCCTTTAAATTCATGTTTTGAAAAGTTTGCGACCTCTGTAACACCTACATTTTCTCTAACATTTATTACTTCTTTTGAAACATAATTATGTGATCTAGATCTTTTAATAGTTGGTTCTTCGTATGCGTCCTCTTTACTTTTCGCAAACCACAAAACATTTTCTAAACCAAAACTATCTCCCATAACAGCTCCTTGATTTATAAAACGATCATAAAGAGCAGTTGTTTTTTGTTTTCTACCTTTGGGTAGAGTTTCGTTTGGAAAAGTCATTATAAATCTTCTTTCATAATTTTCAGATGATTTTATTGTTCCATACTGTGGTGATGCATAATCTCCAAATCTTGCAACATCCATTGCCCAAACATCTATTGAAGGTTCGCCATCAATAATCCACTCCGCAATACATTTGCCAACGCCACCTCCTTGGCAAAATCCAGCCATCACACCTACTGCAACCCAATAATTTTTCATTCCAGGAACTGGTCCAATCAGAGGGCTTCCATCTGGACCAAAAGTAAATGGACCGTTCACAATATTTTTAATACCAGCTTTTTCTAAAGCAGGCATTCTTTCAAAACCAATAGCTAATCTATCTTGAATATTGTCAAGTTTTGGCTCTAAAAGTTCATGTCCAAAATTCATTGGAGTTCCTCCAACTTTCCAAGGAGTTGATTTTTGTTCATACGTTCCAAGTAACATTCCTTTTCCTTCTTGCCTAAAATAAATATTTCCTTCAAAGTCTGTTCCTATCGGCAATCTTTGATCGCCCATTGCTTCTATTTCTGGGATTGCTTCTGTAATTAAATAATGATGTTCCATTGGTTGAACAGGTAAATCTAATCCTGCAAGTTTTCCAACTTCTCTAGCCCAGAGACCTCCAGCATTAATTACAATTTCAGCATTTATGTTACCTTTGTCAGTTACAACATCCCAGGATCCATCTTTTTTTTGTTTGGTGTCCTTAACAACAGTGTGTGTATAATATTTTCCCCCATGAACTTTTGCAGCTTTTGCAAAAGCATAAGTTACGCCAGAGGGATCTACTTCTCCGTCAATTGGATCCCACAATGCAAGTAAATATCTGGAAGGATCAATAAGTGGATTTTTCTTTTTTACCTCATCAAGCGATATAAATTCTTGATCTAAACCCATATACCTAGCTTTAGATCTCTCCCTTTTGAGGTACTCGGCCCAAACGTCATTTGAAGCCAAATAAAATCCGCCACTAGGTTTAAATCCACAAGAATGGCCTGACTCTTTTTCTATTTCTTTATAAAGACCAATTGTATAGGCCATCATTCTTGAAATATTAGGATCGGATGAGATTACATGAACATTTCCAGCTGCATGCCAAGAGGATCCTGAAGTTAATTCATTCCTCTCTAAAAGAATACAATCTTTTAACCCAAATTTAGAGAGATGGTATAAAATTGAACATCCAACTACACCACCTCCAACAATTACTACTTTTGCATTACTTTCCATAATTTAAGAACTAATATTTTTTACTCATACTAGTGTTTATATCTAAAAAAGACTTATCTTTCCCGTGAAGCCAATGTCTACTCATATCTGGATAATATTTATATGATATTGGTTTTCTACCTAGAGCAACTGCCATTTCTCTAACATGATGAGGCTCAGCTCCACAGCAAATTCCAATAAGATTTATTTTTCTTTTTTCGCAGTCCTTTGCAAACTCAGCCATCTCAAATCTATTACAATATAAATTATCTAAAGCAACAGGAAATGCATTGCCACCAGGTATACAATCGCAACCATGATCAGTTTGATTTAAAAAACCTGGTTGCTCTTCAGTAGTCCTGTAGGGAACTGGTAAAGCAGCAACATGGCATGAAACCTTTTCTCTTATTTCAGGTAAAAGTTTCATTGTCATTTTTGGTCCTCTATAACAATTTAAACCAACTACATCAGCACCAAGATCTTCCATCATTTTACAAGCGTCTCCCGGAGTATGGCCCTCCCTAGTTTTATCACCTTTTTTAATTGAAAAATTTGTTACAGCAATCAAACCTTCATCTTTGATTGCCTTAAGTGCAATTTTCATTTCCTCTGTCCAATTTATCGTTTCTGCAACAATAAAATCTACTCCCGCTTCTTTTGCCCAAGCCACTTGCTCTTCATACATTTTTTGACACACGGAATGACTTTTTTTATCACTTGGATCATAAATGTTTGTATTAGCAACATCGCCACAAACTAGTAAATCAAGATCTTTAAACTCATCTCTTGCATCTTTAGCAATCTGTAACGCATTCTTCTGTAGTGGTTCTAATAGATCTTCTTTGCCAATTAAACGCAATTTTTCTCTATGTCCATAGTAAGTAAATGCTTGGACTACATCTGATCCGGCTCTTATAAACTCTCTATGTAATTGAGAAACTACCTCTGGATGCTCTAAAACAACTTCAGGTACAAACGCACCAGCTGATAAATATCCTCTTCTTTCCATTGCAAACAAATATCCTTCTGCAAAAAGAACAGGTCCTTCATTAAGTCTTGTGATTAAATCTTTTTTCATATTTCCTCCTAATTAATTATTTTTAGATTAAAAATTTTTATTAGTTAAATTTTCTGGAAATAGTTTGAGTGCAATCTGTAATGAAACCTATTCAGGTACAATTCATTAAAAGATGAATAACCTATTACAGTAAATCTTTTGATAGATTTAAATTGATTATTTACCCAAATCATATTCGAAACCGTATAATTAATTAAAAAACAATTAAAGACATTTTTACTACAACTCAAAGTTGAAATAAATTTGCTTTTCTTTTCTCAGTATGTTTTGATACTCGACTTTAATTAATTAAAGGGGAAATAATGAAAATAAAAAATATAATTGTTTCTGCTCTAGTCTTATTTGGTTTCACTTCTTTTAGTGGAGTTGCTAATGCTAGCTGTGGAAAATTAGTTATCGCTGAACAAAACTGGGCTTCTGCCGAGTTGATGGCGAACGTAGATAAGATAATCCTAGAAAAAGGATATGGTTGTGAGGTTGAACTTATACCTGGTGCAACTATGCCTACTTTTACTTCTATGGATGAAAAAGGTGAGCCAGACATGAACCCTGAACAATGGGCTAATGCTGTTTACACACCTTTAAAAAAAGCTGTTTCAGAAAAAAGATTAATCATAGCTAACAAAGCTCCTATTACTGGCCTTGGTGAAGGTTGGTGGATAACTCCAGGAACTGTTGAAAAAATTCCTGAAATCAAAGGTATGACAGCTATGGAAATCTTAGAACATCCTGAATGGTTCCCTTCAAAAGAAGACCCTTCTAAAGGTGCTTTTGTTGGTTGTCCAGCTGGATGGGGATGTCAGTTAGCTAACGCAAACCTTTTCAGAGCATTTGAAATGGAAAAAAAAGGATGGGTATTAATTGATCCAGGTTCTGCAGCAGGTTTAGATGGTACAATATCTAAAGCAGCTGACTCTGGAAGTCCTTGGTTTGGTTACTATTGGAACCCAACTTCAATGGTTGGAAAATATGGTTTAATTCCTGTAGATTTTGGTGTGAAATTTCACAGCAGAGATAACTGGGATAACTGTATAACAAAAGCAGAACAAGATTGTGCAGATCCAAAACCAACTGCTTGGACTAAATCTGAAGTTAACTCTATCGTTACAGCAAACTTTGCTAAAACTGGAGGAAAAGACGCTTTAAAATATGTTAAAAAGCGTACTTACCCTGGTGATGTAATGAATGGAATGCTTGTGTACATGGCAGAAAACCAAGCTAAAGGTTCAGATGCAGCTATCGAGTTTTTATCAAAACATGAAAATGTTTGGGGTAAATGGGTATCTGGAGCTGCTAAGAAAAAAATTAAAGCTGGTCTTTAATATATAATTTTATTTAACGAGCCTAATTAATTTAGGCTCGTTAATTTTTGAATAAATTAAATGGACTTTTTAACTAAATTTCCTGTAATGGAGCGTAAATCCCTAATGGAATTAAGAAAAGGGATTGATCAAACTTTTAGAGAATTTTCTAGAGCTTACGGTGATGGTATAGAGGCATTTTTCGATCCTCTTTTGTTTTTTTTAATAAGGTTAGAAAAATTACTATTAGCTACACCTTGGCCAATAATATTATTAATACTTGGTGGTTTAGCCTGGTTGGGTTCAAGAAGTTGGAAACTTGTAGTTGGAAGTATACTAGCTTTTATGGCTATTGGATACTTTGGTATGTGGAAAGATTGCATGGCAACAGTAGCAATCATAACAGTTTGTACAATTATGTGCATAGCTGTTGGAATACCAATAGGAGTACTGATGGCAAGATCAAACAGAGTTGAAAGATCAATGCTTCCTGTATTAGATATGATGCAAACTATTCCTAGTTTTGTTTATTTAATTCCTATATTGATGCTACTTGGTATTGGAAAAATCCCAGGGTTAATTGCTGTTTGTATATACGCTATACCGCCAGTTATAAGATTAACTAATTTAGGTATAAGGGAAGTAGATAAAGAGACCATAGAGGCAAGTGAAGCATTTGGTGCAACAAAATTGCAAAAATTAAGAACTGTACAAATACCTTTGGCTCTTCCAACAGTATTTGCAGGTGTAAACCAAACTATCATGATGGCATTAGCTATGGTTGTTATAGCGTCTATGATTGGAGTTAAGGGTTTAGGGGTTCCTATTTTAAGAGCTATATCGAACCAATATTTGGCATTAGGACTGTTTAACGGATTAGCTATTGTTGCTCTGGCTATAATATTTGACAGAATTACTCAAGAATACGGTCGAAGAATACAAAAACACAGAGGCATCAAAAGATAGTCTCTTTAGCGCATAAGAAGCGATTTTTATAGACAGCCTTTTTAAAATAAATAAATATTCCCTAATGAATTTTTCTTTGGAAATAAGTCCTAAAACTGACTTAGAAACATTGCCTTCTTTGAGGGATGTTTATATTACAATGCTTCCTGGAGGAGATTTTAAAGAAACAGCTGAGCAAGCTGTTAAGCTAGTAAAAAAAGGTTGTAATCCAATCCCACACTTTCCAGCAAGATCAATTGAAAGCGATGCACAACTTAAAGAATATATCTCGATCTGTAAGGATGGAGGAGTTAAACAGGCTCTAGTCATTGGTGGCAGTAGAGATCCTATTGGAAAATTTGATAGTTCAATCCAGCTTTTAGAGACTGGTTATTTTGAGCAGATGAAGATAGGAATCGCTGGACATCCAGAGGGTAGTCCTGATATATCCGATTCAAATTTAGAAAAAGCTATGAAAGATAAAAAGCCTTATGCTGACTATATAGTAACTCAATGGTTACTAGATCCTCAAAAAATAATAGACTTTATTTCTAAACAAACAATACCAGTTCATGTGGGAATTACTGGGCCGCTTAAAATAACTAGCCTTATTAAATTTGCTAATATTGTAGGAGCAAAAAATTCCATAAATTTTCTTAAATCTAATTTTACTAAGGCATTAGATTTAATGAAACCTAGAGACCCAAATGATTTAATTGGGAAAGTTAAATCGCATACTGATTTCTTCCACATTTATACATTCGGCGGCTTGAAGGAAACAAACAAGTGGTTGATGGAGAACAAATATGTCTAATGAATTTGACTATACTAAACTAAAACATGTAACCTCAGTAGATCAATCCGATCGTGAAGTTCCATATAATTTAAGACAAAGCGGACCAACAAAAGTTGAATTGTTAATTTCAACAAGAGTTAGAAAATCTCCTTATTGGCATTTATCTATGCAAGCAGGTTGTTGGAGAGCAACTGTTTATAATCGTATTTATCATCCAAGAGGATATGTAAAACCCGAAGATGGTGGAGCAATGGTTGAGTACGATGCAATTGTTAATCATGTTACAATGTGGAATGTTGCTGTTGAAAGGCAAATAAGAGTTAAAGGACCTGATGCAGAAAAATTTACTGACTATGTAATAACAAGAGATGCAACTAAAATTTCACCCATGAGAGCTAGATATGTAATTTTATGCAATGCTTATGGTGGAGTTTTAAATGATCCAATTCTTTTAAGAATTTCAAAAGATGAATTTTGGTTCTCTTTATCAGACTCAGATATTGGTATGTATCTACAGGGTGTTAATGCAGATGGAAGATTTGATTGCACTGTAGAAGAAATAGATGCTTGCCCAGTACAAATTCAAGGACCTAAATCAAAAGCATTAATGAAAGATCTTTGTGGTAATCAAGTTGATTTTGATAACATGCCTTTCTACGGGTTAGCTGAAGTAAAAGTTGGCGGAAGAAGTTGTGTAATTTCTCAATCAGGTTTTTCTGGAGAGGCCGGATATGAAATTTATTTAAGAAACGCTACTTTATATGCAGAAGATATGTGGAATGCAGTTCTTGAAGCTGGAAAAAAACATAATTTAATGGTTATAGCGCCTGCTCACCATAGAAGAATTCAAGCTGGAATTTTATCTTGGGGGCAAGATATGGATCAACAACATAACCCTTTTCAATGTAACCTAGGTTACCAAGTTTCATTGTCAGGTAAAGGAGAATGGAATAAAAAAGCTGATTATGTTGGTAAAGCAGCATTAGAAAAAATGGGTGCTGAATTGAAGGGTGGCAAAAAACCTTACAAACTTCAGTTAGTTGGACTTGAGTTAGGTGGAAAACCTATTGAAGAATATGCTCCTGATTTTTGGCTGGTATCACCTGAAAGTGGTGGAGATCCAGTTGGATTTATAACATCTCCTTGGTACCATCCAGAGAAAAAACAAAATATAGCAATGGGATATGTACCATTCGATGGAACTTTAAATGCTAATGGATTTCCGAAAGGTAAGGTTGGAACTAAATACAAAGTTCATCTTCCAGAAAAATACTCTGATAAACCAGGAACTCCTGTTGACGCAGTAGTAGTTGATATTCCATTTAAAGAGTCTTTTAATGCTAACACTAGAGAAGTAGTTAAAGGATAAAAGATTAATAAAAAATTAAGCGCGTAGTTTTTTAAACATACGCGCTTTTTTTAAATATTTTCAACCAATATTCCACCAGTTGATGGTTCTTTGCAGCCTGTAGTGTTTGGAAAAGAAATTGGAAGCTTAAGAAAAGATCGAATAGCTAAATAAGCAAAAGCTTGAGACTCAATGAAGTCACCATCTATTCCATAACTATCTATATTTTCAATTGTATGTTTTTTTGATAATTTTTTTTTAATAGTTTCCATCAAAGTTAAATTTTTCCTTCCACCTCCACAAACTAAAACCTTTCTAGATTTGTCGCTTAATTTGCTTATAAAATCTACAATTCTGTCTTCTAAGACTGCAGCAGTAAATTCAGTTACAGTTGAAGCACCATCTTCCAAAGATAGACCACGTAAAAAATTGATATCAAAATCTTTAGGATCATAAGAAAGAATATTTTTATATTTTAAACTTTCGTGGTTATCTAAAGCTTGATTTAAAATTGCTATATTTATTTTTCCTATTTTTGCCGTTAATCCGTCTTTATCAAATTTTTTTCCGGTTTTTTTTCTCATCCATTCATCGATTAAACAGTTCCCTGGTCCGATATCGCGACTTACTAAGGTTGAATTTATATCGGACTCTATAGCCGTTATATTTGCAATACCTCCTAAATTAAGCATACAAATTGGCAGATCAATTTTGATTTTTTGTGAAATCAATTTATGAAATATGGGCGCTAATGGTGCTCCTTGGCCTCCATTTCTTAAATCATTTTGTCTGAAATCGTAAACAACTTTTTTTTTAACTAATTGTGATAACAGACTTCCGTCTCCTAATTGTTTAGAAATTTTTTCATCTGCATTATGAAAAATCGTTTGTCCATGAAATCCTATAATGTCTATATTAAAATCAATTTCCTTAATAACTTCGTTGATAACTTTAGCATGGAACAAAGTGATCTCTTTTTCAAGAACCTCAAGTTCTTTGGTGTATATTCTAAGGTCTTCTGAGTTGTTAATTTTATCTCTATTACTTATGAGATTTTTGTGAAAATCATCACTATACTCAAAATACTTGTTTAAAACTCCATTAAATTTGACTTCGCCATCAGATTTTATGATTGAAACGTCAATACCATCCATCGACGTTCCACTCATTAAACCTAAACTATAAAAACTTTTACTCATATATATTTTTTAATTAATTCAAATAAAGTATATTGATTCTACACTGTTTTTAAAAAATATGGAAAATTCATTCTTATCCGAATTTAAAAAAAGAGATTATTTTAATCAATGTACTAATCATAATGAGTTAGAAGTTTTGATGAATAAGAACAAAATCAGAGCTTATATTGGTTTTGATTGCACAGCATCAAGTCTACACGTGGGTAGCTTATTGCAAATTATGTGTCTTAGAATGTTACAAAAATATGGACATCAGCCAATTGTTTTGCTTGGGGGAGGAACAACAAGAATTGGTGATCCATCAGGAAAAGATGAGACTAGAAAAATTTTATCTGAAAAAGAAATTGAAAAAAATATAAAAAATATTCAAAAAATTTTCAAAATATACCTAAAAACAAATAATCCTAAAACTAAACCTATTTTTGTTAATAATTATAAGTGGCTTGGTAAACTTAATTATATAAAATTTTTAAGAGATATTGGAAAACATTTTACAATTAATAAAATGTTAAGCTTTGATAGTGTTAAACTACGTTTAGATAGAGATCAGTCGTTAAGTTACATGGAATTTAACTATATGATTTTACAAGCATATGATTTTTTGGAATTAAACAAAACTAAAAACTGCTTGATGCAAATAGGTGGTTCTGACCAATGGGGAAATATTATTAATGGTGTAGAATTAATTAAAAGATATTCTAGTAAGCAAGTCTTTGGTTTAACGACTCCATTAATCACTTTAGCCTCAGGTGCAAAAATGGGTAAAACTGAAAAAGGTGCGGTGTGGTTGGATGAAAAACTTTTATCATCTTATGACTATTGGCAGTTTTGGAGAAATACAGATGATAGAGATGTAATAAAATTTATTAAAATGTTTACTGATATTAGCTTAGAAAAAACTGAGCAAATTAAAAATCAAAATATCAATGAATTAAAAATATTATTGGCAAATGAAGCTACGACTATGTTGCATGGAAAGAAGGCTGCTCAAAAAGCAGAGGAAACTGCTAAAAAAACTTTTGGAAAAGGTTCGGTAGGAGATGATCTACCATCAATAACAATTAAAAAGGAAAATATTAAGAATGGAATTAATATAATCGACGTTGTTGTACTTTCAAATTTATTAACTTCTAAAAGCGAAGTTAGAAGAACAATAAAAAACAAGGGCATTAGGGTAAATAATAATATTGTTGAAAGTGATAAGTTTAATGTATCTTTAGAAGATTTTAATAAGGAAAATATTTTAAAATTATCTCACGGAAAAAAAAATCATGTAATTATAAAAATAAATTGATACTTATTTTTTAATTTTTAACTTAT
The DNA here is from genome assembly GCA_902557385.1 of uncultured Pelagibacteraceae bacterium. GTDB lineage: Bacteria > Pseudomonadota > Alphaproteobacteria > Pelagibacterales > Pelagibacteraceae > Pelagibacter. The sequence continues at coordinate 63,658 of CACDZF010000003.1, forward strand.
TTTTTTTTTATTTTTTCTAAAGTTCTGGTAATAAATCTTGGAGCTAAAGTTTTAATTGGATTTACAGTTGTTTTTAATTTCTTGGGATGGCCTTTTATTTTAAAACTCACACCAAATACACCCTCACCTGTTTTTTTTCCTACCAAAATTTCACCTAAGATTGGGATTTTTCCAATAGCTTTATTTATTGTTGTTGCGGGTACTAGTGTGCCTCTAAGACTAACTAAATTTTTTCCTTCTATATAACCTTCCATCAAAATTGAAATAGCAGGTCCAATTGAATAAATTTCATTAATTGTCATAAGATTTTTTTTATTTTCAAAGTTCATTTCAAAGTCTTCGAAACGTATTCCCTCACCTGTCAGAAGGTCAGCTATACCTTGGAGAGAAGCTAAAGTAAGAATTTTTGTTAAAGCAGGGACTTCTTTTAATTTAAAATCATTAATTTTTAATTTTGATTTTGATAAATTGTTCTTTTTAATTGAGTAAAAATCTAAATATCCCCCTTCAAAACCTTTGATAAATTTATATTTTTTAACCAATGGTTTTGCATTTTCCGCAACTAAAGTCGTTATTTTTTCATTATTTTCATTAGTTCTAATTGTTAAGACAAGTTTTTTATTATCAGCAAAATTTCCAGATAAATTTAAATTAACTAAATTGTTTTTTTTAAAATTAACATCGCTTTGTAAAGACTTCAAAAAATAACTATCGTCAATAAAAACTTTATCCATATTGATTTTAAATTTAGAATTAAGATTATTAAAAAATCTAGAAATTCCTTCATTATTATCACCTGTCAAAATTTCATCTAAAATGGTGCTGCCATCAAAAATTTTACTTGATACTAAATAGTCTTTTTTATCTCTCCTTAAAAAAATTTCATTATTATTGTTATTTTCATTAATAAAATTTAAATCTATAATTTTAAAGTAATTTATTTTTAAATCTTTCGATAAACTTAAATTATCAATTAAAAAATTATTTTTTGAATCATTTAGAGATATTTTTTTAAATAGCAATGTTTTATCTTTTTGATATTCTCCATCAATAAATAGAGTCGAGTTTTCGTTTTCTTTTTTTTTGTAGTTTAAAAATCCTAAGTATAACGGGTTTTTATTTATATTGATTTTAGACTGAAACTTAAGATTGCCATCTTTATTTATTAAATCATAATTTATTTTTTCACGATGTGTATCTATTAAATAGCTTCCAGCACCTTTTATGGATAATTTTTTTTTTTTTATAGATACTTCAATTTCATGATCTTCAAAGTCTATAAATCCATTATAATTTGGAATATAATTGTGGATTTTTGCTGTATCTATTTTATAATTTAATTTATCTAAATTAACTTTTGATTTAAGAGAAAAATCATTAATTTTTAATTTTTTATTTATTTTAAACGAAAAATTATTATCAGAACTTATTTTTGTATTATTAAAATTAAAATTTCCTAGATTTTGCTTAAAAAATATTGATATTTTTTCTTTGTCAACATTTGAAGATTTATTATTTAAATTACCTTCAACTAAAAAATATTTTTGTTTATCAATAATGTTTATCTTTTTTGATAAAAAATTTATATTTTTATATGTAATTTTTGCATTTTGAATTAAATATAGTTTGTTTTGAATATCAAAATTTAAATCAATATCAGAAATACTGCCTTTGTTTAAAAATCTAATTTGTGCTTCTTTAATTGAGCCATTAAATTTATAATCTTTTTTTAACTTTCCATTCTCATTAAAATTTAGTTCTATTTTGCTATTGATTTTGCCCTTTTTTAACATTTTTTCAAAAATAATTAACTGTGGGCTGTTTTTATAAATTCTAACAAAATTTACTACATCAATTAAATCATTATCTTTTGATTCTATAAATGCGTTTTTAATTCCAAATTCTTTGTTTAGAAATTTTCTTAGTGATAAATTGGTAGATATATCTTTTATTTGAATTTCTCTATTGTTATACATTAATACAACATCGGAAACTTTAATGTTTACTGAGAGATTACTTAATTTTAATAAAATTTTAACTTTATCAAATTTAGCTTTGATTTTGTTATTTGATTTAGATATTTCGTTTTGAATTAATTTATTAAAACTTTTTGTTTCGATCCCATAAAAACTTAAGTATCCAACAAATATTACTAACAATATTAGTAAAAAAGAAAAAAACTTTATAAATGTTTTAAACATTGATTTTGTAAAGTGAACTTTCTATAAATTCGTCAATTTCCCCATCTAAAACTTTATCGGGATTTGAACTTTCTTGATCTGTTCTATTATCTTTAACTAAACGATAAGGGTGTAAAACGTAAGATCTTATTTGATGCCCCCATCCAATATCAGATTTAGAACTTTCCAAGTTTTTTGTCTCCTTTTCTCTTTTTTTTATTTCATGGTCATAAAGCCTAGCTTTTAACATATTCATGCATGTTTCTTTATTTTTATGTTGAGATCTTTCATTTTGACACTGAACAACAATTTTTGAAGGAATATGTGTTATCCTTACGGCGCTATCGGTTGTATTTACATGTTGTCCTCCAGCACCGCTAGATCTATAGGTATCGATTCTTAAATCCTTTTCTTTTATCTCTACATTTACATTTTCATCCACAACTGGATAAACCCAAATACTAGCAAAACTTGTGTGCCTTCTTGCTCCCGAGTCAAATGGAGATATTCTAACCAATCTATGAATTCCAGACTCTGATTTTAATAATCCATAAGTATAGTCCCCCTCAATTTTAATTGTGGATGATTTTATACCTGCTTCATCACCTTTGTGCTCACTGATGATCTGAAATTTAAAATTTTTATTATTGGACCACTTAACATACATTCTCCTTAACATTTCAGCCCAATCTTGACTTTCAGTTCCACCAGCTCCGGCGTGTATTTCTAAATAACAATCTAAACCATCACTTTCGCCTGAAAGAAAACATTTTATTTCGTTTTTTTTTGTTAGATTTTTTAAGTTTTTAATTTTTTTTAAATTTTCATTTATAATTGTTTGATTATTTTCATCTAAGGCTAATTTTTGTAACTCTTCCAAATCATCAAGCTCTTTAATCGATTTTTCGTAAGAATTTATTAGATCTTCTTGCAGTTTTTTTTCTTTTAATACTCTTTGAGCTTCAATTCTATTTTGCCAAAAATCTGTTTTTACTATCTTTTTATTATTTTCGTCTAGTATTTGTCTAATTTTATTATTCTCAAAGATACTCCTTAATTCTTTGAGAAATTTTTAAGATATCATTTTTATAATTTAAAAATTCATTTTCCATTAATAGAATCTTAATATATTATTGTTTCTAAATCTATTGTTAATATCGTTATTTTCTATATTTAATGAAGATGTTTCGTTTTTTTTAAATACTTCCACGATAGTTTTTTTTGATGCAAAGCTAGATTTTTTTCCACTTGAGGGATCAACAACCATCATAATAATATTATCAGCTACTTTAAAAGGTCTGGCATCTTTTTTTTTAATAGCTTTTTTAACAAATTCTTTAAAAATTGGCATTGCAGTTTTTGCTCCTGTTTCGTGCTTTCCTAAAGACTTTGGTTCGTCCATACCAACATAAACACCAACTACTATTTTAGATGTAAAACCAATAAACCACGTGTCGGTATTTTTATTTGTTGTTCCTGTTTTTCCAGCAATATCTAAATTTAGATCTCTTAATCTTTTGCCTGTTCCTCTTTTTATAACTCCCTCTAACATCGATGTCATTTGATATGCACTTTCTGGTGAAAAAATTTGATTAAAATTATCCAAAATTTTTGGGACTTTGCTGCTATCAAAAGTTATTTGCTCGCAATCATCACAAGTTCTTTGTTCAGAATTATAAATCGTAACTCCTTCACTGTCTTGAATTCTATCAATCATAATTGGTTTAACTAATTTTCCTCCATTAACAAATGAACAATATGCTGTGGTTAATTTCATAAGAGTTGTTTCTGTAGAGCCTAATGAAATTGATAAAAGTTCGTCAGGATCTTCATAAATTCCTAATTTTTTTGAAAAATTAACAATTTTTTTCACTCCTAAGTCTTGAGCCACTCTAACAGTCATTAAGTTTCTAGATTTTTCCAAACCTGTCCTTAAAGTTGATGGGCCATAAAATTTTTTTCCATAATTTTCCGGTTTCCACATTTTTAAGTCTGAACCTTGCTCCAAAACTAAAGGGGCATCTAGAACCAATGTTGAGGGAGAATAATTATTTTCTAGAGCTAAAGCATAAATAAAAGGTTTAAAAGCAGATCCAGGCTGCCTTAAAGCTTGTGTTGCTCTATTGAATTCGCTTTTTTTAAAACTAAAGCCGCCACTTAAAGCGAGCACTCTACCTGTAAAAGGATCCATTACTACAATTGAACCATTTACCTTTGGTAGTTGTTTTAATTCATAAAAACTATTATCAGATTTCTTAACATAAACCACATCGCCTATATTAAATGCATCAGTTTCTTTTTTAGTCCAGGATAAACCCTCGTATTTTATTTTACCTTTTTTTTTATCAATTGTTTCTATGTCTAATGAAAATTGATTAATTTTTTTAATAATGGCAATTTTCCAATCAAGAGAATTTTCTAAAAAATATTTTTCTAAATTTTTATTCCAACTATCTGAAATTTTTTTATTAATTATTGGTCCTCTCCACCCTCTTCTTTGATCGTATTCAATTAATCCTTTTCTTAAAGAATTAGTGGCAATATCTTGTAAATTTAAATTTAGTGGGGTCTTTATATTAAATCCTTGTTTATAAACTTTTTCAAAGCCAAATTTATTAACGATATCTTTTCTAATATCCTCTACATAGTATCGTGTGTCTTCTAAATAAATCTTTTTTCTTTTTTTCAGTAATATTTCTTTTTTCTGATACTTTTTATAATCTTCTTTGGTAATATAATTATTATCCAATAAGTTTTTTAAAACTAAATTTCTTCTAAATTTTGCTAATTTAATATTTTTATAAGGATTATATTTGCTGGGAGCTTTAGGCAAAGCTGCAAGAAGAGCTGACTCTTCATATTCCAATTCATTTATTGACTTGTCAAAATATTTTAGACTTGCTGAAGCTATTCCATATGTTCCTTCGCCTAAATAAATTTGATTTAAATATAATTCTAAAATTCTTTCTTTGCTTAATGCCCTTTCAATTCTAAATGCAAGAATGGCTTCTTTTAATTTCCTATTTAGGCTTACTTCATTTGTAAGTAAAAAATTTTTCGCAACTTGTTGGGTTATAGTGGAAGCGCCCTCTAGTCTTTTAGAATAAATAACATTAAATATGTTATTTATTATTGCTCTTAAGACTCCTTTTGCATCAACTCCAGGGTGTGTAAAAAAATTTTTATCCTCTGCAGATAAAAAAGAGTTTATTATCTTTGTTGGTATAGCCTCATATGGAATGAATATTCTTTTCTCAGATGAAAAATCGCTCACAAGCTGTCCTTCCCCCGAGTAAACTTTGCTTGAAACTGGTGGTTTGTAATTTTTTAAAAACTTATAATCAGGTAAATTGTTTGAAAATACCCATAAAATAGCGAGTATGCATATTACCCCAAACAAAAACCCACTCGAAATTAGTATTAATATTTTTTTAACAAATTGACTCATTTTTGTATTATTTAATATACGAATTTGTTAAAGATATGGCACAAAAATTAATACAAAATTTATATAACTAAATAAATAAATGAAACAAATAATCAAAATTTTATGGAAAAGAATTTATATATTGATGCATCGCATCCAAATGAAACTCGAGTTGTACTTAAATCAAACGGACATATTGAAGATTACGAATACGAAGGTATAAAAAATAATCTAATCAAAAACAATATCTACTTGGGTAAAGTAAGCAGAGTTGAGCCTTCTCTGCAAGCTGCTTTTATAGATTTTGGTCGAGACAGACATGGTTTTCTCTCTTTCAATGATATTCAATCTGATTATTATCAAATTCCACAAAGCGATTTACAAAAAATAAAAGAAGAAGAAGAAAAAGACAGAGAAAAACTTCAAATTGAAAGTCAAAAATTAGAAGAAAAAAATTTAAGTGAAGGAAATCTTGAAATAACTGACCCTGTAGAAAAAAAACCTGAAACTTTAAATAATAATGAAGAACAAGTAAAAAATGAAAAAAAATATCGTCCAAAAAGATATAAAATTCAAGAAGTTATAAAACCAAATCAAGTTATACTTGTTCAAGTTTTAAAAGATGAAAGAGGTCTTAAAGGGGCAGCTCTAACAACTTTTATATCCATTGCTGGAAAATACATTGTTTTGATGCCTAACACTCCAAAAGGAGGTGGAATTTCAAGAAAAATTTTTAATCCAAATGATAGAAAAAAAATAAGAAGCATTTTAAATGAAATTAAAATCCCAAATGAAATGGGTTTAATTGTTCGTACTGCGGGATCAAACAAAACTAAAAATGAAATCGATCACGACCTTCAAAATTTAATTAATGTTTGGAATTCAATTAAAGAAACTGCAATAAATTCTATTGCACCGACATTAATCCATCAAGAAAGTGAGATTATTAAAAGAACATTAAGAGATATGTATGATGAAGATACAAAAAATATAATCGTAGAAGGCAACGAAGGTTACAAAAAAGCTCAAGGCTTTATGAAAATGATAATGCCAAGTCACGTAAAAAAAATAAAAAAATACAGAGATAAAATACCTCTCTTTTATAAAGAAAATATAGAGTCAAAATTAAATGAGATTTTTGATACGCAAGTAAAATTAAACTCCGGAGGCTATTTAGTAATAAATCCAACTGAAGCTTTAGTTTCAATAGATGTCAATTCTGGAAAATCTATAAAACAAAGAAACGTGGAAAGCACTGCCTTAGATACTAACCTTGAGGCTGCAGACGAAATTTCTAGACAAATCAAAATTAGAGATCTTTCAGGCCTCATTATCATTGATTTTATTGACATGCTTAGTTATTCGAACAGAAGATTGGTTGAAAAAAGACTTAAAGAAAAATGTAGATCCGATAGAGCCAGAATTCAAATAGGTAGAATAAGTAACTTTGGCTTACTTGAAATGTCAAGACAAAGACTAAGAGAAAGTTCAGTAAAATGGGAAGTTTCATTAACTAATGAATCATTTGCTTTTAAAGTTTTAAAATTAATTGAAATTAAATCAATTTCAAATAAAGCCAAATTTGTTGAGCTTAAAGTTTGTGAAAAAGTTTCAAATTTTATGAAAGAAAATTTTATTGAAGATTTAACTTATTTCGAAAAAAAAAATAAGATAAAAATTAAAATAATAGCTGAAAATTCATTAATAATTCCAGAATATATTATTGATCTTCAAAACAAATCCAAAAAAACTTTAGAAAAAATAGAAAATTTTTCACAACTTAAAAAAATTAACGAAATTAATACTGGCAATAGTATGGAAGTTAAAAAAATTCCAAGAAAAAATTCATTTAAAAAGAAAAAATTTTTTAGAAAAAAGTTTTATAAAAAGAAACTTAAATAATTCCTTTTTTTGGGGAAGATGGTTTTCCGAATAAAGATTTTTCAATTCTTCCTGAAAGGTAAGATTGTCTTCCTGCAATAACCGAATTTTTAAAAGCTAAAGCCATTTGCATGGGATTATTTGCTCTTGCAATTGCAGTATTAACTAAAACTCCATCACATCCTAACTCCATAGCAATTGAGGCATCTGAAGCCTGTCCAAGGCCAGCATCAATAATAACTGGTAACTTAGTTTGACTTCTAATTATCTGAATATTAATTTTATTTTGAATACCCAGGCCTGATCCAATTGGTGCGGCTAGTGGCATAATCGCACTTGCGCCGACATCTTCCAATTTTTTTGCCATAAGTGGGTCATCTGTACAATACACCATTACTTTAAAACCTTCTTCAGTTAGGATTTTTGTTGATTTTAATGTTTCAATCATATCAGGATATAATGTTTTTTTATCACCCAAAACTTCAAGTTTTACTAATTTCCATCCACCAATTTCTCTAGCGAGCCTCAAAGTTCTAAGTGCGTCTTTAGAATTAAAACATCCTGCTGTATTAGGTAAGTATGTAATTTTTTTTGGGTCTAGATAATCCATTAATAGTGGTTTTTTTTTATCAGTAATATTTACTCTCCTTACAGCAACTGTAACAATTTCTGCCCCTGAGAGCTTAACCGCTTTTGCGCATTCCGACATATTTTTATATTTACCAGTCCCTACTATCAATCTCGAATTAAACTTTTTATTAGCAATTATTAACTGATCTTTTTTCAATTTTATCCTCCACCTATAAAATGAACTATTTCAATTTTATCGTTTTTTTTTAATTTAATTTTTTTTAAGAGGTTTTTATCAACTATTTCTTGATTTAATTCAATTGCAACCTTTTTTAAAGGAACTTTAATTTTTTTTAAATAGCTATATAAAGTAACATTATCTTGAATTGTTGATAATTTGCCATTTATTTTGATTTTTATTTTTTTTATATTTTTCATAATATATAATTAACAGATGAGTTATAATATTTTAATAATTAATGGACCAAATCTTAATCTATTAGGTGAAAGAGAACAATCACAATATGGCTCCATCACTTTTGAAGAGTTAAAGAAAAATTGTTTAAAAAAATCAAAAGAATTAAATATTAATCTTAATTTTACTCAATCAAATGTTGAGGGGGAAATTGTAAATCTCATACAAGAAGCAAGAAATAATTGTGATGGAATAATAATTAATGCTGCAGGATTTACTCATACTTCAGTCGCTATAAGAGATGCGTTAAATATATTTAAAAAACCAATCATTGAGCTTCATATTTCTAATATTTATAAAAGAGAAGAATTTAGACAAAAATCTCTAATAAGTGACGTCGTAACTGGTGGGATATTTGGAATTGGTGCAGACGGTTATATTTTAGCCATAATTGCAATGCAAAAGATGATTAAAAAATGAAAATAGATAAAAAATTAATTAAAGAATTAACAGATTATTTAAATGAATTTAATTTAACTGAACTTGAGTATGGAAATAATGATCTTAAGATTAAAGTTTCTAAATCAATTTCAACCAATTCATATCAAAATATAGATAAAAAAAACTCTCCTAAGAATATAACCGAAGATATAAATAAATCTGGAGAAGTATCAACTGGTAAACAAATTACCTCGCCAATTATTGGTACAGCATATCTTGCACCAGAACCTGGAGCAAAAAAATTTGTTGAAGTTGGAAAAAAAATAAAAAAAGGAGATACAATTATGATCGTTGAAGCGATGAAAACAATGAATCATGTGCCAGCTACCTCTGATGGAACAGTAAAGGAAATATGTGTTCAGGATGGATCTCCTGTTGAATTTGGACAGACTCTTGTGATTCTAAATTAATGTTTAAAAAAATATTAATTGCAAACCGTGGAGAAATTGCCGTTAGGATTATTAGAGCATGCAAAGAATGGGGAATACAAACTGTTGCCGTCCATTCTGATGTCGATAAAGACTCAATGCATGTCAGATTGTCAGATGAAAGTGTCTGTATAGGATCGCATCAGCCGACAAACAGTTATTTAAATATACCAGCTTTGATGTCAGCAATTGAGCTTACTGGTGCTGAAGCAGTACATCCTGGATATGGGTTTCTGTCCGAAAATTCAAACTTTGCAAAGATTTTGGAGGAAAATAATATAAAATTTATTGGTCCATCTTCAAAACTTATAAAAATGATGGGAGATAAAATTCAAGCTAAAAAAATTGCTAAAGAAAATGGTCTGCCGGTAATTGAAGGTTCGGAGGGTGGCATTTCAGATATTAAAGAAGCAAAAGAAATTTCTAAAAAGATTGGATTTCCAGTATTAATTAAAGCAGCAGGTGGAGGTGGTGGAAAAGGAATGAAAATAGTGTTTGAAGAAAATAAATTTGAAGAATTATTTTTATCTGCAAAATCTGAAGCAAAAAAGTTTTTTGCTAATGATGAGGTATATATTGAAAAATTTTTTCAAAACCCTAGACACATCGAAGTCCAAATTTTATCTGGTAAGAATAGAACTGTACATCTCTATGAAAGAGATTGTTCGGTGCAAAGAAGACACCAAAAACTCATTGAAGAGACACCTAGCCCAATATTAAGTGAAGATGTAAGAAAAGATTTGCTTGAAAAAACTGTTAATATGGTCGGTAAAATTGGATATGAAGGTGCAGGCACTGTTGAATATATTTATGAAGATAAAAAATTTTATTTTTTAGAAATGAATACACGAGTTCAAGTCGAACATCCAGTAACGGAAATGGTTACAGGTATTGATATTATAAAAGAACAAATTTGGATTGCTTTTACTGGAAATACTGCCCTTGAACAAAATGATATTAAACCAAGGGGACATGCAATTGAGTGCAGAATTAATGCCGAAGATCCTAGCAAAAATTTTCAACCATCACCTGGACTCATTGGAATGTGTCATCAACCGTCTGGGTTTAGAACTAGAGTAGATGGATCAATTTACCAAGGATACAAAGTAACCCCATATTATGACAGCATGATATGTAAGCTTATATGTCATGGAAGAAATAGACAAGAAGCAATTCAAAGAATGATTAGATCGTTAGATGAGTTTGTAATTGAAGGGATTATAACAACAATACCCCTACATAAAAAATTATTAACAAATAAAAAATTTGTAAATTCTGATTTTAATGTTAGTTGGCTGGATAACGAAAAAATTCTTTAATAACAATTAATTAGCCAAATATCGTAAACTGGATGATCAAATGGATTAATTGTAGGACTTGAAGAAAAGGTCCAACCATTAAAAACAAAAACTTCATCTTTCTCTTTATTTTTTAAATCTTTTACTTGGAGATAAGCTGTAATCTCTGGGGTATCATCAAATTTTGAGTTTCTACATCTAAGCGGTTTGATTATAAGATTTTTAAATTTTACTTCATTTCCAATTCTAATTTTTAGAAGACTGTTTTTTGAGCTTACTTTGTCCAGTATTTTTATTTCAATGAAATTTCCCTCTAAAAATTTTGAACCTTCTTGAGAATTTAAAATAGAAATATTTATTGAAAAAAATAAAATTATAAAAAAAAATAAAAAATTATTTTTTCCAACTTTTATATTTTTTGTTTTTTTTTTCATTATATTTATTTGGGTGATAAGAATTATCTGTTCCTGTCTGGTTTGGTTGATGAGGCTTTTGCCAGTCATACTTCTGAAATTCATGCACATTTTCAATTTTATTCTTAGTAAAATGAATCCAAGAAAACCATTCGTTAGGTATTTTTGAAGCATCTATTTCATCTTTATAAATAACCCATCTATTGCCTGATTTATTTTGATAGTATTTATTTCCAAAAGAGTCTTTTCCAACGAATTTTCCAAAAAAAATAGTTTTGAGACGTGTCCCAATGGTAGCTTGATTCCACCATACAAAAATTTGTTTAGCAAATGTCAACATGTTTTTTTATAATTATTTCAATTCAAAATTGTATATAATAAATTAGACTAAAATAATTATTTGTATATAAAATATTGTTTTAAGATTCAAAAAAAAAATTTAAAGGACAATAATGGCAAAATATTTAGTAGAAACTTATTATACTTGTAGCATAAAAGTAAGCCATTATCTCGATGATATTAATGAGTCAGAACTCACAAAGCTTGAAAAAAGAGATGACGGAAAATTTGAAATTTTAGATATTAAATTAGATAGTAGAAAAACTAAAAATTTAAATAAAAATATTGAGAAAGGCATTAAAGAAAATAAGAATATAGAGGTATTTACAGAAAAATCTCAGCCTAAAATTATTTCTAAAGAAAATAACCAAAATTTTGTTAAAAAAATTAACGAAGGTATAGGTAAAAGATTTAGTATGCCAGATAGAAGAAAAGGCTACATTCAAAAAGCAGCAATTGGTGATCACAAAATCTATTTACATACTGGGGAATATGAAGATGGCAAAATTGGAGAAATTTTCATAGATACAAGTAAAGAAGGTGAACTTGTAAAGGCTTTAATGAATAACTTTGCAATTGCTATTTCTTTAGGTCTTCAATATGGAGTGCCGCTTGATGAGTTTATTAACGCATATGTTGGAACTAAATTCGAACCTTCGGGAAAAGTTCTTGGAAATGATAGAATTTTAAGCGCAACATCAATGCTTGATTACATTTTTAGAGAATTAGCTATATCTTATCAAAACAGAGAGGATTTAGCTCACACACCATCAATAGGTGGTACTGATAAATCCAGCATTTCTGAGGGAGAAGATTTAGAAGGTCAAAATCAATTTTTAAAAATTGTTAAGGATATAACTAGTAAAGGTTTTGTAAGAAGCAATTATAAAAAAAACCTTGTTGATTTGTCAGATATTAAAATTAATTTAAAAGGAAAAAAATAAAATTATTTTTTCTTTTTTAATAATAAATTAAGCTCTTTGAGTTGATTTTCCGAGACTTCAGATGGGGCGTTCATCATTAAATCTTGTGCGTTTTGATTCATTGGAAACATTGTTACTTCTCTTATATTTTTTTCACCAGCTAAAAGCATAACAATCCTATCTATTCCGGGTGCAATTCCGCCGTGTGGAGGAGCTCCATAACTTAAGGCATTTATCATGCCTCTAAATTTGTCATCAACTTGTTTTTTATCATAACCTGCTAATGAAAATAATTTATACATCAATTCTGGTATATGATTTCTAATTGCACCTGAGGATAATTCAATACCATTACAAACAATATCATATTGGTATGCTTTTATATTTAAAGGATTTTTAAAATCAATTTTTTCAATATTTCCTTGGGGCATTGAAAAAGGGTTATGACTAAATTTAATTTTATTTTCGTCGTCTATTTCAAACATTGGATAATCAACTATCCAACAAAAAGCAAAAGAGTCATGATTAATTAAATTTAAATCTTCAGCTATTTTTGCTCTAGCAAGTGAAGAAATCTTTTCAACTTCTTTTAATTTTCCGCAAGCAAAAAAGATACTATCTCCTACTTTTGCTTCTGTAATTTTCATAATTTCCTCTAATGATTTTTTTGAAAAAAATTTTCCCACAGGACCTTTTGCTGAAATTTCATTTTGATTTTCAATTGTAAAGTATGCTAGACCTGAGGCTCCTTCATTTTTTGCCCATTTATCTATATTATCAAAAAAACTTCTTGGTTTATCTTTTGTATTTTTGGTTACAATTGCCCTTACGTTTGATCCAGATTTTACTAATTTTTTAAAAATATCAAATTTTACATCTTCTCTAGTAAAAATATTTGTTAAATCATATATCAATAATGGATTTCTTAAATCAGGTTTATCTGTTCCGTATTTTAACATTGCTTCCTCATAGGGAATTTTTGGAAATTTATTATTTATAAGTTTTTTTGAAGAAAAATTTTTAAACAAGTTTATCATCAATTTTTCTACTACATTAAAAACATCTTCTTGTTCTACAAATGACATTTCTAAATCAAGTTGGTAGAATTCTCCTGGACTTCTGTCAGCTCTTGCATCTTCATCTCTAAAACAAGGAGCTATTTGAAAATACTTGTCAAAACCTGAGACCATTATCAATTGTTTAAATTGCTGAGGAGCTTGTGGAAGCGCATAAAACTTTCCAGGATTCAATCTACTTGGAACCAAAAAATCTCTTGCACCCTCAGGACTTGATGAAGTTAAAATTGGAGTTTGAAACTCTAAAAAACCTAATTCATTCATTTGTTTTCTGATAAAAGAAATTACATTTGATCTTAAAATAATATTTTCATGTATTTTTTTTCTTCTTAAGTCTAAAAATCTATACTTAAGTCTAATTTCTTCAGAGTACTCTTGATCTGTAAATACAGGCATTGGAAGTTCTTTGCATTGACCAAGGATCTCAAAAGAATTTATAACAATCTCAATTTCCCCAGTTTGAAGTTCTGGGTTAATGGTATCTTTGCTTCTTTCAACAACTTTTCCTGATAATTTAATGACACTTTCTAGCTGAATTTTTTCCAACTTAGAAAAATATTGATTGCTTTTATCAATAACACATTGGGTTACACCGTAATTATCTCTTAAATCAACAAATAATAAGTTTCCATGATCTCTTTTTTTGTTTATCCATCCAGATAAAACAATGTCTTCCGACTTGTTTTTTTTGGTTAATTCACCACAATTGTGTGTTCTATATTTATTCAAGCTAAGCTTTCAATACTTCTTTTATCGTTTTAAAATCAATTGGTTTTTTTTTTTTTAAACTTAATTCATCAATTTTATATATGAATTCAAATATTTTGTCATACGATCTATCTATTCTTTTAATAATAAAATCAATCAATTTTTTATCAATTACAATCTGGCGGTCAGAAAAATTTTTTAAAACCAAGGCAAACATAAGTTCATCATCAGGTTTTTCAATTTTTGCAAAAAGACAGTTTTTTGTTCTAGATTTTAAATCATCTAATTTAAAATTTATCTCATTTATTGGTGTGGTCGAATTAATGATCAAATACTTATTATCTTGGTCAACCGTATTAAATAAAGAGTATATTAGAACTTCATTAATATTTAAGTCAAAATTTTCTAAAACAATATTTTCATAAACTTTAATTTCATTCAAATGCTCATTTTTAAAAGAATGAGCATTAATTTTTATTCCTTTAAATTTTTTCAAAAAAATATTTGCCAAATGCGATTTTCCTGAAAAATTATCACCACAAATATTTAAAAAGTTTTTTTCCCACTTGGGCCATGAGCTAATTAAATTAAAAGCAAAATAGTTACTTTTGCTTACATAGAAATCTTGGTCTTTAAAATTTTGTTTATACTCAAAATTTAATAAAAGTTGATTTAAATTTGTCATTCAATTTTCCAGTTTTGTTTCTGGGTATCAATTACTATACCTTTTGTTTTTAAATCAATTAAAAATTTATTAGGTGGTCCATTATATATTATCTTATAATAAATCATTTCGTTATCAAATTGTGAAATTTCATAACTGAAAACTAAATCTAACTCATCTAATACATTCTCAAGATTTAAAATTTTTTTATATTCTGATGAGTCAACAGAAACATGCAATGGAAGCTTAATTGATGTATTTATCTTGTTAAGACCTTTCCAATAATTTTCATAAGTATTTTTTAGTTCATTTAAAATAGAGTTTAAACTTTGGTCCTCTTCTATATTTACTTCTTTGAAAGTTTGATTTTCTATTTTTGAGAGATTATTTAATTGTATTTTTGATAATATATTGAATTCATTAAAATTTTTATAGATGATTACAATTATAAAATCTTCTAGATTATATTTTTTAACAATATTTTTAAAATCATATTCCTCTATTGAGTCACTATTTTTCAAAATTAAATTTACATCTTCTAAATCTTCAGTTGGTAAAATATAATTTAGTAAAAAAAATCTTTCCTTTTTTAAATTCCAAGTATCATAAAATATATTGTCATTAAATAACGAAACTTGATTCGATTGCAAATCAACAAATACCGGTATTAACAATATTTCTTTTTTTTGTGGTATCGATGGAAAAATATTTTTTTTTTCAAAGAAATTTAAAGTATTTTTTTTATTAAAATTAACATCAAAATTAACTAGGTATGAGTTATTAACAAATCTTTCTTTGTTCATCGTAAAAGAATCAATTAAACTTTTAACTTCGCTTATAGATGTTTTTTTTATTTTGTTTTGATCACTTGAGGTTGTAATGATCGATATTAATTCTATAAAAGCTTCTTTAAATGCTTTATTAATAACTTTTTCCTTATTAAAATTTACATCGAAAGGCTCTGAAATTTCTAAATCTTTTATTTTGAATGTACTGGCACTTGATGTAGAAATTGAAATTATATTAATAATTAGAACGATAGAAAAAAAAAATATATAAAGTTTGTTCAAATTACTTAATTTATTTTTAAATTGCATATTTTATACTAATGAAAAAAAGTAAATTTACATATCTAAAAAGTGGTGTGAACATAAACGCTGCAGATAATTTTGTTAAATTTATATCTAATATTTCAACAAAAAATAAGGGCAATAAAAAGTTTAAAAATATAGGAGGTTTTGGATCAATTTCTGATATCCCTAAAAGTTATAAAAGACCTAAAATTGTAGCTAGTACTGATGGAGTTGGTACAAAAATTGAAATAGCCAATATTCTAAACAAATATGACACTATCGGTATTGATTTAGTAGCGATGTGTGTGAATGATTTGCTGGTTCAAGGAGCAAAGCCTTTAATTTTTTTAGACTATATATCAATTAACAAAATCGATCTTAAAAAACTAAAGCATATAATAAAAGGTATTCAAAAGGGTTGTAAAATTTCAAAATGCGAATTGGTTGGAGGTGAAACAGCTGAAATGCCGGGCACATATGAAAAGGGTAAATTTGATATAGCTGGTTTTTCTGTTGGTATAGTTGATGAAAAAAAAATTCTTTATAAAAAAAAAATAAAAAAAAATGATTTAATTCTTGCTGTACCATCAAGTGGAATGCACTCTAATGGCTATTCCTTAGTAAGACATGTAATTAATAAAAAAAAAATTAATATAAAAAAAAATAAATTTTTAAAAAAAGAATTATTAAAACCGACTAAAATTTATGTTAGGGAAGTTTCGAATTTAATTAAAAAAAATTTAATTAGTGGATGTGCAAATATTACTGGTGGAGGAATCAGGGATAATTTAAAAAGAATTATACCAGATAATCTAGTAGCAAATATAAATTTAAATAAAATCAAAACAAAAAAAATTTTTAGCTGGTTAAAAAAAAATAATATTGAAGATAATGAAATGTTAAAAACATTTAATTGCGGTGTAGGCTTTTGTTTAATCGTTAAACCAAAAAATAAAAAAAAAATAAAAAAATTTTTTAAGAAACAATATAAGCCTTATTTAATAGGAAAAATAGTTTCAGGTAAAAATAAAGTCAAATTAGATGAGAAAATCAATTGGTCCTAAAAAAATAAAAACTGCAGTTTTTATTTCAGGAAAAGGAAGTAATCTAAAAAATTTGATTAAATTTGCAAAAAATAAAAGATATCCATTTTCTGTTGACTTAATATTTTCCAATACAAAAAAAGCAAAAGGGTTGCGTTATTCTAAAATATATAAAATTAAAAAAAAAGTAATTTGTTATGATAAAAAAATAAAAACCGACAAAAAAATTTTAAAAATTTTAACACAAAAAAAAATTAAATTGATTTGTCTTGCTGGATTTATGAAGATTTTATCAAAAAATTTTATCAAAAAATTTCAAGGTGAAATTATTAATATACACCCTTCATTACTTCCAAAATATAAAGGTTTGAATACTCATATCAGGGCTATAAAAAATAAAGAAAAATTTGCTGGATGTACCGTGCATTATGTTACATCAAAACTTGACTCGGGAAAAATAATTTTACAAAAAAGAGTTAAAATATCTAAAAAGGATAATCATTTTTCTTTAGCAAAAAAAGTTCTTAAAATAGAGCATTTAATTTATCCTGCCGCTATCAAAAAAATATTAAACTAATCTTTAAAGAAAAAATTAATTTCTATCTTTGCGTTGTCGACACTATCAGATCCATGTACTGAATTTTTATCAATTGAGATTCCAAATTTTTGTCTGATTGTTCCCTCTTTTGCATCTTTTGGGTTTGTTGCTCCCATAATCTCTCTATTTGCTAAAACTGCATTTTCTTTTTCAAGTATCATTACTAAAATGGGCCCTGATGATAAATAAGCGCATAAATCGTTGTAAAAAGGCTTTGTTTCATGAACTTTGTAAAACTGCTCCGCTTCAGGTTTTGTTATTTGGATTTTTTTCTCTTTGACAATATTAAAACCTTTATGAATAAATATTTCTTTTATTTCTCTATCTAAATTTCTTTCAACAGCATCTGGTTTTATAATTGATAGAGTTTGTTCTAAATTACTCATAATTATCCTCAACAAATTGATTTAATAACCTCACACCATATCCTGTTGCTCCGGTAGGATTTATTGCTCCTCCATATTTTGAAAATGCCATCCCAGCTATATCTAAGTGAGCCCAAGATGTTTTATTTAAAATAAATCTTTGTAAAAACTGGGCAGCAGTTGTGGATCCAGCGCCCCCCACATAATTTATATTTTGCATATCTGCATTTTTTGAGTCCATAAGTTTATCAAAATTTTTATGAAGAGGCATTCTCCATAATTTTTCATCGACTCTTTCTCCGGCTTCAAGTAATTGTTTTGACAGTTTGTCGTCGTTAGAAAAAAGCCCTGCATACTCAGATCCCAAAGAAACAATGATAGCACCAGTCAAAGTTGCTAAATCAACCATTAATTCAGGTTTAAATTTCTTTTCAGTGAAAGTTAAAGCGTCTGCTAAAACTAATCTACCTTCTGCATCAGTATTTAAAACTTCTATAGTTTTTCCGCTATAAGATTTTACAATGTCACCAGGCCTTTGAGCATTTCCACTTACCATATTTTCAACGAGACCTACTACGCCAACAACATTAATTTTTGCTTTTCTTAAAGCTAAAGTTTTCATTAAGCCTACTACAGCCGCCGAGCCTGCCATATCGTATGTCATATCCTCCATAAATCTCGCAGGTTTTAGTGAATAACCACCAGTATCAAAACAAACTCCTTTTCCAATAAACGCTAAAGGTTTTGATTTTGATTTGTTTCCTTTCCATTCAACGGTTACAAGATATGAGCCTCTTATGCTTCCCTGTCCAACTCCTAATAAAGCATTGCATCCTAATTTCTTTAATTTTTTTTGATCATAAACTGTAACCTTTAATCCATACTTTCTTAACTTAATTAATCTCTTTGCATATTCATCAGGATGCAAAATATTTCCAGGTTCTGAAACTAAATCTCTAGTAAAAAATGTTCCCTCTTCTAGGGCTCTAAATTTTAATTTATTTTTTATAGATAAAGGAGTTTGTTTTCCAATTATATTAATCGTTAAATTATTTTTTATTTTTTTTGACTTATAAATGTTAAATTCATATGACTTTAATTTAAAGCCATGCATGAAACGACCAATAAAATCTTTTCCGGGCTTACCATTAATGCTTTCTGAATAAATAGAGAGATTTTTAATATTATCTTTTTTAACAAAATTATATAACTGGGCCCCTAAAGCCTCTACATCTGATCCCTTTAAATTTTTTTTAATTGATATTAAAATTATTGTTGTTTTGTCATTTAGATTAAATGAAATAATATTTTCTTTGGTATTATTTTTATTTTTTGAAATTTTTTCAATATATGAAGTCTCAATTTTTGAAAATGAGGATCTTAGATTTTGAACTTGAAATTTTTCATTTCCAAATAAAGCAATTACTCCTAGATCGCTCGATTTGGCCTTATTTTTATAGATAACTTGAACACTCATTGATTTTTGAATATATACTTATAGTTGAAAAGGTTTATAGATTATTAAATATGAATTTCAATGAAAAAATTGTCTTTAAAAAGTTTTTGTCTGATAATACTAATTTTTTCTTATTAAGCGCACTTAGTTTAAGTCTAATAGTCTGGATTATACAGGCGGTTAATTTTTTAGATTTTATATCAGAGGATGGACATAGTTTTGATATTTATTTCTATTTTACAGTATTAAATTTTCCAAAAATTTTCAAAAATATATTACCAATTATATTTTTCATATCATTATTTTATACTATATCAAAATATGAAGAAAATAATGAGCTTAAAATTTTTTGGATAAATGGAATTAAAAAAATTAAATTTTCAAATGTTTTAATTAAATATACTCTTCTTTTTTTCTTATTCCAATTATTTTTAACAACTTTATTAAGTCCAGCATTACAAAGTCAAGCCAGATTACAATTAAAAGACTCTAATATAGATTTTTTTCCATCATTGATGCAACAGAGAAAATTCATTGATACAGTTGACAAGTTGACAATTTTCATTGAAAATAAAAAATCATCAGAAGAATTTGAAAATATTTTTTTAAAAGATGATTTAGGAACAAATAAATCTCAAATAATTTTTGCAGAAAAAGGGTTTTTAAAAGAAATAGATGGTGCTAGAAAATTAATTTTATTTGATGGAAAATTTTTAAATACTGATGAAAAAAAAACAACAGTTTTTAATTTTTCAAAAACTGAATTTGATTTGTCTAATTATCTAACTAAATCTATTACGCACCCAAAAGTTCAAGAATTAAATACTTATTTTCTATTAAAATGCAATTATTCTTTCTACATAGATAAAGTTAAAGAAAGATATTATAAATATCAAAATGCTAATATACTTTGTAATAAAAATTTTGTTGCTGAAATAAATCAAGAATTGTTTGATAGATTGATAAAACCAATATATTTATTTTTAATAACAATAATAGCATGTTTTTTGCTTACAAAATATAAAGAGGCTCATAAGTACAAAACTTATAAATCAGCTATATTTGCTTTAGGAATTATAATCATAATATTTTCTGAAATGTCTGCTAATTATGCTGGAAAAAATTTAACAAACACTGCTACCTTTTATATTTTACCTTTAGCTTTAGGACTGATCGCATACTTAATTTTAAGAAATAAACTAATTTTTAGAAAAATAATATGATAGCAATTTATCAAAAAAATTTAATTAATTTATTTTTTAAGTCGTTGGGAATAATAACAATAATTTTTTTTTGTATTACATTAATTTTAAATATTTTTGAAGAAGTAAGTTTTTTTAAAAATGTTGAGAATGCTAATTTCGCTTTACCAATTTTTTTAACTCTATTGAATTCTCCCTCTATTCTTTTTGATATTTTTCCATTTATATTTTTAATTTCTACTCTTTATTTTTTTTCTGAAATGATTGATAAAAATGAGTTAAATATTTATAAAAATTACGGATTAACAAATATTAAAATAATAAATATTATCACTTTAACAAGTTTCATAACTGGTATTTTTATCGTTATATTTTTTTATAATATCTCTGCTAGCCTAAAATTTTTCTATCTAGATATCAAAAATGACTATTCTAAAGATGATAAATATTTAGCAGTTATTACCTCTAATGGTCTTTGGATTAAAGATGAAACATCTAAAAATATAAATCTAATCAACGCCGAAAAAATTGAAAACAATTTTTTAAAGAATGTAATAATTACACAATTCGATAAAAATTATAAATTTCAAAAAATTATTAGCGCAAAAAAAGTTGATATTGAAAATAAATCTTGGATAATTAAAGATCCTTTAGTTACAAAAGAAAACGAATTAACCCAAAATGAAGATGAAATCATTTTTCAAACCAATTTTAATAAACAAAAGATATCAACTTTATTTTCAAATTTATCTTCTTTAAACATTTTAGATCTTAGTAAGTTGAAAAAAGACTATAAAACTCTAGGTTATTCCAACATATTGGTAAATGCCCACCAATTAAAAATTTATTCTTATCCGATTTATCTAGCCATCATGGTTTGCTTGTCATCGATATTAATGTTTAATGTTAGGTATAATAAATCAAAAATATTTAATTTTATTTTAGGAATATTTATTTCGGTAGTCATATATTATATAAATTTCTTTTTTAAACTATTAACTGAAAGTGAAAAAATTCCAATAATGGTCTCTGTTTGGGCCCCTCAGATCATTTTATTATTAATTGCCTGCATTGGATTGGTTAAAATTAATGAAAAATAACTTTTTAATTTCTGTAATTTTAATATTTATTTTTTCATTCTCTTTTAATAATAAAGTTAAAAGTGAAGAGTTGCAATTAAATGCAAACGAAATTCAGTCACTAGAAAATGGTAATAAAATCATCGCCAGTAACGGTGTAGAAATCAAGGATCCAAAAGGAATAGTAATTAAAGCGGACAATGCAGAATACAATAAAATTCAATCATTTATAAAAGTAAAAGATAACGTTAAAATAATTGACTCAATAAATAATAACATCCTAACTACGAATGAGGCTATTTACTTTGTAAAAGAAAATAAAATTATTTCTAAAGATGAAACTGTTATAGAGGTTGAGGAAAAATATATAATAGTTACTTCAAATATAACTTACGATAGAAAGTTAAAAGAAATATTTTCTGAAAGTCAAACTACAATCCAGGATAATAGCAATAATATATTAAATGCAAATAACTTCAAATTGTTAATTAATGATAAAATACTTGAAGCCAAATTTGTTAACTTGATAGATAGCGACTCTAACGAACATAATATTGAAATAGTCAAATTAAATTTAGAAACAAATGAAATCGTTGGAAAAGATTTATCAATAAATTTTAACAAAAAATATTTTAGTGAGAATAATGATCCTAGATTAAAAGCTAAATCAATTATTATTGAAAAAGAAAATTCATTTTTTAAAAAAGGTATTTTTACTACTTGTAAAAAAAGAGGTGACAAATGCCCGCCCTGGACGGTATCAGCAGAAGAGATACACCATGACAAAAATAAAAAAATAATAAACTATAAAAATGCTTGGCTAAAAGTTTATGATAAACCAATTTTATATTTTCCAAAATTTTTTCATCCAGATCCGACGGTTAAGCGACAATCTGGATTTTTGATTCCTACCCTATCATCATCAAATAACCTAGGAAATTATCTTTCAGTTCCTTATTTTTATGCGATTTCAAATAATAAAGATTTAACTTTTACTCCGAGATTTTATGATAAACAAAAAACATTATATCAAGCAGAATACAGGCAGGCTAATAAAAGCTCTGAGCACGTTATGGACTTTGGTATTTTAAATAAATCTAGACTAATTGAAACAGGCAAAACACTTGGAACCCACTTTTTTGTAAAGTCAAATTTCGATACCGATATAAATTTTTTCGAAAATTCGAAAATTGGTCTTAACATCCAACAAGTATCAGAAGATGATTATCTAAAAACAAATAAACCTAAATCTCCACTAATAAACAATGAAACAGTATTAAATTCTAAAATCGAATTTGAGGGAAATACCAAAGATTTAGATTTAAATATTTATACTGAAGTTTGGGAGGACCTGTCTAAAGAAACAAGTGATAGATATGAGTATATTTTTCCAAGCTATAGTTTAACCAAATATATTGAAAGTAGTTTGGAAGGCGAGTTATCTTTTACCTCAAGTGGTAACAGCAAGTTATATGATACAAATGTTTATGAAAAAACAATGGTAAATGATTTAAATTATCAATCTTTTAAAAATGTTGTTTCTAATGGTTTTGTAACTAATTATGAATTTTTATTAAAAAATTCTAATTCTGATAGTAAAAATTCTAAAACTTCAAAAAATACACTCAATCAAAATTTACAATCGATCATAAAGTATCAAATTCAATATCCATTAAAAAAAATAGGTGTTAAATTTGATAGAGTTTTAACGCCTATTTTGTCAGCCAGATTCAGCCCTAATAAATCAAAAGATATTAAGGGTAGTGATAGAATAATTGATTATAACAATATTTTTTCATTAAACAGGATTGGTTCCAGTGAAACAATAGAAGGTGGTCAGTCAATAACTATAGGTAATGAATTTAAAACAATAGATAAACTTGGTAATGAGTTATTTTCATTAAATTTAGCAACTATGTTTAGAGACAAGGAAAATGCTGATCTTCCGCAAAAAAGCACTTTAGATAGAAAATCATCTAACGTCGTAGGTGAAATGCTATTTAAACCTAAAGAATTTTTTGATTTAAAATATAGTTTTTCATTGGATAATGATATGCAAACTCTAAATTACAACCTTGTTAATGCAACATTTAGTGTCAATAATTTTGTAACATCTTTTGAATTTTTAGAAAAAAATAATGTAATTGGAGATGAAAGTTATCTTTCAAACAAAACTACTTTAAATTTAAGCGATAATAGCTCGCTAGCATTTAATACAAGAAGAAACAAACAACTGGGTATTAATGAATATTATGATTTAATTTATGAATACAAAAATGATTGCTTAAAAGCAGCTGTAGAATATAAAAAATCTTATTATGAGGATGGAGATCTTAAACCTGAGGAACAAATTTATTTTTCACTTACAGTTATACCATTTGGAACTGTAAATACCCCTGGTATAAATAAATAAAATAATGAATATAGTTAAAATAAATTTAATTTTAATAAATTTATTTTTTTTATTTTTTTTCAATAATATATTAAAAGCTGAGTCAAATTTTTATATAGTTACCAAAGTTGATAATGAAATAATTACAAATGTAGATATTGTACATGAGGCTAATTATATGATTGCATTAAATAACGATTTGAAAAAAATTGATAAAAAGTCATTGGTAAATTTAGCAAGAGAGTCTCTTGTTAGAGAAAAAATAAAAAAAATTGAAATACTTAAAAATGAAAGTTCTCTGACAGTCAAAGATGAGATATTGGAAGGTATTATTCAAAATTATTATAAAAAATTAAAACTTGAAAATTTAAGCGAATTTAAAGACTACTTAGCTCGTTATAATTTAAAGTTGCAGGATATTAAGGAAAAATTGATAATAGAAATATTGTGGAATAAACGTGTTTATTATAATTATAAAAATCTACTAAATATCAATGTTGAAAAATTAAAAAAACAAGTTGAAGATAATAAGGATAATAATAATGAAATTATAAAATATTTATTATCAGAAATATTATTTTCAATTGAAAGCAAAGATAATTTTGAAAAAAAAAACAATGAAATAAGAGAAAAAATTGAAAAGAATGGTTTTAAAACTGCAGCTAATATTTATAGTATTTCTAGCACTGCAAATTTTGGTGGAAGAATAGGCTTGGTGGCAGAAAATAGACTTTCAAAAAAAATTGTTAATGAGATTAAATCTATCAAAAAAGGTCAGGTTACTAAAACTATTGATGTAGCAAATGGTTTTTTAATTTTAAAACTTGAAGATATCGTTATTGAAAAATTTGATAAAGATTTAAAAACCGAACTTGATAATCTAATTAGGTTTGAGACCGATAAACAACTTAATCAATTTTCAATTATTTATTTTAACAAACTAAAATTAAACTCTAAAATAAGTCATGAGTAAAAATATAATTATTGTTGCTGGAGAGCCTTATAGTGTTTTTTTAGAATTATTATTTAAATCTATTAAATTAAAAAAAATAAAAAAACCTTATGTGCTAATTTGCTCAGAAAAATTATTAATTTCTCAGATGAAAAAATTGAATTATAATTTTAAAATAAATTCAATTAATAAAACTGAAATAGAAAATGCAAAAATTTTAAAAAATTATATTAATGTTTTAGATATTAAATTCGAATTTAAAAAACCATTTGATAGAATTACTTATAGCTCATCAAAATATATTAAAGATTGTTTTGTTGAAGCTTTAAAACTAATAAAAATGGGAAAATCCAATGTATTAATAAATGGGCCAATATCGAAGAGACATTTTTTAAAAAAGAAATTTTTAGGTATAACTGAATACATAGCAAAAAAATCTAATAAAAAAGGACATGAAGTAATGCTTATATATAATAAAAAATTATCTGTAAGCCCCGTAACAACCCACCTAGCCTTACAAGATGTTAAGAAAAATATATCTACAAAAAAGATTATTCAAAATGTTTTAACAATAAATTCATTTTTTAAGAAAAAACTTAAGAGAAAACCAATATTTGCCATTACGGGATTAAATCCACATTGCGAAACTAATAAAAAAATTTCAGAAGAAAAAAAAATAATAATACCTGCAATAAATAAACTAAAAAAAAAAAATATTAACATTAATGGACCTTTTCCTGCGGATACTCTTTTTTTGAAAAATAATATTAAAAAATTTAATATTGTTATAGGAATGTATCATGATCAAGTTTTAACACCAATAAAAACGCTTCATGAGTTTAATGCTATTAATGTTAGTTTGGGACTTCCTTTTTTGAGAATGACTCCTGACCATGGACCAAATAATTCCATGTTGGGAAAAAATAAATCTAATCCAACTAGCTTGATTGAGGTATTTAAATTTTTAAATCAAATCCGTGGAAATTAAACCCAAAAAAAGTTTAGGTCAAAATTTTTTAGTAGATAAAAATATAATTAAAAAAATAGTAGAAGCTGGAAATATACTGCCTGACAGCGTCATTTTAGAAGTTGGAGCTGGAACAGGTAATTTGACAGAGTCCATTTTGGAAAAAAAACCAAAAAAATTGTTTATAATTGAAAAAGATGAAAACCTTGTCAAAAAACTTAGAGAAAGATTTGATAAAAAAATTGAAATTATTCCTAAAGATGTTCTTAAAGTCTCGGAAGATTTTATTTCGCCAAGTAAATTGATTGTCTTTGGAAATTTACCATACAATATTTCAACACAAATATTATCTAAATGGATTACTAACGATAATCAAAATAACTGGTATGAAAATTATATTTTAATGTTTCAAAAAGAAGTTGCTGATAGAATCTTAGCAAAAACAGATTCAAAAAACTTTGGAAGATTGTCTATTTTAGCTAATTGGAAACTCAGTGTAAAAAAAATATTAGATATAAACGCTTCTTGTTTCCTGCCCAAGCCAAAAGTCGAAAGTACTCTTTTAAAATTCACACCAAAAAAAGATTATCCTAAGTTAAAAAAATCAAAAAATCTAGAAATAGTTACAAGAGTTTTTTTTAATCAACGAAGAAAAAAAATTAAAAATCCTCTCAGCCAGCTATTTAAAAAAAAAGATGAAATTATCAAAAAATTAAATTTAAATATAGAACTAAGGCCTCAAAATCTTTCTCCAGATATTTACTACAAAATTGCAAAAGAATATGAAAATTTAGTCAATTAGACTATTTACGTGATTTTCGATGGACTTCAAATTATAATTATTTTTTGTTTTATTTATTTCTGAATCAATTAGGGCTGATATTTCTTTAAAACAATTATCCAATTTATCATTAATTACGACATAATCATAATTTTTCCAGTGTAATATATCTTTATTAAATTCTTTCATCCTTTCCTCTACTATAACTTTATCTTTCATGTCTCTATTGGAAAGTCTATTAAACAAAACTTCCTTGCTTGGAGGCAATACAAAAAAAGTTATCAATTTATATTTTAACCCTTTATTTTTTATCTGTTGAGCACCTTGCCAATCAATGTCAAATATAACATTTTTACCATTATCTAGATTATCTTTAACCGGTTTTAGAGTAGTTCCATAAAAATTATTAAAAACTTTTGCGTATTCTAAAAAATCTTCTTTATTAATTAAGTCTTTAAACTCTTTTTCATTAATAAAAAAATAGTCTTTGCCATTAGCCTCGTTTTCTCTTGGTTTTCTTGTAGTGTGGGAAATTGAGATTTGATAATTTTTTGATTTTGCTAATAATTTTACAAGCGTTGTTTTGCCGGCACCAGATGGTGATGACAAGATTATCATTGAACCATCATTTGTGGATGACATTTAATTATATCTAATTACTTTTACTCTCAATAAATTTAATAGCGTCATTTACGGTTAGAATTTTTTCAGCTTCACTATCTGAAATTTCTGAACCAAACTCTTCTTCAAAAGCCATTACTAATTCCACTGTATCTAAACTATCAGCTCCTAAATCATCTATGAAACTTGATTCTTCTGTTACCTTAGCTTCATCTATGCCAAGGTGGTCGGCAACTATTTTCTTAACTTTGCTTGAAACATCATCTGACATAATTAATCCTTTTTTTGTTATATTTTCGTTATTAGATTATTAATTAACTTTGTCAAGCCATATACATGCCTCCATTAACATGTATTGTTTCCCCTGTAATATAAGATGCAGCATCTGATGATAAAAAAGCAACAGTATTTGATACATCTTCACCCGTTCCTAGCTTGCTCATTGGAATTCTAGAAGTTAAAACTGCTTTAATACTTTCAACTATTTTATCTGTCATTTTTGATTGGATAAATCCAGGTGAAACACAATTTATTGTTATATTTTTTTTTGCATACTCTATTGCTAAGCTTTTTGACATTGCAACCATACCAGCCTTTGATGCTGAGTAATTTGCTTGACCTAAATTTCCAGTGTGTCCAACTATAGAGGTAATATTGACTATTCTTCCATATTTATTTTTTAACATTTTTTTAATTGCATGTTTGCATAAATAAAAAGTTGAACTTAAATTTACATCTATTACCTTTTTCCATTCTTCATTTTTCATTCTTAATGATAAATTATCCATTGTTATGCCCGCATTATTAACTAAGACATCTAAACCCACTAATTGAGAAGACACATTTTCGATGAATTCTTCTATCTTAGAGTGATCAGAAATATCAAATTTCAGCACATTAATATTTGGAAATTCTTTTTTTAAGGAGTCTAGTTTTTCAGTATTAGTACCAGTTGCCAAAACTGTTCCATCTAAAGACAAAAATTTTTTAACAAGAGCATTTCCTATACCACCTGTGGCTCCTGTTATTAGTATTTTTTTACCTTTGAAATTAATCATTTATATTAATTATACTTATATCTTCTTCTTTATTTATTGCACTAATTTTTACATTCTTGTCTATTCTTTTAACCAAGCCAGACAATACTTTTCCTGGTCCAATCTCAATAAATTGATTAACTCCATTATTAATCATATATAAAACACTCTCTCTCCATCTTACTCTGCTTTCAATTTGTTTGACCAATAAATCTTTCAATGAAACTTTATCTTGTATTTCAGTTGCGGTAACATTTGAAATTAGTGGAGTTTGAAAATCACCAAATTCCAATTTTTCAATTTCTTTTTTCATCAACTCTGTAGCTTTACTCATCAAGTGGCAATGAAAAGGAGCGCTGACAGGTAGTTTAATATTTTTTATACTTTTAGATGCAAGGTCTAAAGAAAGTTTATCAATATTTTCTATTTTTCCGCTTACAACTAGTTGTCCATTTGAATTATCATTTGCAACAAAGCATTGATACTTATCTTTATTATCACTAAATATTTTTTCTATAGTTTCTGTATTAGAACCTAATATGGCTAACATTCCACCTACACCTTTTGGCACGGCACTTTGCATGGCATTACCCCTAAATTTAAGAATTTTTAATGTACTTTCGAAATCTAATGCTCCTGCGCAAGCTAAAGCTGTGTACTCTCCAAGAGAATGACCAGCAAAAAATTTTGCTTTATTTAAATCTATTTTATATTCTTCTTTTAAAATTTGAAAAATCGAATACCCGACTAAAAAAATTGCTGGCTGTGTATTTTCGGTTAAGTCTAATTTTTCTTTTGGTCCTTCTAAAATCAACTTTGACAAAGGAAAATTCAAAACTTCATCAGCTTGTCTATAAAGTTTTTTAAATAGCTCAAACTTTGAATAAAATTCTGATGCCATTCCAACTATTTGTGAGCCTTGGCCAGGAAAAATTACAGAAAACATTTAAATACTTTAAATTTTTATACACTTTTAACTGTTGTAATTAAACAATTATAATAGTATATCCTCAATTTTTATAAATAATCAAATATGAATTTATACGAACATACAATAGTAGCCAGACAGGATGTAAGTCCTTCTCAAATTAAACAACTTACAGAGAAATATTCAAAAATAGTTGAAAAAAATGAGGGTAATATAGTTAAAACTGAAATGTGGGGACTTTTGAATTTATCTTACATAATTAAGAAGAATAAAAAAGGAAATTATATCCATTTTAAATTTAAGGGTAGTGGTAAGATTATAGATGAGTTAGAAAAAAATGAGAGAATTGATAAAAATTTAATAAAATACTTAACTGTTAAAGTTAAAAAATTTGATCTTAATACAAATTATTTTGAAGAAAAAGAAAAAGCAGAAACTGAAAAGAAAAATTAAATTATGTTCAAAAAGAAAAGAGTCGGTGGAAAAAAGAATAAACAAAACAACTTTGCAAAACTAAGTATTTTTCAACCAAACAAATATAAATTTAAAAAATCATGCCCACTTTCTATCAAAGGGGCCCCAATAATTGACTATAAAAATATTAAACTATTAAAAAGATATATTTCTGAAAATGGGAAGATACTCCCATCAAGAATTACAAATGTTAGTCAAAAAAAGCAAAGAGAACTATCTGTATCTATTAAAAGGGCCAGAAATTTAGCATTAATTTAATGAAAGTAATACTGCTTGAAAATTTAAGAAAAATTGGATCTATCGGTGATGTGATAGATGTTAAAAGAGGTTTTGCTAGAAATTATTTGTTAGCAAATAAAAAGGCTCTTCATGCTTCAAAAGAAAACATAAAAGAAGTTGAAAAAATTAAATCCCAACTTGGAAAAAAAGATCAAGAGAAAATGAAAGAAGCTAAAAAAGTATTTGAAGCAATTAATAACAAACAGTTTACAATTAAAAAATTAAGCACAGAAAATAATGAATTGTATGGTTCAGTGAAACCTACTGAAATTTCTAAAATTATACTTGAAAAAGAAAAATTAGAAATTAAACCTTCAATGATGCAACTAGCAAAAGAAATAAAATCTTTAGGCAATTTTAAAGTAAAAATTGACTTACATTCTCAAATACAAGCTGTAATAGATGTTAAAGTAGTAGCAGAAGAAACTACTTAATAATTATACAATCTTTTCCCCACTATAATTTATATATTTTTTTTAAATTTTTTTTAATATACAATTTTCGCATGAACAAAAGCCTTAGTTTGGTGAAAAATAATTATGACGAGTTACCAAATAATATTGAGGCAGAACAATCAGTCTTGGGATCCATTTTATTACAAAATGAAATTTTTGATGATATTAGTACTTTAATTACAAGTATAAATTTTTATGATCCTTTGCATCAAAGAATTTTTGCTGCTATCGAAAACCTTATTTATAAGGGCATGCTTGCAAATCCTATAACTTTAAAAAATCATTTCGAAAAAGAAAAAGATGATATAGATGTACCTGAATATTTAGTGAAAATTACAAAATTCTCTTCTTCTTCAAGACAAACAATTGAGTATTCAAAAATTATTTATGACATGTATGTTAGAAGAGAATTAATTAAAATATCTGAAAATACGATAGACAGTGCTAAAGTTAATGATTTAAATATTTCTGGTCAAAAAATTATAGAAAATTCGGAAAAATTTTTATTTGACCTTGCAGAAAAAGGTTCTTTTAGTTCTTCGCTGGTAAAGTTTGATGAAGCAATGAAGTTAACAATTGAAATGGCTTCTAATGCTTACAAAAATGAGGAAGGAATCGTTGGAGTTCCTACCGGTCTTAGAGACCTAGATGATAGACTTGGAGGTTTACATCAATCAGATTTAATAATAATTGCCGGACGACCCTCAATGGGTAAAACAGCTTTAGCAACTAATATTGCATTTAATGCGGCTAAAAAATTACAAGATGAAAATAAAAAATCCTCAATAGCCTTTTTTTCTTTAGAAATGTCATCAGAACAATTATCTACCAGAATATTGGCTGAACAGTCTAGAATTACATCGCATAATATTAGAAGAGGAAAAATATCAGATGAAGAATTTGATAAATTTATTGAAACATCAAAAACTATTTCTGAGCTGCCTTTATTTATTGATGAAACTCCTGCAATTAGCATTGCAGCATTAAGCAATCGTGCAAGAAGAATTAAAAGACTTCATGGTTTAGATATGATTGTAGTTGACTACATTCAGCTAATGAGAGCTACGATAAATAATAAAGATGGAAGAGTTCAAGAAATCTCTGAAATCACTCAAGGTTTAAAAGCTATAGCAAAAGAGTTATCTGTGCCTGTTTTGGCGTTATCTCAGCTTTCAAGAGCTGTTGAGCAAAGGGATCAAAAAAAACCTCAATTATCAGACTTAAGAGAATCTGGATCAATTGAACAGGATGCTGATGTAGTTATGTTTGTTTATAGAGAATCATATTACTTAGAAAAACAAGAACCAAGAGTAGCAACGGTAGAACATGCGGAATGGCAAGCAAAAATGAATGAAGTATCAAATCTTGCAGAAATTATTATTGGAAAACAAAGACACGGACCAACAGGAAACATAATGCTAGAATTTGAAGCAATGTTTACTAAATTTAAAGATACTCAAACTACCTAATATCAAATATATAGTATTGTTTATGATTGCAAAACTATATCAGAAAAATATTATCGAAAAACCAAAACTAATTCTTCTTCTTTTAATAGTTGCATTATTGGGTTTTGGTTACTTCTCAAAAGATTTTAGACTAGATGCATCATCTGATACTTTGTTAATTGAAGGAGATCCAGATCTAAAATATCTAAGAGAAATTACAGAAAGATACGGTTCTAAGGATTTTTTAGTTCTAACTTATACCCCCGAAAATGGCATAACTTCAGAAAGTTCCATCAATAATCTACTAAGTTTAAAATATAAAATTCAAAGTCTTGATTGGGTTCACAACGTTATAACATTGTTAGATATTCCACTTTTAAATAATTCTGAAGCACCACTTGCAGAAAGGCTGAAAAACTTTGTAACATTAAAAGATGAAGGCGTTGATAAGCAAAGAGGTTTTAATGAAATATTAAATAGTCCTGTATTTAGAAATTTTGTAATTAGCGAAGATGGAAAAACTTCTGGTATTATAGTTAATATTAAAAAAGATGAAAAAATTAAAAATATTAAAGATCAAGATGAATTAGAAAAATATAAAGATCTAATAAAAAAAAAGAACCACAAAAATATCTTAGAGATAAGAGAAATAATTAAAACTTACAGCAAAGATGCTAAAATTTTTCTAGGGGGAATACCTATGATTGCTGACGATATGATGTCATTTATTAAAAGTGACATAATAGTTTTTGGAGTTGGTGTTTTATTATTTATTATTGGAACACTTTGGTTTGTCTTTAGAAAGTTAATTTGGATAATTGTACCAATAAGCAGTTGTTTTTTTTCTGTTACAATTATGACTGGTCTGCTTGGACTTCTAAATTGGAAAGTTACTGTGATATCATCAAATTTTATTGCCTTAATGTTAATTCTTACAATGGCAATGAATATTCATATGAGTACCCGATTTTTGCAATTAAAAAAAAATAATCCTGGAATACAAAATTTAGATATAATTTTAATGGCTACATCAAAAATGTTTTGGCCTATTCTTTACACTGTACTTACTACAATTTGTGCATTTCTATCTCTAATTTTTAGTGAAATTAAGCCCATTATAGATTTTGGCTGGATGATGACCTTGGGATTATTAACTTCTTTTATTGTTACATTTACTTTATTGCCTACTTTGCTTAATTTTTTATCCTCTGAAAAAATAAGTATTAAAGAACAAAATAAATCTAAGATCACTGAACTTTTCAGTAAAGTTTCTATAAATAATAATAAAATTATTTTTTCAATAACCGGAGTAGTAATAATTTTAAGCGTAATTGGAATTTCTCGTTTGGAAGTGGAAAACAGTTTTATAAATTATTTCAACAAAAAGACTGAAATATACAAAGGTATGAAGCTTATCGATGAAAAATTAGGGGGCACAACACCTTTGGAAATAATTATAAAATTTCCGGCTCAGAAAAAAAATGAAACAAATAGCGAAGACGATGAATTTGAAGATTGGGAAGATGAAGACAGTCAAGATAATGAAAAATATTGGTTTACTAAAGATAAAATTGATAAAATAGAAAAAGTTCATAACTATCTTGATGGCTTACCGGCTGTTGGTAAAGTTTTATCATTTTCATCAATTCTTAAAGTTGCAGAACAATTAAATAACAACAAACCTCTAGGAACTTTAGAAATGGGTGTTTTATACTCAAAAATTCCTGAAACTATTAAAAAAGAAATAGTTGATCCTTATATTTCAATTGAAGATAACGAAGCAAGAATTAATTTAAGGATTAAAGATTCCCAAGAAAATTTAAGAAGAAACGACTTAATCAATAAAATTAATTATGATTTAGAAAATAAATTAGGTCTTAAAAAAGAGGAATTTAAGTTAGCAGGTGTTTTAATTTTATTTAATAATCTTTTACAAAGTTTATTTAAATCACAAATTTTAACCCTTGGTTTTGTAATGATTGGTATATTTGCAATGTTTATCATCCTCTTTAAAAATTTGAAATTATCCTTGATTGGAGTTGTGCCAAATTTTATTGCTGCCTTTTTTATTTTAGGAATAATTGGTTTGCTTGGAATACCTCTTGATATGATGACAATAACAATTGCCGCAATTACGATTGGTATAGCTGTCGACAATAGCATCCATTACATTTATAGATTTAAGGAAGAATTTAGTCAAAATAATAACTATTCAGAAACACTTAAATTGTGTCATTCTACAGTTGGAGTTGCAATACTAAATACATCTATCACTATTGTTTTTGGTTTTTCGATTTTAGTCTTTTCAAATTTTATACCAACAATTTATTTTGGAGTGTTTACAGGGATAGCAATGTTGTTGGCAATGGTATCTGTTTTAACTTTATTGCCATCACTAATATTGTTATTTAAGCCATTTGGAGAAATTCAGAAGTAATGGCTGATAATCTATTAGATTTTTATAAATCAATTTCTGGTTTCGATTTAATTTATCTAATTATTACTATTTGGTCTCTAATTAGATGTTCTTCAAAAGGTTTTGTATTAAGTATTTTGTCAGCTTCAAAATGGTTACTGGCTTATGTCATTACATTGATTCTTTTTCCTAAAATTAAACCTCACGTAAAGGATGTAATTGATAATCAGTATATACTCGATTTAGTTTTAGGAATTGGTTTATTTATTGTAATTATATTTGTAATATTAATCGTAAACAAAGGTATATCTAAAACAGTTAAATACTCGGGAATCGGTAAAGTTGATACTGTTTTTGGCTTTTTCTTTGGTTTTGTGCGAGCATACATTGTTTGTGTTTGTGTTTTTGCAACTATAAATATCTTCTATAATTATAAGAATTGGCCATTAAATATTTCTAAATCCTATGCCTTTTCATATGTTCAAAAAGGTAGTAACTATCTAGTAAAAGAATTTCCAAATGAAAAAGAATACAAAGATGCAAAAGAAAAAGTTCAAGATCTATAACCCTAAAATAAAGGAAGAATGTGCTGTATTTGGTATTAGTAATAACCGAGATGCTTCTGCTTTAACAGTTCTAGGTCTTCATGCTCTTCAACATAGGGGTCAAGAAGGTTGTGGAATTGTATCTTTTGATGGAAAAAAATATCACTCAGAAAAAAGATTTGGCTTAGTTGGAGATAATTTTAGTAAAGAAAAAGTTATAAAAACTTTACCAGGTAATTATGCAATAGGTCATAATAGATATTCTACAACTGGAGGTACAACATTAAGAAATATTCAACCTTTTTTCGCTGATACTAACGCAGGAGGTATCGGTGTAGCACACAATGGTAACTTAACTAATGCTATTACATTAAGAAAAAAAATGGTCGAGGAAGGATCAATTTTTTATACAACATCGGATACTGAAACCATTGTTAAATTAATAGCAAGATCCAAAAGAGCCAAAACAATTGATAAAGTTATAGATGCACTTTTTCAAATTCAAGGTGGTTATGCATTAGTAGTTATGACGCAAAATATATTAATCGGGGTGAGAGATCCTTATGGAATTAGACCATTGGTCATTGGAAAACTGAAGAATTCTTATGTTTTAGCTTCGGAAACTTGTGCTTTGGATATAATTGGTGCAAAATTCGTTAGAGAAGTAGAAAACGGTGAAATTGTTTGTATCGAAAATGATAAACTTCAAAGTGTAAAACCTTTTCCTCCAAAAAAAATTAGACCTTGTGTATTTGAATATATATATTTTTCAAGACCTGATAGTATATTAAATGGAAAAACGGCTTATGAATATAGAAAAAGTTTTGGTGCAGAATTATCAAAACAAGAAAATCTAGATGCTGATTTAGTTGTTCCAGTTCCAGACTCAGGTAATGCTGCGGCTTTGGGATATGCGCAAGAAAAAAAAATCAATTTTGATTTAGGTTTAATAAGAAATCATTATGTTGGAAGAACTTTTATTGAGCCATCGCAACGAATTAGAAGCTTAGGAGTTAAGCTTAAACTTAATGCTAATTTATCAGTAATTAAAAATAAAAAAATTATATTAGTGGATGACTCCTTGGTAAGAGGTACAACCTCATCAAAAATAGTAAAAATGCTGTATGATGCCGGCGCAAAAGAAATTCATGTAAGAATTGCAAGTCCTGAAATAAAATTTCCTGATTTTTATGGTGTCGATACCCCAACAAAGAAAGAATTGTTAGCAGCGAATAATTCAGTAGATAAGATTTGTGAATTAATAGGTGCAAAATCCTTAAAGTTTCTAAATATTGATGGTCTATATAAAGCTATGGGATTTGACAAAAGAAATAATATATATCCTCAATTAACCGACCACCATTTTACTGGTGACTATCCTGTTAAAATAATTGATGAACTCGGAGAGGATAAAGTTACTCAATTATCATTATTAAGTACTGCATCAAATAATTAATGAAAAAAGTAAGTTTTACAGAAATGAAAAATGGAACAAAGGAAGATTATCTTTTTTTAGATAAACATGAAAAAGAATACGCAAGTCATACAGCAGATAGAATATTGAAATTTATGTCAGGTCTTACTGAAACTCTTGAAGGCTACAAAGTATCAAGATTAGAACATTCTCTACAAAGTGCTACAAAAGCTTTAAAAGCTGGTGAAGATGAAGAGATGATAGTTGCAGCATTACTTCATGATATCGGTGATGAATTGGCTCCTATGAATCATTCAGAATACGCAGCTTCAATACTAAAACCTTACGTTTCAGAAAAAACTCATTGGATAGTTGAAAAACATGGAGAATTTCAAGCTTATTACTATGCGCATCATTTGGGAGGGAATAGAAATATAAGAGATAAATACATAGGACATAAGTATTATCAGGCAACAGTTGATTTTTGTGAAAAATACGATCAAGGATCTTTTGATCCTAATTATAAGTCATTGCCTTTAAAATACTTTGAACCAATTGTAAAAAAAATATTTTCGAGAAAACCTTACTCTCAATAAATATCTCTTTTAACTGATATTTATGACCAATCAACTAAAGAATGAAAACAGTCCATACTTAAGACAACACGAGACTAACCCTGTTAATTGGATGCCATGGAAAAAAGAAACTTTATTAATGGCTAAGAATGAAAAAAAACCAATTTTCTTAAGTGTTGGTTACGCTAGCTGTCATTGGTGTCATGTTATGGCTCACGAAAGTTTTGAAAATATTGAAACAGCTAAGATCATGAATGAAAAATTTATTAATATTAAGGTT
The DNA here is from genome assembly GCA_902557385.1 of uncultured Pelagibacteraceae bacterium. GTDB lineage: Bacteria > Pseudomonadota > Alphaproteobacteria > Pelagibacterales > Pelagibacteraceae > Pelagibacter. Next base: position 100,861 of record CACDZF010000003.1, read on the forward strand.
GATAGAGAAGAAAGACCTGATCTTGATTTTATTTTCCAGAAAAGTTTAGGAATTTTAACTGGGGCGCAAGGTGGTTGGCCCCTTTCTATGTTTTTAGATGAAAATGGTGTTCCATTTACTGGCGGGACTTATTTTCCTCCAAATGACATGCAAGGGAGACCAAGTTTTAGTAAAGTTTTAGAAAATGTTTCAAAAGTTTATTTAGAAAACAGAGAAAAAATCATTGCACAAGTTTCACAGATGAAAATGGTTTTTAAAGAATTAAACCTTAAAAATTCTGTACTGAAACAAGATTTAGAACCATTGGCTGAAAAAATATTACAATATATGGATAAAGAAAATGGAGGGTTTCAAGGAGCTCCAAAATTTCCTCAATTTTATATTTTCGATACTATTTTATATTTTTATTTCAAAAATAAAAAAGAAAGTTTTTTTAATGCAGTAGAAAAACTTTTAAAAAATATTTCTTCAAAAGGAATATATGATCAACTTGAAGGTGGTATTGCAAGATATACTGTAGATGACAAATGGATTGTGCCGCACTTTGAAAAAATGCTTTATGATAATATATTGTTTGTCAAAATTCTAAATAATTTTGTTAACTATACAAATGATAATTATTTTAAGGAAAAATTAAAACAAACCATCAATTTTATTAATTCTCAATTTAAAAATAAGGATAATTTACTTGGTTCAGCTTACGATGCTGATAGTGAGGGAATTGAAGGTAAGTACTATGTATGGAAATACAATGAGCTTGAAAAATTATTAGAATCTGATTTTGAACTTTTTAAAAAGAAATATGAAATTACGAAAGAAGGTAATTTTGAAGGATCAAATATTTTAATAGAAAAAACAGATATTATTGTTAACGTTGATGAAAAAGATAATATTAAAAAAATTGAAAATAAACTTTTACAATTAAGACAAAAAAGAATTAAACCTTTTTTTGACGACAAAACACAGACTGACTTAAATAGTTTTTGGATTTATTCAATTTTACATTCTTCTTTTATTTTAGACGACAAAAATATTTATAACAAAGCAATAAACTATTTTAGTAGTCTGCAAACGTTGCTTAATAATAATATTTTTCATTGTTACAATAAAAGTAGAAAAGAAGTAGATGTTTTTTTAGAAGATTATGCTTACTACTGTCTCCTTTTAGTTTCAATTTATGAAATTAATAAAGATGATAATTCTCTAAAAAAATGTTCTGAACTGTTAAAGGAAACTTGGAATTCTTTTTATGATGAAGATAATAATCTATTACAAAAAAATATAAAAAATTCTAATGATCTTTTTGTAAAGCCTATAGATGTAATTGATAACAATATACCAAATGGAAACGGGATTTTCCTATTAGCATGTACAAAAATATTTAATATTACTGAGGATATTTTTTGGAAAGAAAAAATAGAAACATTAAAAAAATCTTATCATTCCTCAATTAATAATAGCTACTCTCAGATGTTTAGCTATCTAAAAATTCTAGATATCTGCGATCAAAATATAACTTTCACATTTAATGGTGATGATAAAAAGCTCAAAGATATAAAGGATAAATTGCTAAAAAAATATTTTGAAAAAGCCACCTTTATATATAAAGAAAATAGTGAAGAAAATTTTGTTTTAATTTGCAAAAATCAAACTTGCTCGGAAAAGCTTAAAAGTTTAAACGAAGTTGAAAATTATATTGATGAAAAATCTATCTAATCAACAAAAAGGTTCGTTGCTAGCTTTTATCGCTGTATTTTTCATCACTCCAGATTCTTTGTTTATCAGGCTCAGCAATATAGATACATGGGGCATGCTTTTTTATAGAGGTGCTATACCTTTTTTTGTTGTTTTGGCTGGTCTATTAATTTTTTACAAAAGAACTTTTTTTAAAGTTTTTTTTTCTATGGGAGTTCATGGAATTTTTTATTCCTTAACTTTCGCAATAACTAATATTACTTTCATAGTTTCAATACAGAATACAAACGTTGCAAATACTTTGGTTATGATAGCAATGGCTCCAATGCTTTCAGCCATTTTAGGTGGAATTTTTTTAAAAGAAATGCCAGATAAAAAAACCTGGACAGCTATAATTATTACTTTTGGTGCAGCTGTTTATATTTTTTATGACTCTATACAATTAGGTAATTTTTTTGGAGACTTTTTTGGTTTAGTAACAGCTCTTGGACTTGCTATCGGAGCAGTAATAGTCAGGTCGGCAAAAAAGAAAGATCTAGTCCCAGCGGCGGTTGCGGGAAAACTTATAGTTGCTATGTTTGCAATATTTTTTGTTGAAAGCTTCTCGCTGAATAAAACAGATATAATTATTGTTCCTATAATGTGTGTAATGTGCGTAGCTTTACCTTTTGTCTTGGTAACTATTGCACCAAGATTCATATCTGCAGCAGAGGTTAACCTTTTTTTTTTACTGGAAACAATCATAGGACCAATATGGGTATGGGTGTTCATTAAAGAGCAACCATCATTAGAAACTATACAAGGTGGATCGATAATAATATTAACAATTGCAATTCACTCATTTCTTAAAATAAAAAATTCATAACTTAGACACATTAAAAGCTTGATTTCGTCTAAAATGAGAAATAATAAGCTGTCGATTTATGAATAAGGTTTTAAAAAATTCTTGGGCTCTCTTTCTTGGCATGGGTTTAATTATGACCGCCCATGGGTTCCAAGGTTCTTTGTTGGGTGTAAGAGCTGTCACTGAAAATTTTAGCTTAGCTTCAACAGGTTTTATGATGTCTGGATACTTTGTTGGATATTTTATTGGTGCAAGAACAATACCAAATATTATTTCAGGCGTTGGTCATATAAGAGTATTTGCAGCTTTCGCTTCTATTGCATCATTGACTGTTTTAATGCACTCAGTTTTTATTAACCCATTTACCTGGTTTTTTTTAAGAGTCGGTACAGGTTTTTCTATGGTTTGTATTTATACAATTGCTGAAAGTTGGTTAAATGACAGATCTAGTAACAAAAACAGAGGAAAGGTTTTGTCTATTTATATGATCATTCTATATAGCTCGATGGGAGTCGGAATGTTTCTTCTTAATTTTAGCAGACCTGAAAATTTTGAACCTTTTATTTTGATATCAGTAATTATGTCTGCTGCATTAATACCGATTTTGCTGACAAAAAGAAAACCACCAAATTTTAAAAAAATAAAAAGCATGTCTTTAAAAGAATTATATGAATGTTCCCCTTTGGGAATGGTTGGTGCTGTTTTTTATGGAACAACACAATCTGCCCTATTCACTCTTTTAGCAGTATATGCAGCTTCAATGAATTTTACAATTTTTGAAATTTCTTTAGTAACCTTTCTTCTAGCAATATCTGGAGCCATATCACAATACCCTATTGGTAATTTGTCTGACAAATATGATAGAAGATTAGTTATAATTTATTCAACTTTTGGTGCTTCATTGTTTGCTTTGCTATCAATTTTTTCATCATCCACTATGCATCTACCTGGAGGATTGGGAAGTAAATTTTGGTTTTATATATTTTTAACATTTTTTGCTTTTTGTAGCTTACCAATGTTTTCTTTAATTTTAGCTCATACAAATGACTTTATAACAAAAGATAAATTTGTTGCTGCAGGAGCAGGTTTACAATTTGCGTTTGGGTTAGGTGCAATTAGCGGTCCTTTCTTATGTTCGATATTTATGGATTTAGTAGGATCAAACGGATTTTTTGTATTTTTAATTATTTTTCATAGTTTAATTGGATTTTTTGGAATTTATAGAATGAAAATTAGACCTTCCCAAGAAAATCCGGACTCACAATTCGTTCCTGTTCCTCAAACTATAACTCCAATTGGCATGGAATTAAATCCAACAACAGAACATATTGAAGAACCATATACAGAAAAAGTTAAGAAAATGCTGGATAGAAAAGGTGTAAGTTACAAAAAGCAAGATCAAGCAACTCAAGAAACCGAGACAAAAGAAAGCTAAAATAAAATAACTTCACTATAATTAATCCACTTACAGTTGAACACATCTTGGACACAAAAGTTTAATCTTATGCTTGCGAAATTAACGTTTTTTTGCTGAAATAAGTTTTTTATAAAATGAAAAAGAAAAAGAAAAGAAAAATTAAGAACCAAGGTTTAATTAAAGGGATTTTTCCGAAATCACTTGGCAAAGCTTATATTGATTTTAAAAAACAACAAGAAGCTAATAAGTTAAAAAAAATTAAATTAGAAGAGAGAGAAGAGGCAAAAAGACTTGTTCAAGAAAGAAAAGATTTACGAGCAAGAGAAGAAAAAATTGAAAAAGAGGAAGATAGAATAAAATTAAAAGAAGAAGAATTAGCTCAAAAAGAAAGAGATCTGAAAATAAAAGATGAAGAGCAAAGAAAAAAAGATGAAGATTTAAGACTAAAAGACACAGATTTAAGACGAAAAGATAAAGACCAATTACAAAAAGATAATTTAATAAAATTAAAAGAAGAAGAACAAAAAAGAAAAGATATCGACTTAAAAGTAAGAGAAGAAGAGCAAAAACAAAAAGAACAAAAAGAAAGAAAACGAAAAAAATCAGAAGAGCAAAAAATAAAATTAGAGGAACAAAAAATCAAAGATATTGAAATGCAAAAATTAAAAGAATGGGAATTAAAATTTGATGAAGATAAAAAACGAAAAGAAAATAAAGAAAGATTAAAAGACGAACAAATAAGATTAAAAGATTTAGAAATTCAAAGGCTTAAAGAACAAGAAATGCAACAATTTAAGGAAGAATTAATACAAGAACAAGTAAAAAAAGACGAATTAAATTAATTTTTTCTTTAAATTCTGTGAATAAAGAAAACGCAATTAAACTCTGGAAAATAATTCAGGAAGCTGGCGATTATTTACAAAATCAATTACCTGAACATCCAAATCATCCTAATGGGAGGAATCCTTACGCTCATGTTGCAATTTGTGTAAAAAATAAATTTAATAATAGCTACAAAGATATAGATGATAAAAAACTTGATGAAGTTATAAAATATATTGAGTTTTTAAAACAAAATCCTAGCTAATTATTGTTTAGGAAAATAATCTTCAAGTTTCCCTTCTCTGTAAACATCTGCAGTACAACAGTGAAGCCCACCGCCAAAAGCATAAGCGTCTCTTAAATCAACTGGCACTACTTCCATGCCCAATTTATCTAATTGTTCTGCTTGGTAAATTTCACTTTTTTCTACACAAACAGTTTTTGGATCTAAAACTAAAACATTCATAGATAACCATACTGATGAATAACACAATGGTGGTGGTGTATTATGAGCTGGTTGGGCGGCATCAATTATTTTCCAATCGTTATCTTCAAATAGTTTTCTTTGTTCTTTTGGAAGTTTTCTTTGAGGATTGTTAATAATTATACCTGGTTTTATCGGTGTAAATGTAGCATCAATATGAATTGGATATGGGTCACCTGGGAAATTAACTGGATGAACTCTATGATCTTTATAATGTCTATTTAACCAATCGATTCCTTTAAGATTAGTTGTGAATCCATGTTGAACTACTAAATCTTTTCCAAATCTTAAAATATCTGCTGCATCAAAAAGAGGCTCTTCTTCTGTTGTTACAAAAAATTTTTTTTCAGTCCACTCTAATCTTTTTTGTATCCCGATTTTTTCAGATAAATAATCTTTTCTATAATCAAGGTCTGTTAATCTAGGTTTTGGTGCTGACTCATGCTTCATATTTGGATCTTGTTCATAGTATTTTTTAATAAGTGGTCTATAATTCAAGTATTCAAACCATCTACATCTATAACTCATTGTTGCTTCTAACATTTCATTTCCAACAGTTAAGATAACATCGCGTGCTGGCATACATCCAAACATACTTTCAACTTTCCAATCCGGTGTAGAAATTTCTTTATTAAAATCTAATGGAACTGGTCTATCAACTTTAACTCCTCTTTTTTCTAAAATATTAACAAAATTATCTAGTAATTGATTGGCTTTATCTACGGTATCTTTTAATCGAGGACCGTATTGACCTTTCATATCAGAGTCCTCTGGCACTTTCGCGTCCAAAGCTGGTTCTGGAGCTGGTATACAACAACCATCTGCCCTACCTACAATTACGTGTTTAAGTGGATCCCATTCATTCCAACTATTAACAATAACTTTTTTATCATTCATGATTAATTAAGTCCTATAAATCTTCGGTTAGTTTTTATTGTTAAACTATAATGACATATAGACATAAAAATTAAAAACCCTCCAATTATAGTATTATTTGATGGAACTTCATTGATTCCAAACAATGGGAACCAAACCCAAAAAATACCTCCAATAATTTCTGTTAAAGATAATAATGTTAATTCTGCAGCCGGTATTACTTTTGATCCTGTTGAATATAAAATTAAACCAAAACAAACCAGAGTTCCGTGCACTGCAAACAATCCTTGGTTATAATTCGATGATATAAAACCTTCTCCATTATAAAATAACATTGCTGAAGAAAATATCACACAAAAAAATCCAGCAAATGCAACTGTTGTGAATTTAGGTGTTTCCTTTCTCCATCTTAAAGATACAGAAAAGACTGAAAAACCTATTGCGGATGCTAACCCAAAGATCAAACCTAAAATAGAGGATTTATCTGGGTTTTCTAAAGCCATAATCATTATTCCTACGGCTGCTACTGTAATTGCTATCCAAACGTTATAAGAAATTTTTTCTTTAAGAAATAAAAAACCCAATAGAGCTGTCAAAAAAGGCATTGCGGCTAAACAGAGTAAAGTGACTGCGGCCGTGGTATTAGTTATAGACAAAATAAATGTTATCATGGCTACACCAAGACCGCATCCTCCTATTAAGCCAGATAATCCAATATTAAAATAGTTTTTATAAAAATTCTTACCTTCTAAAAAAAATAAATAAATATTTAGAATAATAAAAATTACAACACCTCTGGTAAATAAATACTGCCAGGGATTAAGATTTGGTTGATCCATATAGCGAACTACCAAAGGGCCAAATGACCACAAAAGTCCTGCAAATAATACTATTGGGATTGCTATTCTTTCGTTTTTTATTTCTAACATTTGCAATTCTTAATCTCTAATGAAGTTTTCCACAATAAAAATGATATCTAATAAAAAATATTTTTATTTGATAAAATTGGACTGAAACATTCAATTAATTGACCTTTTTTAAATAGAGATTTGCCAGACTTAAGAATTGCCCATACATTTGATTTAATAAATGATTTAATTCTAAAAGACTCTTGACCAGTTAAAATTTCTACTTCTAAAGTTCCATTTTTAGTTGAGATTAATTTCGCTTTTAAAAATCTAGTAAATTTCCTTTTTTTTTCAAAATCTTTTTTTAAAATAGCTTTAAATGGTTTTTCTTTTTGCAAACCAAGTATATTGCATACGTAAGGGTATACAAAAAATCTAAAACATGCCGCCGATGAAATTGGATTACCAGGTAATCCAAAAAAACATTTTTGTTTATTTTTAAATTTGGCAAACAAAATTGGTTTTCCTGGTCTTATTGAAACACCTTTAAAAAAACTTGTTAATTTAAATTTTTTTATAATTGATGGAACAAAATCAAATTTTCCAGCAGAAACTGCTCCTGAAGTAATAATGATATCGATTTTTGAATTTAAGCTTTTATTTAATTTTTTTTCAAAAAGTAAATTATCTTTATCTTTCAATAACCCTCCATCAATAAAGTTAAATAAAAAATTTTTAGATAAAGATTTAATATAATAACTGTTTGAATTTCTTACTTGCCAATCATTTATCTTGTTTTTTTCAGAAATTTCATTTCCAGTAGAAAAAAATAATATATTAGGTTTAGACATTACTTTTATTTTTTTTATACCTAAACTTTTAAAGGCTAGAATATGTTGTGGCTGTACTATTTCGCCTTTGGAAATAATTAATTCTTTTTTTTTAAAATCAGATCCTTTAAATCTTATATGATTATTTTTTGAAATTTTTTTATCAATTAAAATATATTTTTTTACTTTATTACTTGGATAAAATTTGATTTGTTCAAT